>NZ_UWOD01000001.1:1250252-1551628 GCF_900604335.1 Intestinibacillus sp. Marseille-P6563 | reverse complement strand
AAAATACGAAATTTTACAGTTGGCTAAAAAGTTATGAAAATATTAAAAAATGATCGAAAAATACAAAAAAGACCTGCAATCCGTTTGAATCACAGGTCTTTTTCTGGCGGAGAAAGAGGGATTTGAACCCTCGCGACGCTTTCGCGCCCTACTCCCTTAGCAGGGGAGCCCCTTCACCACTTGGGTATTTCTCCGTACCAATGAAGTTTCTTGTTTCCGCCAATGAAAAATTGGCGGAGAGGGTGGGATTCGAACCCACGCGCCCTTTCGGACAAACGGTTTTCAAGACCGCCTCGTTATGACCGCTTCGATACCTCTCCGTATCTCGGCCCGATAAGCAAATATAATTTTAGCAGATGGTTTTTTGTTTGTCAACTGTTTTTTTCGCTCGAAAGAGCATTTGCCGGCAAACCGCAAACCGATTTGCCGGCAGATGCACAAAGCGGCGTTATACTTTGGTCAGCAAATTTTCCATCGGTTCGCGCGCGGCTTCGATGGTGCGGAACATTTCGGGGGACAAAATCGTGCCTGCCTCGCTGGACAGCGCGCGCAGCGCACGGTCATAGCAATCCGGATTGTCCGCATATTTGCATAAATACAGATCGCAACGGAATGCGGCATGGACCAGCTGGGCCCAGAGCGGGACCTCGACCGGTTCGGGGGTCGCCGGATAGCCGGTACCATCAAAATTTTTGTGATGCCAGTATGCAACGTCGGCACAGATCGAAAGGAATGGATGCGGCTTGTTGCTCTGCCATAAGGCGCGTCCGAATTCGGTGTGTCGCATATAGGCGGTGCGGCCGGGTTCGGGCTGCTCGGCTCCGGCGGACGCCGTGCTATCGGGCAGACCAAGCTTGCCCAAATCGCACAAACGCGCCGCCTGCTGGGTGTATGCGGCCTGCAATTCGGTCAGGCTGTTGTCATCGTGCAGGGAGCGCCAGGCATCGGCCAGCAGGCCGGTCAGGCGCGGGATGCGCCGGGAAGGAATGGCGTGCACATCCGGGCGCAGTTGACACAGAACCGAGAATTTTTGCTGCCAGTCATCGGCAAGCTGTGCGGCCTGCTCGGCCGAAAGGGACTCGGGCAGGCGGTCGAGCAGGCAGAAATCGTCCGTGTTTGTCGTTTGAGATGTCGATGTAAGAGCACTGCGGTCCTGCTGGTGGTCCAGAATGGTTTCGCCCTGCGGCCATGCGCCGCGGATGATATCGCATACCCGCTTTTGTACGGTGTGCGGGTCGACCGGCTTGACCAGAAAGTCAGCCGCACCCTGTTCCAGACCATGCAGGACATAATCCCGGTTGGCATCCGACGTGATGAGGATGATCGGCAGTTTGGTGGTCAGCGGATTGGTTTGCAGGCGGTGCAGCAGGGTAAAGCCTGCCCCGCGGCGTCCCAGGCAGATATCGACCAGGGCCGCACAGATCCGATCGGACTCCTTGTGGATGAAGGAGAGCGCTTGTGTGGCTTCCTGGAAACACTCGACGTGGAACAGCCCCTTAAAAATTTCATTTAAAATCGCCAGATCCAGCTCTGAATCGTCAATGATCAGCAGCGTATCTCGTGTCATATGGCTTCCTCCTGTATGCGCGGATCAATGTTCCGCGTCCCATTCGCGCAGCGTCTGGGATAATTTTTCACTTTCGGTTTCGGCTTGCTGAAGCAGGCCTTCCAGCTTCTTTTGGTGCTTGAACCCCGAAGCGCGGTATTCGACCAAAATCGCCTGGGTGCATTCGGCCAGATTTTCGGCCGACAGGTTGGCTGCCGTGCCTTTTAAGGTGTGCACCAACATATAAAATGTTTCATCGTCCTGGGCTTCCAGCGCCCGGCGGATGTCTTCAAACCGCAGCGCCTGGGGCAAACGGCGGACAAATTGCAAAAAGAGCGAAGTGTTGCCCATAAACCGGCCGATGGCCTGGTCGGTATTGATGCCAGCCTTCTGAAGTTTTTGCAGAAAAACGTGTTGCTCCATGATGTTCCTCCCATAAGCCAAAGGTTATTTTTATTATACCGCAGAAAACGACAAGCGGCAACAGGCAAAGCCGGGTGCAAAAGATTGACAAATGGGCGCAGATGTTCCATACTGGCAGTGAGGATTCCGGCCCTTGACAGGCCGGATCAAAGGGGGAAAACCATGAAACGATACGCCAAAGTCCGCAATGCAACGCTGCGGAATCTGTGTTTTCATATTTTGTTTCTGCTGGTGTTTGCTGTACTGACGGTATTCAGTCTTTATGTGATGCGGGAGCAGCTTTTGCAAAACGCCCAGCAGCTGGGCTCATCGCTGACCAAGAACTATGCAGCCGCCGAACAAAGCCAAATCGATACATACAGCACCATGATGGAACTGGGCACCGAATATCTGGACCAGCTGACGGTCGACCAGGTGGATGAGCAGGAGATTCAGTCCTGGAGCCAGGATTTTTTCACCAAAATGGCGCAGGTGCTGCAAGATGAGTCGGTGGACCTGTATGCGATCGTCGAAGGGCACATCGTGGCCGCCAACCCTTGGGAAGGGGATGAGACCTACGATTTCACCGCGACTGAATGGTATCGCATGGCCATGCAGGCTGGCGGCGAAGTGATTTTTACCCCAGCGTACCAGGACGCGATCACCGGTGAGCCGGTGTTTACCATCGCGCAAAAGGCCACGCATTCGGACAATATGCTCATGTTCGATGTCTTTCCGGATGATTTTCATGCGGCCGAGCTGCAATCCCTGCCCGAAGGCAGCTCTTATTTTCTGTGCGACCAGAATGGCACCGTGTTGCAGTCCCATATGGAGGGCTCCAACCACAAGCAGACCCCGCAGGAATACGTCGATGGCCTGCTGGACGGCATCGAAGACGGCTCCCTGGCGCCCTATGATGCGAGCGTGACCGGTCCGGATGGATGGCTGTGCGGCGTGTATTATTATCAGATGAGCAACGGCTGGACCACCGTGCTGACCATCCCGTTCCAGACCGTTTTGCGCGAACTGACCACCATTTATCATCTGTTTTTGGTGCTGTCCGGCCTGTTTTTACTGGCTGCGGTACTGTTGTCCGTGCGCGATTTCCGGCTGAACCGGCGCATGTGGCGCACCCATGATACCGTGCAGGCGCTGGGCAATCTGTATTATGCGCTGTATCGCGTCAACTACAAGACCGGAACCTATGAAACCATCAAATGCGCCCCAGATACCAGAAAACAACTGGGCGCCATGGGGCGGTACGACGATCTTTTGCATACCATTCAGGCAGTGGTCGCCAGCAGCACCTATCAGGAGTTTGCCAGCAGCTTTTCGCTGGACAATATCCAGCAGCTGGTGCACGATCAGGTATCGGAATTCGGCGGGGATTATCTGCGCCGGTTTGAGGGTGGCGAGCGCTGGGTGCATGTCAGCATCCTGTTTGACAAAGCATTTGCCCAGGATGAAGTCGTGCTGGCCTTCCGGGAAGTCAATGAGGAAAAGACCCGCCAGCTCGAGCAGCTCGAGCTGCTGCAAAATGCGCTTGAACTGTCTCGCCGCAGCGAAGCGGATAAAAATGCGTTTTTCAGCAACATGTCGCACGATATGCGCACCCCGCTGCATGCCATCATCGGCCTGTCCGAACTGGCGCAGCACAGTCTGGATGAGCCGGACAAGATGCGCGAAACGCTGGACAAAATCCAGCGCTCCGGCCGGCAGATGCTCGACCTCATCAACGATGTGCTCGAGATCTCCCGCATGGAGCAGGGCAAAATCTCGCTCGATTACCACCCCATGGATTTGCAGAAATGCGTGGAGGACTGCATCGACCTCTTCCGCTATCAGGCCCAGCAGGAGCAAAAGGAGCTGATTTTGGTCAGCGACCTGCACAGCCGCATGGTGCTGGGCGATGCGGCACGCCTGACCCAAATCCTCAACAATCTGCTGTCCAATGCCCTCAAATACAGCGAATCGGGCGCGTCGGTCACCGTGCATCTGACCGAAAAGACGGCGCACAAATACGGCAAATACCAGATCGCGGTCGAGGACACTGGCGTCGGCATGTCGCAGGAATTTTTGGAGCATGTCTTTGAGCCATATGCGCGGGAAACGCGCTTTCACGCGCGGTCGGTGACCGGTACAGGCCTGGGCATGGCCATTGTCCACAGCCTGGTCAAGCGCATGGACGGCGAAATCAGCGTCACAAGCGAACTGGGCAAGGGCAGTGTATTCACTGTCACGCTGCCGCTGCAAGCGGCACAGGAGCCCGAACCGGCCCCGGCTGAGAAGGAGCAAGCCCCGTTTGAACTGACCGGAAAAACGCTGCTGCTCGCCGAGGACAATGAGATCAACATGGAGATCGCCACCGAGATTTTGTCCATGCAGGGGGTCCAGATGGTGCAGGCGTGGGACGGCCAGCAGGCCGTGGATGCGTTCGCCGCGTCCAAGCCGGGCGAGCTGGACGCCATCCTGATGGATATGCAGATGCCGAACCTAAACGGCTGCCAGGCTGCGCGGGCCATCCGCGCCATGGAACGCGCGGATGCGCGCACCATTCCCATCATTGCGGTCACGGCCAATGCCTTCCCCGAGGATATTGCCGAGACTCAGGCGGCCGGGATGAATGCCCACATCGTAAAGCCCATCGATTTTGCTGCGCTGTGCAAACTGTTGCAATCGCTCACATAAAAAAAGCCGTCCGGACTTTGGGGTCCGGACGGCTGCTTGTTTTTATAGGGCATCGGCCGCTGCGGCAAACAGATCGTCTGCCGAAAGGGTGGTATCCTTGGTAAGCAGCTCATAGACAACATCGCCCACCTGCCAGGAAACGTACTGATAGGTATCTTCCTCGCGCTCGGCTACGCCGTAGGAGATGTACAGTTCGTTGTTGTCTGCAAGGGCCTGTTCTTCGGCGGTCGGCTGCATATCTTCGGGCAGGAAGAGATAGCGGTCCGCATGATAGGTGACCGTCACGCCGTCAATCTCCCGGGTCTCGTTCGGCTGGCCCTCATACGACTGGGCCGGGGGGGCGTCCGCGCCGTCCAAATCGTTGTCATAGGCCCGCGCGGTGTAGGTCAAGACCGTGCCGTCGCCGTTGATGCTGGTGCCGTAGTCGGCCTCCAGACTCGGATAGGAGTCCAGCCGGTTGCCGTCGTCATCCAGTTTGTCGGTGTATTGTACACAGCCCTTCTGGAAATCATAGCCCGCCAGCTGTTCGGGAATGGTGATACCATCCGCGATCTGGGCCGTGTCCTTCTGCAAGTCCTCCACCGAAAACTGCATATCCTCGGGGTTCAGGCTGGTTTGCAGAGAGGCAAACTGCCCGCTGGCCAGGGCGCCTGCCATGGTCAGGCACAGTGCTGCCGCCAAGCCGACTGTGACCTTTTTCCATACGCTGCGTGTGTGTTTTTTCTGTACCATAAGATCGATCCTCGCTTTCAGATTGTCGTCCGCCTGGAGATTTTCCACGCTTTCGTGTAACGTTTGACGAAGCTGCGCATCCAGTTCCAAATCTTTCATATCCTCACGCCCTCCCATTCATCGTTTTTTTGTCCCATGGCCTTTTGCAGATTGCGCCGGGCGGAAAACAGACGGGATTTGACCGTCCCTTCCCGGCAGCCGAGCACATGGGCAATGTCGCGCACCGACATGTCGTTGTAATAATACAGCACAACGACCGTACGCTGCTTGTCATCGAGCGCCTGCACGGCGGCGAAAAGTTCCCGGCTCTGTTCGGTGCGTAGCACGGCGCCCAGCGCCGATTCGCCGGCCTTTTCGGCATCGTCGAAAAATTCACTGACCGGCTCTTCCCGGCCGCGTTTGCGGCAGTATTTCCAGGCCGCCCGCGTCAGTAGGGTAAACAACCAGGCCTTGAATTTGCTTCGGTCGCGCAGCTGTCCGATGCGCTGGTAACACTGTACGAAGGCTTCTTGTACCACATCCTCACCGTCGGCGCGGCTGCCCGTGATCAGGCTGGCGGTGCGCAGCGCTTCATCCCGGTACCGGGTGTAGAGCTCATCAAACGCGGTCCGGTCGCCCTGCTGCAATCGCTCGACCCATATTTCATCTTGCATACCGCTTCTCCTTTCTGTCAGGCGACGGGTTGGTCCCAGCCGCCTTTCTTCGATGCATCTGTATATAAGAGCCTTCGGGCGGGGGATCGGTTCACGATCTTTGGAAAAAATCAAGGGCCGCCCAAAGGGCCCGGCCGCATAAGGGTATCATTTAAAACCGTCTAGGGTTCAGTAAGTTGGGACACATGCTACACACCGTGTGGCATGTGTCCTGCTTTTAATTATACTTCAATTACATATCCTTGTTGAAATTAGAATACACTTGCGTTATCATTTTCTTTAGTCAATCACGATTTCCAAGAAAGGGCAAATAAGTATGGCTGATGTTGTTGATATTCCGGAATTCAGAGCATTTTATTATACAGATGATACGCCCCGCCAGTTTTATACCCTCCGGCGATACGAGTATGAGAGCGGGTCTGGGGAAATGCACTGTTATAATATTGCGCCAGGTATTCAACTGTCTTTTAATGATCTAAATCTAAGTTCTTGCTATCAGCCACTAAATGTCCAAAAAGATTTTTTAGAAATAAATTATTGCCTTGAGGGCGGACACGAAGTTGAAATGGTCGGAGGCGGAATTACCTTCTTGGGTGAAAAGGATTTAAGTATATCTGGCCTATACCATGATAAACGGGTTATTGTCAATTCAAGAATCCCTTTCAATAAATATAAAGGTATAACCATTCTCTTGGAGCTAGAAACAGCCCAGACGACTCTCGACAATGAATTCTCTAAGTGGCATATAGACTTGCAAAAAATCCGCACAACTCTATGTCCGGAAGGACGTGTTCTTTTAATAAAATCCAAACAAAAAATCGACCATATTTTTGCAGAGATCTTGAGCGTTGAGAACCAGATAAGATTGCCGTATTACTGGCTGAAAATCCTGGAAATCTTACTTTTATTAAGCCAACTGGATAACAGTTATGTGGAGCCGCCCCAACAGTTTACGGAGAAAGTATCCCGGCGGACTCAACAGGTCTATCAGTATATTATTGAAAATCCTTTTACACAAAAAAATATTTCTGAGATAGCAGAGATTTATGGGGTTTCGGAATCAAGTATGAAACGCTGCTTTAAGTCAATTTCCGGTGCTTCTCTAGGCACGTTTATGAAAAGGAAACGGATGGAGGCTGCTGCGGAATTACTTAGGTCAGAGCCGACATTGAGTGTGGGTGAAATTGCCAGTCTTGCAGGGTATGAAAATCAAGGAAAGTTTTCTGGGGCATTCAAATCAGTATACGAAATGACTCCTATCGCATATCGTTTGAAATACTCGTGACCTAAATGGATTAAGACTTGACCTAAACAGTTATAGACGAATATATGATCTTGTGCTATCATAATTGACGTTAATTAGAGAATGGTGAAAAGAGCCGCGTTCAGCGGTTCTTTTTAAGGGTGTCAGTTAGCGATGTCTAACCGCGAGCGAATGGGGGGCAAATCAGTTGTTCAGTATGGGGATCAGTGCGCGAATTGTAAAACGTATTATAACCTTGCTAATTGTGATTTTGGGAGTCGTTACTCTCAGTTTTTGCTTGCAGATATTTACCGGTACAGATCCGGCAGAAATGCTTGTAAGAAAGACTACATTGTTCGCAACAGAAGAACAAATCCAAGCAATGAGAGTTGAACTTGGCCTGGATGGTACACTCTCTGAGCAATATGCAGATTATTTTATTGGCAAGGAGGACCAGATCAGTGTTTCTTGACGTCAGAGATCTCACTATTACTCTCAAAACGGGTGAAGAAATTGCAAAGGATATTTCTTTTTCAATAGATGGAGGAGAAATGTTGTCCATTGTGGGCAGCTCTGGGGCAGGAAAAACGACGGTATGCAAGGCCGTTATGGGCTTACTTAGTTCTAATTATTCCATTTCAGGTGAGGTGCTTTATAGGGGGGAAAACTTGCTGCACTGTTCAAAGAAACGATTGCAGGCAATCTACGGTAAAGAAATATGCTATATTATGCAAAACCCCATGACAGCATTCCCAAGGAAAAAATTTATATTGAAATGAAATGCCCTCAGTGTCACAACATTGTAAGAATATGGTGTGACAAAGCATCAGTAAAAACCATAAGTTTATAAATTATTGTCTATTCATACCGAGCAACGGAGTCGATTGCGAACTACCAAATGGCCGGATGATTTTGAAACGTAAGGTTTCATAGTCATCTGGCCATTTACGTTTCAAAATCGGCTCTTTGCGTTTGTTCCTGACTCCTCTCGGTCACGCCGAAGGCGAGAAAGGAACAAAAATGTCGAGAAACAACGATTCAAAGAAACGCAAGAGCAACTACAACCGCAACCGTACCTGCTACCTGTCCTCGGACGGAAAATATTACTGTTACGAGGCTTGGGATCCAGACGCTAAACGCATGGTTACGCAAAAACTGGAGGTCGGCAAAGACCTGTCACTGGAACTGACGCTTATCCTCGATTCCTCTGACCATGACATGGATTTGAATGACCGTTACCAGGACGAACTGTGCGATCCCTTGTTTGAGGCAAAGGCCAACAGCTACATATCGGATCCAAATAACGAGGATGCCGTAGATCCCTGGGATGCGATTGCCGACAAGAGCGGCAGCCCGGAAGACGCACTGTTCGCCGGGCCGGAGCCGGAGAATCCTCAGGCAGAACAAGTGCGCCGCATCATTGATGAGAACTGTACCGAAGCACAGCAGGATTTCTTTTTTGAGCATTTCGGCAAGGGTACGCAGCTTGAGGAGATGCGCCAGGCTGAAGCCGAGCAGACGGGCAAGCTGCCGTCCTCTGCGGCAATGACCAACCGCAAAAACAAAATTATTGATAAGGTCGCCAAATCCTTCGGTGTTGAGCGTGTGAAACGCCATGCTTACCCGAAAAAGGACTGAGCCGTGAACGGCGGCAGATACGGCGGTCGGAGTCCTCCCCGGCCGCTCCCCTCTTGGGGGATTGAATTTCTCGGCAGTGAGTGAGGAAGGAAATACATTCATCCTCCTCAGCAAGGCCAATCAGGGACAGGAGGACCAATACATGAAAATGCAAACTATTCTTGACAAGGGCATAATGCCAAGTGAAAAGGTTTTAGATTTTCCAGTGGATTGTAACACTCTCACTGGTAGCGTCAATCTGTGATATGAGTATATCAACCACCTTACGCTTATCGTCAAAGCTCACGGACTCCCAATCATCAAGATAGCCCGTAATGCTATCAATCTGTGAAGCGGAAACAGAATTAGCGGTGAGGTCTGCGACCAGCCGGAGCTGTTTCTGCCGTTCCGCATCCAGTTCCTCAATGCGGGTGTTTGCGTATTGCAGGAGAAGCGGATTAGCGCCGGACAAAGTGTCCAGAAGTTTCTCGATCTCACTTTCCGTCTTTGCAAGGGCGACACGGGCGGCGGTCAGCTTCGGATTATAGCTTTGTTCCTTTCCGCCTTTCAGCGTGTGGAATTTCCGCATCTTCTTAACCATCTCGCCGTAAACAAACGCCTCCATGCTTTGCGCGGTCAGCGTACCGGCTCCCTTGCAGCTCTTATTGTCTGCCCGTTGTTTGCACCGCAGGTAGGTGACACCATTTCTGGCGTTCAGACTTGCCAGGGCATAGCCGCAACGTCCACACTTGATTTTCCCGGCCAGCCATGTGTTATGGCATTTCCGGCCATTCTGGAATGTGGTGTTTTGTGAGAGCTTGCGCTGAACGGTCAGCCAGAGCTGGGAGGGGATGCGCCCCTGGTGGGGAGCAATCACAAGGATCGGCTCCTCGCCCTCGCGCCCTTGATAGAGATAACAGCTATTGTCCCCTGTGAACATTTCCGGGGAACTTTCAATTTTTACGCCCTGGGCCTTGAAGTATTCGTAGATGTCCATATCGGCCTGGACGTAGACGGGGTTTCTCAGCAGTTGAGCAATAAACCCGCGCTTTAGGGACTTGTCATAAACCTTAATGTCGTTCTCGGCAAAGTACCGGGATATGTCGCCGTAGGAGTTGCCCGGCTCCGCATACATTTGATACATCAGCTCGGCAAAATCCATTTCCGCATTTTCCACCAGCTTCTTTGTCTTGATCCCGTCCATGACGATGGGCTCGGTATCAAAACCGTATGGCGTCCGGCCCCGCATATAGTAGCCTTTGGTACACCGGGAATAGAAAGCGTCCTGCACACGCATCTGGATGCTTTCGCGTTCAAGCTGGGCAAAGACAATGCAGATATTGAGCATCGCGCGGCCCATCGGCGTGGAAGTGTCAAACTTTTCTGTGCAGGACACAAACTCCACATCGTACTGCTTGAACAGTTCCATGAGCTTTGCAAAGTCCACGATGGAACGGCTAATCCGATCCAGCTTGTAGACGATCACCCGCTTAATCAGGCCCAGCCGGATGTCCTGCAGAAGCCGCTGGAAGTCGGGGCGCTCAATGTTCTTGCCAGAGTAGCCCTTGTCTTTGTATTCCTTACCCTCACCGCCTTTAAGCTCATAGCGGCAAAATTCAAACTGACTTTCAATGCTGATACTGTCTTTTTTGTCAATCGACTGCCGCCCATAAATTGCATCTATTCTACTATCCATAATTAGCTCCCTTCCGTTAAACGGGAGCCAACCTACAATTATATTGTACCTCTGCCGCCCCCTTACTACAAGGATGACTCTGGCCTACCCCCGCCCGGCATATTTGCGGAACACGTCAAACAGCCGCCGCTCAATCTCGCGGTTGCGCTTGTCCTGTTCCTGCGGGGAAAAAACGGGGGTGAGATTTTTGACGGTGATCGTGCGATCTCCGAGTACAGCAGTTTTGATTTCACTTTCATATTTGACCTGTGCCTGCATAAAATCCCTCCCATGCAATCAAAGAATGTCTTGAAACATGGCAAAGGCCAGCACCGGGAAAGTGCTGGCCTTTGGCCGGATATGTACCTCTGGACAAAGTGTCCGGAAGTTAGTAGGGGCTCCGCTCGTAGTATGCCTCGGCCTCCTGCAAAGTGGTATAGTCGAATACCTCGTAAAGCTCGACCATCACCTGTTCAATGTCGGACGGCTTAAAGCCGCACCGCTCCATCGCGGCGATGACGTACCCCCGGCAGGCATCGTTGCTCCACGGCTGGGAGAGCAAGGCCGCCAGTTCTGGATCATAGTTCATAGAGCGTTCCCCCTCTTTTTTGATAAATTAGGGAGTGCCGCGCCCGTTTCCTTGACCTGTCCAAAGACAACCATACTCGGCGCGGCATCCCCACACAACGGGGAACGGCGGCCCGGAGGGACAGGCGGCCAGCCTGTCCACTCGCGGATCGTGGCCGTGGGGTGGCAAGTCCCCACTTGCGGCGTTGGTGTGGATCGCTCGTCCTCCGTGTTGGAGAAGTCCTGGCGCACCCGCCGCCCGGCTCCTCGCACTATGCCCGGAGCCGCCGCTATTCAGTTGTGGAGAGGATCAACTCCTCTCATATACCAAGGACATTTGGAAGATGTTTTTTAACCCCCTACATCAAACATTTTGCAAATATTTTTTCATGGACTTCAAACCCTGCTGGATAGATTTATGTACGGCGGCCACGCTTACGCCATCGGCCTCGGCAACCTCAGTCATGCTCTTGCCTTCAATGATACAGGCATCAATGCGAAGCCCCTGCGTTTCGGGCAAAGTGTTCAGCGCGTTCCACAGATCGCAGAAACGCTCCATGCGCTCCAGCAGCTCCTGCGGGGTCGGCTCGGAAAGGCAGGCAGAGTATTCGATCCCATCATCACAGTCGAGGGAATACTGTGCCTTATTGCGGATTATCCGCCGCTGGTAGGCAGCCTCATACAGCTTGTCGGCCCGCAGCTCGGCGGCCACTTCATCGGAAACTTCGATATATTCATCATGGGTGTGCCAAGAGTAAAAGTCCTTCAGATTGATAGTAGTCATTATATTTTCCTCCGTTCAGATTTTTGTTGTGGGTGGACGATCTGAACGGGGGATGGCGGGGATCGGCAGCCGGGGCCGCCCCTGCCTACCTCGGGACAACTTGGAGCTGTTGACAAAAGATCCACACGGGGAGAAAAGTATGGTAAAATAAGGACATACGGAGGTGGGGAGATGCAGCTGAAGCTCCATATGGTGACGATAGAAGACCTGGTCCCGGAAGGCCATTTTCTGCGGAAGCTGGATGCGGTTTTGGATCTGGGCTTCGTATATGAGGAGACCGCGCACCTGTACAGCCGGGGGTATGGGCGGCCGCCCATCGATCCGGTGGTGCTGGTAAAATACCTGCTGGTGGGCTTTCTGTACGGTATCCCCTCGGAGCGGCAGATCGAGCAGCGGATCCAGACCGACGTGGCGCTGCGGTGGTATCTTGGGCTGGATCTGTTTGACCGTGTACCGGACCACAGCACGATCTCCCAGCTGCGGCGGCGGAAGCCGTCCTTCCGAAAGGTGTTTCGGCGGCTGTTTGAGGAAGTGGTGCGGCAGTGCATCGGGAAGGGGCTGGCCAGCGGGCGGCTGGCGGCCACGGACTCCACCCATGTGAAGGCCAACGCCTCCCGGGCGTCGGAGGAACTGGTGGAGATGCCGGAGAGCCCCGGCTCGTACTGGGAGCGGCTGGACGCCTACGAGGAGGAAGGGCTGGAGGAGCTGGAGCGCCGGACAGGAAAGCGGCGGCAGAAGCGGGTCAGGCAGATCAGGAAGGACAACCGGAGGACGAAAAAGCGGGTGAGCCGAACGGACCCGGAGGCCGGACACATGAAGCGTCCGGGCAAGCCGGAGGGGCAGTATTACCTGTCCCACCAGACGGTGGACGCCGACCACGGCATCATCCTGGGTGTGACCGTGACGCCTGGGGATGTGCATGATTCCGTCCCCTACCTGGAGCACTTGGAACAGATCCACAAAAACGTCATTCCCCTTCAGGCCGCCACGGCGGACTCCGCCTACGACTTTCCGCTGGCCCACCGTGTGCTGGAGGAACAGGGCATCGATTTCTTTGTCCGTCCCCAGTCGACCCATGACCGTACGCAGACAGAGCTTAAACGGGACGCTTTTCCTTATGATGAGGCGGAAGACGTCTATCTGTGCCCCAACGGAAAGAAGCTGCGGGCCAGACGGCTGTACCGCAGCGCCAGCGGGCTGTTCTGGGAATATTGGGCGGACCGGAAGGATTGTTCCGGCTGTCCTATGCGGGAGAAGTGCCTGAGCGAAATGGACCGGCATGGCGCCCGGAAGCTGACGGACAGCTATTTCAAGCCCTCCGTCCACAGGCATACCGTCGGTTCCGGATACGGACGCAGGGCTCCGCCGGCTCCGGCTACTATTCGGGCTGGACAGTTTCCTCCAATTCCGTGCGGAAAAACACGCCGCCCGAAAAAGCGTCCGTTTTAACGGCGGCTCCCTCGGTTTACAGCGAAGGGCCGATTACCCTGACATGGAGCGGCGCGTCGGGCGGCACCAGCCCCATCAAGGGCTACATGCTGGCAAGCAAGACTTCGACGGACGGCTCGACATGGACATCGTGGAATGTGCTGGAAAACTTTGATCTGTCCGCGTCCTCCGGGGCGCGCACGGCGGCGGCTTCCACCACGCCCGGCACCTACACGAAATACGGCCTGTGGACCATTGACACGCTGGATGTCTATTCCGCCGAGCAGGTGTCCAACACCATTCTCTGCGTGGCGGCCGCCTGCGACGAGCCGGCAATCGCGGCACCGAAGAACGGTTCTGCTACTTACAATCCGAATCCCCGCGTGCTGCTAACCACCGGCGCACAGCCCTCCGAACAGGTGGCGCAGGTGAAAATCGGCACGGGAGACTGGCAGGACGGCGTGAACAATCCGTCCCTCTTTTCTCCCAGCGGCGAAGTCGGCGGCAGTGCGGCGATGATGTTCAAGGCAGAAACGCAGACGGCGGGAGCAAAGACCCTCACGGTACGGTGCGTGAACACGGACTTTGAAGCGCCCAGCGCGGAGGTCTCCCGCTCGTTGACCGTGCTGGCTTCTCCGTTTGAGGAGATTGCGGCCAATGAAACCAAGGTGAAGGCAAGCCACATCACAGCGCTTCGCACTGCCGTCAACACTGTGCGAAACTACTATGACCTTGCGCCGGTTTCATGGAGTGAGGAAATCATGGCGGGCAGAACGGAAGTGAAAAACTGGCCGCTTCACATTCTGGAAATCCGCTCAGCCGTGGAGCCGGTGATTACGCTCATCAATCAGTACAGCACCGACCCGGGCTTTGCCGTTCCGGAACCGGACTGGGAGGAACTCGGCACAGGCAGACCCCGGGCGGCGGTGATGAATCAGCTTGCCGAACTGATTCTGTCGCTGTAACAGCCACACATTCAAGCGTTTCCGCTTTGGCGGGAGCGCTTTTTTCATACATACCAAACAATGAAACGGAGGTTTTACGATGAAGGAAATCTGGGTCTGGATTCAGGCCGCGCTGGCGGCAGTTGGTGGCTTTCTCGGCTGGTTCCTCGGCGGGTGGGACGGCTTTCTCTACGCGCTGCTGGCGTTTGCCGTCCTCGACTATCTGACGGGCGTGCTGTGCGCAATTGCCGATAAAAAGCTCTCCAGCGAAATCGGCTTCAAGGGCATCTCCCGCAAAGTGCTCATTTTCGCGCTGGTGGGTGTTGGAAACATCATCGACAGTCAGGTGCTGGGAGACGGCGGCGCGGTGCGCACGGCGGTCATCTTTTTTTATCTGTCTAACGAGGGTGTGTCCATTCTGGAAAACGCGGGGCATCTGGGGCTTCCCATCCCCGAAAAACTGAAGGCGGTTCTGGAACAGCTCCACGACCGCAACGATGAGGAGGAACAATAAGTATGGCAAGAATCAATGGAATTGACGTATCCCACTGGCAGGGAACGATTGACTGGGACAAGGTCAAAGCGGCAGGCATCGAGTTTGCCATCATCAAAGCCGGAGGCTCTGACGCAGGCTTTTACACCGACAGCAAATGGGAAGAAAACTATATGGGAGCCAAGGCAGCCGGTATTCCCATCGGCGCATACTATTTCGTCGGCAGGGACTGCGTTACTGCCGCTGCAGGAAAAGCTGATGCAGAACGCTTCATCAAAATTTTGAAAGGCAAACAGCTGGAATATCCTGTCTACATGGATAACGAAGCGCAGCCTGCTTCTGCCAAAGCCGGTATTACGGAAGCCGCCATCGCTTTCTGTGAGACAATGGAAGCCGCCGGATACTTTGTCGGTATCTACGGCTCCGCTGTCTCCGGTTTTCAGGAACGCATGGACGACAGCAAGCTCAAGGCCTATTCCCACTGGGTAGCTCAGTACGCCAGTAAATGCACCTACTCCGGCGAATACGGTATCTGGCAGTATTCTTCCACTGGCAAGGTCGATGGCATCAAGGGTAATGTGGATATGGACTATGGATATATCGATTATCCGTCCATCATCAAAAACGGCGGCTTTAACGGCTGGAGTAAAGGGAGTGCCGCCGCAACCTACACGAAATCCGTTGATGAACTTGCCGCCGAGGTCATCAACGGTAAGTGGGGCAACGGAGAGGAGCGTAAGAAAAAACTGACATCGGCAGGCTATGATTATACTGCTGTGCAGGCAAAGGTTAACGAGATTCTTTCCGGGAAAAACGCTTCAACCACGGCAACCTATGAAACCTACACCGTGCTCAAGGGCGACACGCTCTGGGGCATCGCTTCCAAAAAGCTCGGCAGCGGCGCGCGGTATAAGGAAATTAAGACGCTGAACGGACTGTCCTCAGACACCATTTACTCCGGGCAGAAGCTGAAAATGCCAAAAAAGTAAAACACCTGCCAAACAGCCCCTCGCTGTCCACTTTCGGACGGCGAGGGGCTGTTTTTTTACTTTTTTGTATTTGTTATTAAACATTTTATGAAATCCAACGCAAAGCATTGACTTTACCACCGTTTTGGTGTATATTAAAATATAATATTATTTTAGATGGGTTTATTCTGGTTTCTCATGACCGGGTTTTCCTGGACAACTGCATCGACCATATTCTCGTAATCAATAAAACAAACATCGAGGTTCAGAGGGGAAACTTCTCGTCCTGGTGGAGGAACAAAGAGATGCAGGACAGCTTTGAACGGGCAGAAAACGAGAAACACAAAAAAGAAATCAGCCGTTTAACAGCTGCCGCACAAAAGACTTCCGGTTGGTCAGACCGTGTGGAAAAAAGCAAAAACGGTTCGACCAACTCGGGAAGCAAGCTGGACAAAGGCTATGTCGGCCATAAAGCAGCGAAAATGATGAAGCGTTCCAAAGCTATTGAAAATCGTCAGCAGGATTTGATTCATGAGAAATCCAAACTGCTCAAAAACCTGGAAACTGCCGAAAGCCTAAAACTTTCTCCGCTTCCATACCACACCAGCCGACTGCTTGAGCTTTCCGATGTTTCCATTGCCTATGGAAGTCGTGCCGTCTGCTCGAATATCAGTTTTACCATAGAGCAGGGAGACCGGATTGCGCTGCAGGGGAAAAACGGTTCCGGAAAATCTAGCATTCTGAAGCTGATCTGCGGGGAAAACATCCCCTATCAAGGCATTTTGCGAAAAAGCGAACGGCTGAAAATTTCCTATGTCCCCCAAAGCACGGCGGGGCTGAACGGCTTCTTAAGCGAATATATCGAGCGAAATCTTCTCGATGAAAGTCTTTTCAAAGCCATCCTGCGGAAATTTGATTTTCCTCGGGAGCAGTTTGAAAAGCGGTTGGACGAATTCAGCGAGGGGCAGAAAAAGAAAGTCCTGCTCGCCAAAAGCCTGTGTGAGCAGGCGCATCTGTATATCTGGGATGAACCGCTCAACTACATTGACGTCCTTTCCCGCATGCAGATAGAAAACCTGCTGCTCGAATACAAGCCGACCATTCTGTTCGTGGAGCACGACAGTGCTTTCTGTGAAAATATTGCGACCAAAACCGTTGAGTTATAGAAAAAGGGGCGAAATAATGAATAACTGTAAAATAGCCGTCACCCATGACAAACTCCATGCAAAGCCAGGTTGTGCTGGCGGCCTTTGCATGGAGTAGCATAAACTGACCGCCGCTCATGCTGGCTTTGCTTCTTGATGATTTCATTATTCAAGAGGAGAAAAGCCTACATGATTTATTCAAAATATGAGGTTATGAAGCGATGTATATCGGGAATGAATTTTCCGGATTATCGCTATGAGCAATTGATAAAGATGATTTTTGCACAGCATATTCCTGACTTTCATTCCATGTATATGCTGCCGGAAAGACTAAGATCAAATTTGGCGGAAACTTTTGGGACCTCTGTCTGCGGCCTTGTTCCAGTTACACATCGGGCATCGGGCCAGGCAGATAAGGTGCTTTTTCAATTAAAGGATGGAAACTGCGTCGAAACGGTGAACCTGCATTACAAAAAAGGATGGGAATCTTTTTGCGTCTCATCTCAATGCGGCTGTGGGTTTGGCTGCAAATTCTGCGCAACAGGTGCTATCGGACACAAACGCAATATGACCGCTGATGAAATAACAGATCAAATTCTGTATTTTTATCTTGCAGGGCATCAAATCAATAGTGTTTCTTTTATGGGAATGGGCGAGCCGTTTGCGAATCCCAATTTATTTGACGCATTAAAAATCCTGACAAACCCGTCTTTGTTCGGATTAAGCCAGCGACGCATTACCATATCGACGATTGGAATGATTCCCGGGATAAAACGGCTGACCCGTGATTTTCCGCAGGTGAATTTAGCTTTTTCGCTGCACTCGCCTTTTGAAAAGCAACGTTCGGAATTGATGCCGATCAATCAAACTTATCCGCTCCATAAAGTAATGGATGCGTTGGATGCGCACGTTGCAAATACCAAAAGGCGCTTGTTCCTGGCTTATATTATGCTGGGCGGAATAAATGATTCGGCAGAGCATGCGAAAGCGTTAGCGCACCTTATTTTGAGCCGGGGAGCGTTGTCCTATCTATATCATGTTGATCTTATCCCATATAACGCAACAGATAAGACGGCGCGAAAATTTACCGCTTCAAATCACGAAGCCATTAAAAACTTCAGTGATATTTTACATTCCAACCGTATCAGCGTGGCTATCAGAATGCAGTTCGGTTCTGATATCGGCGCCGGGTGCGGGCAGTTGTATGCTGATGAAAGGGATTGAGCGCTTCAAGACGTTTTTATGTACACAGAGATTTCCAAGCAGCATTGGCGTTTGAAAGGAAAGGCACCCGGCATAAATTTAATGCTGGGTGCCTTATTGTTACATCAAAGGTTTTAGGGACTCCACTTAAGTACGATGATTTCTTTACCTAATAGCTGGCTGAAGTCACTGTCTACATAGAAGCAGCAAAGAAGCCGGTTTAAGGGGAACTATTTGCTGTTTTACTCGCGAAACAACCATAAAGTAATCGAAAGAGCGGCAATTATGTTTAATTATTTGCATATATATTTGCAATCTATAAGAGCCGAATATTTGATTTTGCAGGGGGTCTTGACAAAGCACCTATCTTGCATTACAATATAGTTGTTCTATATTGCATTACAAGATAGGTGGTGAACTTATGATCCCGTCACAAATGCTGAAAGGCACGCTGGAGGGCTGCATTCTAAAAGTGATCAGCCAAAAGGAAACCTACGGCTACGAAATATCAGAAAACCTGCGGACGTATGGTTTTACAGATATTTCAGAAGGGACAATCTACCCGCTCTTGCTTCGGCTTGAGAAAAACGGTCTGATCACCGCGCAATATCGCGAATCGCCGGTAGGACCAAAACGAAAGTATTTTTCTCTTTCTTCATCGGGAAAAGAAGAGATAGAGCGGTTCTATTCCAGTTGGCTCGAACTTGAGCAAGCGGTGGGTGCATTATTTCATGAGGGAGGAAAATAAAATGAATCGAAAAACCAAAGAGTTGAACCGAAGCAATAACGCTCTGGATCAACAAATCAGCCCTGAAAATCGGGAAGCTTTTACCGATATGATTTGCTACCTGAGAGGGGCCAAAATCTCAGCATATCATCAGGAGTTAGTGCGCTATGATTTAACAGAAATGGTCCTTTCAGCACAGCAGCGCGGTGAAAAAATCCGTGAAGTCATTGGAGAGGATTATAAGGGGTTTTGTGACAATGTAATTGCCAGCCTGCCTCCCGAAACACGAAGGCAGCGAATTATTGACTTTTTTGATACGCTTTGCTGGGGTTTATCCATATTAGGTTTCATCAACATTGTCATTTCAAACGAAACGATTCCGCTGATCCGCAATGCCGTTACTGGAAAGCCCCTGGATTTTTCTATTTCCATTTCTCTTGGAAGTCTGATTGTAATTGGTATTATTCTTACGGCAGCCTTCGTGATTGTAGAGGTCATTACGAAAAAATCTTTTCAAATTGGCAAAGACAAAAAGGGGCGTAAAACAAAAACCTTTTCAATCATTGCAAGTTTGATTGGATTGGGAATTACAGCGGGAATATTGGCAATCAGTATATGGCTTGGCCGAGTAACGCTGTTCACAATCAACCTTTGGATTGCCTGCTCAATCGTATTAGCCCTCTATGTCGTTCATAAAATTTTAGATAGGATGATAATACCGATCACCCCGCAGTTTCACATCTCACTTTTATGGCAAAAGCAGGAGCAATAACGGCCCTTGTGGGACACTCCGGGTCAGGTAAAAGCACAGCGGCCAGTCTGATCCCTCGGTTCTATGACGTGCAGGATGGCGCAGTAAAAATTGGCGGCGTTGACATCAGGGAAATCCCACAGGGTGATTTAATGAAAATGGTGGCATTTGTGTTCCAAGACCCCAAGTTGTTTAAGGATAGCCTATTAGAAAACATAAGAGCCGGAAGACCATCGGCAACCCGTGAGGAAGTTCTAAAGGCAGCTCATCTGGCGCAGTGCGACGACATACTGAAAAAGCTTCCAAACGGAATAGATACAATTATTGGAAGTCAAGGTATATACCTGTCCGGGGGCGAAACACAGCGCATTTCTATTGCCCGCGCTATTTTAAAAGATGCTCCTATTGTAGTTTTAGATGAGGCGACAGCATATGCTGACCCCGAAAATGAGCATCAAATCCAGAAGGCCTTTGATGGACTTATAAAGAATAAAACGGTTATTATGGTTGCACATCGGCTTTCGACTGTCCAGGATGCAGACCAAATATTGGTGATGAAAAACGGTGCGATAGCGGAAAGCGGAACACATTCTGATTTGATAAAGCATCAGGGCGAGTATGCTAAAATGTGGGACAATTATAACAAAACGGTGCAGTGGCATATAGAAAGTTGAGGTGCTGTCTATGCTAAAACGTGCGTTTGCATTAAGCGATCAAGGCGCAAAAGATTTAGCGAAAGGAATTATAGCAACTGCCTGCGCCAATTTGATACAGATCATTCCAGCAAGTTTGTTGTTGATGGTAGTAATGATGCTTTTAGAAAAAGCGGCGGGGACTCAAGTTAATGTAGGTCGGAATATTCCGTTCTTTGTCGGAATTACCCTGGTGCTTTTTGGCATGATCGCGATTGCCCAATTAGTACAATACAATTTGACATACACTGCTGCATATAAGGAAAGTGCAAACCGAAGAATTGTGCTGGCTGAAAAACTCAGAAAACTTCCACTGTCATTCTTTGAAAAGAAAAATTTAGCCGATCTGACAACTACTATTATGGGGGATTGTACAGCATTAGAAAGGACATTTTCTAATGCGATTCCACAGTTGTTAGGCACAATTCTTATGTTTGTTATTATGTCCGTGGGGCTGGCAGTTTTAGACTGGAGGATGGCTCTTTGTATTATTGTCCCGGTACCAATTGCCTCAATTGTTGTTGTTCTTGCTCGTAAGGCACAGAGTAAGGCGGAACTTGAAAATCTGGAGGCAAAAAGGTGCGCCTATGACGCAGTACAAGAATATATTGATACTATAAAAGAATTAAAAGCATACTCAAAAACGGATGTATACTTGGATGAACTTGATAAAAAGTTAGAGAATGTTATTCGTTGTTCCTTCCGAAATGAGTTAGCCCCCGGAGCATCTACAACAGCTGCTCAGTTCATCCTGCGCTTTGGTTTAGTTGCTGTTTTGCTTATAGGGGGAAACTTGGTGATTGAAGGTATGCTTTCTATTCCCATGCTCATACTGTTCCTTCTTTTCGCTGGTCGAATCTATGATCCATTCACCAACTGTTTCATGCTATTAGCGGAGGTTTTTGCCGCACTTGTAAGCATTGGCCGGATGAAACAGATAGACAATACACAGGAACAAACCGGCTCAGACTGTTGCAATAACATTGGCTGCGATATTGAGTTCAAGGATGTTTACTTTTCTTATAACGAGGAACCAGTTCTGACAGGAGTATCTTTTGTAGCAAAGCAAGGCGAAATAACTGCTTTAGTCGGGCCATCTGGCAGTGGAAAATCAACAGTTTCAAAATTAGCAGCGCGTTTTTGGGACGCCGATTCCGGACTCATAACACTTGGAGGCATAGATGTCAAAACTGTTGAACCAGAAGTATTGTTAAAAAACTATGCAATCGTATTCCAGAATGTCACCCTTTTTGACGAATCGGTAATGGAAAATATACGGCTTGGCCGTAGCGGAGCTTCTGACGAAGATGTTAGAGCCGCAGCAAAGGCCGCCCAATGTGATGAGTTTATTGATCGTTTACCGCAAGGCTATGACACGAATATCGGGGAAAACGGAAGTAAATTATCCGGTGGCGAGCGCCAGCGCATTTCTATTGCCCGTGCCTTGCTAAAAAATGCTCCTGTTATTCTTCTCGATGAAGCAACTGCATCTATGGATGCAGAAAGTGAAACAATGGTACAAACTGCCTTGTCAGCGTTATTAAAAGGTAGGACAGTGATAGTTATTGCGCATCGAATGAGGACCATAGCAAATGCAGACAAGATAGTTGTTTTGGACAAAGGAAAAGTGACTGAAGTGGGGACTCCCAGCGAGTTGGCTAAAAAAGGCGGGTTGTATGCGCATTTGGTTGCACTCCAGCAGAAACAGCAAATGTCTTCCTTACCGACATGAACGTCCTAAGAGGGAAATATGAAAAGAAAACAGCAAGCCACCACATCGGGTGAAGATTATTTAGAGGCAATTTTAGTGCTCCAAATGCAGAAAGGAACAGTGCGCTCTGTTGATGTCGCCCGGCATATGGAGGTGTCAAAGCCCAGCGTGAGCCATGCGGTGGCGACCCTGCGGGATGGAGGTTTTCTGACGATGGACAGCGACTATTTCCTGCACCTGACCGATGTGGGCCGGGAAGTGGCGGAACAGATCTACGAAAAGCACCGTTTCTTTACCGAGTGTCTGATTGCCGCCGGCGTGGATCCGAAAACCGCAGAGGCAGATGCCTGCCGGATTGAGCACGTCATCAGCGACGAGAGTTTCCAAAAATTAAAGAAACAACTCATGTAACCTGTGGAGATCGAACTCATTACACCAAGAGTGTCTTCGAAATTGAGGATGACCAATATGCAAAACGATCCGCGCTCCCGAATTCTCCTATTGCTACAACTTCTCCTGAAGCAGACAGATGAGCACCACTACGCAACTGGCGCGGATATTCTCCGTTTTTGGGAGACTCATGGCATCCAGACCACCCGGAAAAATGTGTACAGCGATATCCAACTGCTCATGGACTTCGGCCTGGACATCATCTGCATCAAAAGTACGCAGAACCGCTACTTCATCGGCTCCCGGCTACTGGAGTTGCCGGAACTGAAACTGCTGGTGGACGCTGTGGAGTCTTCCCACCTCATCACGGAGAAGAAAAGCGCCGCCCTCATCGAGAAGCTGGGCCATCTCACCAGTCGGCACAACGCCGCGATCCTGAACCGTCCTATCTACATGGACGGCACGGCTAAACCGGACAATGAGGCTGTGTATTACGCCATCGACGCCATCCAGACGGCGATCCACGAACAGCGGGCCATCTCTTTCCAGTATTTCGAGTACACGCCGAAAAAGGAAAAGGTCCTAAAACATAAGGGCTACCGCTATGGGTTCAGCCCCTACACCCTCATCTGGAACCGGGACTTCTACTACGCCGTGGGCTGGTCGGAAAAGCACGGCAAACTGGCGCAGTTCCGGGTGGACCGCATGACGGCCATCCAAGAAACCGACGCCCCCTACACAGCAGACCCGTCCTTTGACCCAGCGTCCTACCTTCGGGAAGTCTTTGGGATGTACCACGACGCGCCCCGGCGGGTGATGCTACTGTGTGAGAACCGCACCATGCGAAATGTCATAGACCACTTCGGCGAGGATGTGGCCACGGAGGTGGTGGACACCAAACACTTCCGGGCTACTGTGGATGTGGCACCTACCCCACCATTCTTCTCATGGGTATTCACCTTCGGCGGCGCCATCCGTATCGAAGGGCCTGCGGAGGTTCTGGCGAAAATGAAGAATATGGCCGCGTGGCTGCATACATAAAAGCAAGAGGGATCCGCCCAGGAAACGCTGGGCAGATCCCTCTCACCTTTATAGAGCAGGAGGGCCGCTGCGGGGATACATTCCCGGCAGCGGCCCTTCCTGATTTTAGTCCGAAAAGTATACCGGTCTGCCAATAGATGTAAAGCCTTCGATGCCGGTGATCACCACATTGTTGTATCCGCTGGCGCAGTGGATGATGAGCAGATTACCGCTCTCATCCCTGCCGCCTACGATGCCCACGTGGGAGTCCTCTGGGTAAAATACCAGATCGCCGGGCATCGCCTCATCCCAAGAAATGGCGGTACAGTAACTGTGCTGTGCCGATGCTCCTCCCCCGTGGCCGATGATGTACTCGCCGCCTGTGGCGTTATAGAATACCCAATCGACATACCCCGAGCAATCCATCCCGTAGGGCCGATAGGTACCGGTGGTGGAGCTGCCGGGGGCCGTGACCTGCATGGTGGTCCCCCAGCGGGAGTCCCAGCCGAGGACCAGGCTCTTGCCGCCCCAGAAGTAATTGACCTTGCCCACCAGTTGGCAGGCGGTTTCTATGATCTCCCGGCGCTCGGCGCTCAGATCCGCCGGCAGCGAGGCAAGCAGTTCCTTGGCGTCGGCCTCCGTCACGGCCAGATTCCCAATGGCCCCGCCCAGCAGGTCGAGGTTCTCTAACAGGTCATCCAGCATGTCGTTCTGTTCGTCGGTAAAGGCGTAGTGTTCCCGCATCTCGTCCACAGTCTTGCCTGTGATGGAGATGGTCAGGATGGTTTCCGTCCAGCTGTCGTCCTCGCCGTCGTCCGGGTCGCTGTCCGGGTGGTCTATGGTTTCCACAGCGGAGGAGAGGGATGTCATTTCCCAGAATACCTCCTTCAGCCGTGCTACCCGGTCTGCATCCAGGGTGACTACATCCACACCGTCATTGGTCCCTGCGGTTTTCACCGCAAACACTGCCACGATCTCCCGCCAGTCCGGCGGGGCACCGTCTATGATAATCTGGTCGTAGTCCCCGGCCTGCAGTTCCTCCAGCTTACCAGCGTATTCCACATTGATCTGGGCGATGGCCGTACTGAGCGCCACAGAGGTACTGTCAGCAGGCTCGTTGGCGAACAGGATACCAAAGGGGGAGGCGATTAACAGGCCGACGACACAAATCAGGACCAACAGGGCAAGGACGACAGATCCTCCCGCAGCCGCAGCGGCGATCAGGCTCTTGGCGGCGGCATAGATGGCCCGCAGGGCGTTTCCAGCCTTGGCAGCGGCCTTTTTCGCCGCACTCCCCGCCTGTTTTGCCGCCTGCCGGAACCGGGCCGTTTGCTGTGCCACATGGGCTGCTTTGGCGCTCTGGGCGGCACGGGTGGCCCCACGCCCCGTCTGGGCCGCAGCCCTCCCAGCATGGTCCGCTGTTTTTACCACCCGCCTGGAGGAGCCGGCAACCGGCTTTGCGTGGCGCACGGCCCTGCCACGGCCTGCCTCCTTTATGGCAGGTGTTTTGCGTTTCCCTTTTGGCAGGGGGCCGGCATCTTGGGCAGGCTCCACCTTTGACCGCATGGGCGATACAGTCCCGTCCCGCCTGCCCCCATTCCCATGTACAGTTCTGCCGGAAGACCGGCGATCTCCTACAGGTTGCACAGGCTCTTGCCCGCTGCCTGCCGGCTGACGCATCCGCTCGACTCTGTCCTGCGCGGACTTCTGCGCTGCCTGCCGCCCGCGCTCCCGGATGAAGGGCTGCTGGCCCTGGGTGCGCTCTGGTGACAGGCCGGAAACCTGCGTTTCCGTTTGAGCGCGCAGGTATGCGTCCTTGGTCTTGATCCGCTGCCCGGCTTTTCCGACCGATTCCGCCGGCTGGTCTGCCGCTGCGGCGTTGACACGGCTTTCATGCTCCCGTGTACGGATCTCCGGCGCGGGATCCCCAGCGGTGGAATCCGCGGAACTGCCGTCGCGGGAGGCACGGTTCTTCCGTTTCTCCTTGATGAGCTTTTCCGCACCGCGCTCCATACGGCGCATGCTGTCCGCAGTGGTATCCTCGATTTGGTCGCCGCCGTAGTCATCCCTCCGCCCCTGCTGGGCGGCGTCCCGGAGCTGCGTCCGCAGGCGGTCTGCCCCATCCTCCAGGCCGCGATGGACCAACTCCTTCGGCGCGGCCTTGACCTTCTCCCGAATGGAGGATGTGACCTGCGGTTTTTCCTTGATCTTATCCATCCGCCCGCCTCCCCATGAAAGCGGGCCGCATTACGCGGCCCGCCCCGGCGCATGGCTGCCGTCCGAGTCGGAGGGCTTGGTGGTCATCAGGCGGTACAGCCGGGTGTGTTTGGGGAAGTTGTCCATAAAGGGCACGATGGCGCTGCCGCATTTGATGAGGCCGCGGCCGGAGTCCACGTTGGTGATGTAAGAGAGCTGGTTGTCCGAGATATTCAGCAGCCGGGCCAGTTCCGTCCGGTCCGTCGCCGCCTGGTTGAGCATGACGAGGAACTCGCTGTTGGCCAGCATGGTCCGGGCGGTGTGGGACTGGAGGAGGTCGTCCACATTCTGTGTGATGCCGGTGCAGCAGGCCCGGTATTTGCGGACACGTTTCCAGAGGGTGAACAGGAAGTTTGCGCTGTACTCGTGCTGAAACAGCAAGTAAATTTCGTCGATGTAGATCCAGGTATTTCGTCCCTGCTGCCGGTTGCGGATGATGCGGTTGAAAATGCTGTCCAGCACCACCAGCATGCCCACGGGCAGGAGCTGGCGGCCCAGATCCCGAATGTCATAGCAGAGGATGCGGGAATTGGTGTCCACATTGGTGGGCTTGGCAAAGGTATTCAGGCTGCCCTCGGTAAACAGCTCAATAGCCAGCGCCACATCCCGCGCCTCCGGCTCCGGCTGGCGCAGCAGTTCGGCGTGGAAATCCTGCAGGGTGGGCACCGCGCCGGTGTAGCCCCTGCGGATGTACTCCCGGTAGCACTGTGCGGCGCAGCGGTCGATGATGGACTTCTCCTTGGCGGAGAGTTTCCCAGATCCCATAAGTTGCTCACACAGAGACAGCAGAAACTCGGACTTCAGCACCACCGGGTTCTCCCCGTCACCGTAGCCCTGCTCCATGTCCATGGCATTGATATGGTTGGGCGAGGTGGCGGACACCTCGATGACCTCGCCGCCCAGCCCTTCGATGAGCGGCCGGTATTCAGATTCCGGGTCGATGACGATGATGTCGTCCGGCACCCCGCTATCACCATTCTCCGCCGCCAGGGCCAGCCCCACCATCTCCCGCTTGGCGGTGAAGGACTTGCCGGAGCCGGACACGCCGAGAACAAAGCCGTTGGCGTTGAGCAGTTCCCAGCGGTTGGCGAGGATGAGGTTCTTGCTGATGACATTCTGCCCGTAGTACACACCGCCCTGATGGCGGATCTCCTGAGCCTTGAAGGGCATGAGGACGGCCAGGGCCTCGGTGGTGAGGGTGCGGAGGGCGTCGATGCGGCGCAGGCCCAGGGGCAGCACCGTCACCAAACCCTCCGCCTGCTGCCAGTTGAGGGTGGAGAGCTGGCAGAGGTGCTTGCGGGCGATGGACTGGAGGGTTTCCGTGTCACTGTCCAGTTCCTCTTTGCTGTCCGCCAGATGCACCAGCGTCACCACGGCGAACATCATCCGCTGGTCACGGGTGGTGAGATCGTCCAGCATCTCGCGGGTTTCCTTGCGCTGCTGTTCAAGGTCATACGGGACAACGGCTGAGAAGTTGTTGTTGCTGTTCTGCCGGCGCTGCCAGTTGGTCACATTGGTTTCCACACCCAGCAGCCGGTTCTGCATCTCGCGCACCGCCTCGTCCGTGGGGACGGGGATCACGTCGATGGACAGCATGAGCGTCCGGTTCAGTTCCGTCAGCTCATTGATCATGGAGTCCTTGATGTAGGAGGCGTACTCCTTGAGGAACAGGACCCGCCCGAACTTGTCGCCCATGACAAAGTGGTCCTTCTTGAACTCCATGCTGTCCGGACAGATGGCGTCCTTGTAGGAGGCCCCCTTCCGCATGCTGTCCTTGAAATCGAAATGGAACTCTGTTTCCTCGCCTACCCGGTAAAAGTCGTGGAGGATCCGCAGACGCTCGATGGCGTCCAGTTCCTCGCTGCGGGAGTCCAGCTTGTTGAGCCTACTGGTAATGTCATTGGTGACGCGGTCAAAGAAGGTCCTGGCTTCATCCACATTTTTCTTGTGGGTGGAGACGGTAATGTACCGCTCCTGCACCACGCTGCTCACAGCGTCGGTGACCTTGTCCGTGAGCATGGTGTTGTATTCGGCCCGGTATCCGTCCAGAAAATCCCCACGGGGCGGAAGTAGGATGGTTTCCTCAAAGTTCTGGCGGTTGAGCCGCTTGTTGTTGATGGTGATCTTGGTGGTGGAGCCAGTGTCCAGCGCATTGAGCAATTCGGAATAATTCAGGAACATGGCCGTCTTGTCCTCTTTGGAGGCGATGGCGTAGTTGATATCCGAAAAGCGGATGCACTTGGAGAACTTACTCCCAAACTGAAAAATCCCATCCGGCCAGATGCGGCGGATGGGGATGGTGTCCTGTACAGATCTTGGTACGGTAAATTGTTCCTTGTCCTGCCTCAATGTATTTTGCAGGGTTTTAATCAATCTTCAGGGCCTCCTTCATACTCGAACGCTCCATGAGTTTTGCGTACAGGTTGTCCGATTTGAAGACGAGCCGGTGAGGATATATAAATTCCGTGCGGATATAAGCAAGTAGAAACTGCTCCAGCGTCATGCCGTTGTACTGGAAAAAGCCGCCGAGGGCGAAGGGAAAAGCGCACAGGACGCAGACCCATCCGATCTCGGCGGTCGCCAGCACAGAGCGCAGGCCAAAATACACGCCTACGGCAACGGCGACGGCCAGCAGCGCAAAGATGAGCTGGCGGAGCGACAGTCCGAAAAACAGGCTCTCCTGATAATTTCGGACCTCTTTGTTGATGCGTACCTCGATTGGATTTCACCTCCTTTTCCGTTCCTGGACTTTTGGCAGACAGGAGTTGCCATGTCCGCCGGGGTATGCTAACATCAAAGTGAAAAAATAGCGAGAGGGGTGTACCCATGTTATATGCATATATTTTCCTGGGAGCCGGGATCCTGATCCTGTCCATCCTGTTCCGCCTGGCCGCGGTGTTCCGTCTGACCATCCCGCTGCTGTACGCGCTGGTGGTGCCGACGCTTCTGAGCGATTGGTACTACGCCCACTACACGCTGGCTAATGTGATCTGGTACATCCTACTGGCTGTGACGGCCCTGTCCTGGGTGTACTCTCTGGTGCGGAAGATCTCCGCCATCATGGAGCGGCGCCGGCGCGAGAAAGAAAAAGAGGAAATTTTGATCCAGCGGGTGCGGGAGGCCGGCCGCAACGGCGGCGGTATCGTCCATATTGATGACCTGCAGGATTAACCAAGGCCCATCAGCTCCCGCACCAGACGATCGCTCATCTTGATAGCGCCCACCAGGACCAGCATATTGAAAATCAGCTCCCCAATGTAGTTCCAAACGATGGTAGCGGCAGCCATTGTGTCATCCGCGATGGCCGGCGGCGCCGCGGCAAACTGGGAAAAGATAATACAAGCTAAAACGATCATACAGCCCTCCAGGCAGATGGCGGCGTAGCTCTTGATAAAAGCCACGCCGATGCTGCTGGAGGGCTGTCCTGCGAAACTGGCCAGTGGGATGGGCGCGATGGCCGTCGCCATATAGAGTTTGAAAAAACGGGAATAGACGGTCAAAATCATGACCAGCGACAAAACCCAGATAAACAGGGATCCCAGGAGTGTCACCGCCCACAGCGGGATACTCTCCAGAAAGCCAACGTCCTCGATGATGGTCACCATCTCGTCTGGCAGGGCCGTGTCGGACATGGCCGTGAGGCCGGAGGCGTCCATAATGGTGGACACCGCGCCCTGGGCGATGCTGAACAGGGCCATCATCAGCTCCAGACCGTAGGTGACGGCTCCCTGCGCCAGCGCAAACCGGACAAAGGTTTTGACCGCCACTTCCGGGCGCTTGAGTTCCGTAAAACTGCCGCAGGTCTTGACCACGCCGGCGACGAAAAACAGTACCAACAGAGCGTAGCCGATGGCTCTCAGCGCGTCATGGATGTTGAGAATGACGTCCCAGATCCCGCCGCCTTTGAATTCTTCCGGCGACGTGGAGATGAGCGTCCAAATCTCGGTGAGTTTTTCATTCCAGGTAGCAAGGGCTGAGTTCAGGTTGTCAACGATCCAGTTTCCACTTCCCATTGTGCATCACCTCCGTGTGGGAAGGGAGCGGGAGGACGCTGTGTGCGCCCTCCCGCTTTGCCCACTCAGCCGGTGATGAGGGTGAGGATCTCCTTGGTAAACGTGATAACAATGCCGCCCGCGATGGTGAGCATGCCGTTGGCGCGCTGGGAGGGGTCGTGGCTCTTGAGGGACAGGCCCAGCTGGAGGACGCCGAAGCCCAGCAGGATGAGGCCGATGGCCCGGATGAGGGAAAAAATGAAGTCGCTCAGATTTGTCACAACCGCCAGCGGATCGTCCGCCGCGAAGGCAGGACAGACGGTCATGACCGCGACCATCACAAAGCAGGAAAGCATGGCGTAAATGCGCTTTGCCCGCTTTTCAAATTTATGATTCATGCTGCATTCTCCTTATCTTTATTGGTGTCATCGGTGGAAAATGCCGCAAAAAGTTCATGTCCAGAAATCACCGGTGCTTGATGCTGCCTGTGATGAATATAGGGCGGCCCACCAGCCAGTGAGGTTTGGCGGACCGCGGGGTGTTTCATTAAATCGTATTTCAGATCCATCACTGGCCCAGCGCCGCGGATGAGCAGGATGGCGTACCGGTTGTCTAGCCGCCGCACCTCGTCCGGCGTCAGCAGTTCCCGGCCGCTGATCTGCATGTTGGTGGACCATGAGCCGGACTTACCTTTGGTTTCCCCATGGGTCTTGGTATCGATGGTGGATTTGCCGAGGGCCTCGGAAATGTACTTGTGGGTGCTGGACTCGTTGCCGCCGAGGTACAGCAGGGTGTCCGAGTTGCCGGGGATGGTTTCCCAGGAGTCCTTGAACTGCTCCTTGATCTGCGCCATGTTTTGGATGATGGTGCTGCAGGAGATGTTTCTGGACCTCATGGTTGCCAGTTCGCGGGGCAGCCCCGGCAAATTGACCGAGGGAGCCTCATCCAGGATGAAGTGGACATGCTGGGGCAGCGGCCCGTGGTGGATCTGGTCCGCGCAGTAGTAGAGGGTATGGAACACTTGGGAATAAAGCAGACTTACCAAGAAGTTATAGGTATTGTCATTGTCCGGGATAACAGCGTACAGGGCACATTTCTTCTCTCCCAGCGTGTACAGATCCATATCGTCGTGGTCCGTGATGGCCCGGATCTGGGGCAGATTGAACGGTGCCAAGCGTACGGCTGTGGACACAAGAATACTCTTGGAAGTCTTGCCCGCCGCCATCTTAAAGACCTTATATTGCCGGACGGCGACGCTGTCCGGCTTCTCCCGTTCAATGGCGCTGAACAGCAGATCCAGCGGCGAGACGTGGTCCTCGTCGTCCTCTTTTACCTCCGCGTATTCCAGCACCCGCATGACCATGGAAAAGTTCTGCTCGGACTCCGGCGCCTCCTGAAACAGCATGAGAATGATGGCCTGCAGCAGCGCCGTTTCGGCCTTGGTCCAGAACGGATCCGACTCATGGCTGTTCTTGGGTGTTGTGGCTTGAATGAGGTTATTGACAAGCCGCAGGGCGTCTTTCTCATCCCGAATGTAACGGAAAGGGTTGTATCCGTCCGACTGCTCCAGATTGACAAGATTCAGCACCCGCACATCGTAGCCCTGGCTTTTGAGGTAGCCGCCGGTGGCAGTCAGCACCTCCATTTTGGGATCGGTGATCACATAGTTGGTGTTGGCCTCCAGAATGTTAGGCAGGACATAGCTGCGGGTCTTGGCCGCGCCGCTGCCGCCGATGACCAGTACGTTGAGGGACCTGCGGTGCTTGTGGGTATCCAGCCCCAAACGGACATTTTGTGTCAGGGGCTTATTCTGCTTTTGACAGAACATAGCGTTGACCTGTTTGGGAGACGCCCACTGTGCCGAGCCGTGTTCCTCGCCGTCACGGGTGCGGCCCTGTGTGGTGCAATACAGGCAGATGCCTATGATGTACGCGCCGGTGCAGGCGAGGATGCTCATCAGGCTGTGTTCCGTCCAGCGGATCTTCAAAGGAGTCTGCAGGGCCGCGGTCAGGTTCGTCAGCAGCTCCGGCAGGCCGTTCCCGAGGGACTGGGCAATCAGGAGAGCGGCCCAGACCACGGGGATGTAGAGAAACAGATACGGGAGGATCCCTCCCGATCTGCCCGGTTTATTCAGCGGCATTCACCTCCAACTGAAAAACAGGGGCGCACCGCATTGGTACGCCCCATAGGCTGATTGGATGTATGCCTGTTTGCTTAGTCCTGTTCGAAGGGATACAGGATGTCCACACCGAGGGCGTGCATGTGATCCTCATACTGCAGGAGGCCCCGCAGGTCGTGGCCCCGGTAGATCCGATCCTGTTTACAGGACAGGATGTAATCCATTTTCTTTTCGGCAGCCTCCCGCGCCAGGAACCGGAGGCTGGGCCTCCGGAGGTCCCATCCGCACATATAATCTTTGTATACGCCGACGATCTGCATGCTGTTTACTTCCGCAAATTGGCGCAGGTAAGTGTCCTGTCCGCTGATACCGATCTCGTCTGCTGCCGGATTGTTCGTGTTCACCCGGAGATACAGCCAGCAGCGTTTCCCTCGCAGCTGCGCTTTGGGCGGCAGGCTCCCGTGCGCAAACAGCCTTTTCAGCAGTGCCATATCCTCCGGGAGCAGGAATCCTGCGCTGCCGGTGCGTCCTCTGTAGTAGTAAACGACCTTCATGGTATCTGGCCTCCTTCACTTTTTCTGTAACGCAACCATACCTGAACCGGCCCGGAATATCCAGCACTTTCCCCAAACAGCACTCAATTATCTGGTCTTGGTCCGCGTCTTGGTTTTCTGCCTGGCCGGGGCGCGCCGCCGCTGTTCCTCCAACTGTGCGCGATAGTCCTGCAGGCGGCCCTCAACGGAGGGCCGCTCATCACTCGTCGTCCTCGCCGCGCTCCCGGCGTGCATAGGAGAGCTGGTGCTGGTATCGCGCGAGGCGCGTCCCGACCGGGAATCTTTTTTTGGCGTTCCAGGTTCCTTCTCCGGTTGCCGCTCCCGTTCCGGCTGCTCCTTCTGGGGGGCCTCCGGCTGCTGGTACATCATCTTCTGGAACACCAAGTTGGCCCGTTCCACCTCTGTGGCCGGCATGACAACATCTACCATGCTTTGGGGGTCATTGGGATCTCTGGAGTTTTGGATGGCCGCATAGAGCAATTTCGGTTCCCGCGCCTTGTGCCTGAACTCCCGGTATTCCTCCTGCGTCATGGGGAATACCCGCAGATCCCGTGTCTGCTGCAGCATTTTGCCCATGCGGACCTTGCCGCTGATCTTCTTGTGGCTTTTCGCCAGCGCCAGCGATATGGCCAAAAGATTTTTCACTGCCGAACCGGTCAGCCGAACTGCGACCTCACCACCAGAGAGCATCATGCGGACCAGTTGGTCCGCAGCTTCACCGCCTCCGATATTCATCTCGTTCCACCTCCTTTGCCTTGGCCTCGGCCACATGGATGTCGTGTTCCATCTGAGGCCGGTTCCGCTCAATGGTATCGCACATGGAAATCTCCTTCCGCGCCCGCCGGATCTCACGGTTGACGTCCGCCAACTGCCGGTACAACTCCGCCTTTTCCGCCATGAGCTGCTCCCTATGGATCCCACACTGCTCCAGCGCGGAGACGGCGTCCATGTAGCGGGCGAAGGGTTCCTCCATGCCGGGCATGCCGGACTCATAGCAGTCCTTTGCCGGGGCGAGGGCCTCCGCGTCGGAGAGGGCGTCGTAGAGTGCCCGCCGTTTCTTCTTCCGCACGTTGAGGATGGTGCGCTGCTTGTTGAGGCTGGCCAGCGTTTCCTCTGCGCGGGCGCGGACGGCCTGCAGGTCCTCTGCCGTGGAGACGCCATGCGCCCGCAGGAAGGCGAATTGTTCCTTGTAGCTCTCAAACTTCATGATCTCCCGCCTGAGATGGGGCGTCATCTTCGGCGGGTACTGCCGCTGCCCGGCCTTGCCCAGCAGATAGAGGTAGTGGACGTACAGGGCCATAAATCCGGTGTACTTGGGATGCCTGCGGTACGGCTGGTACCGCGGCCGGTAAATGATGGCGGGGCGCGTACCTGCGGCAATGGCATCCAGATTCCCTCCAATGGCGGCGCGGATGCCGTCCTCGGTGAACAGCGGGTCCTTTCGGCCCGGTATCATGAACCGTTCCTGGCCCGGCACCTTCCCGCCGGGTCTGCCGAGGCCCGTTCCGCTGGGCCGAGGCTGGCCGCGAAGGCGGAAGCCCAGCCGGGAACCATGCTTGATCTCATAGCCCTTATGCTCCATGATGAGGAAGAAGTGGCCGATATCGTTGGCGTCCTCTATGGCCTCCCGCAGATCCGCCTCCAGCATGGAGCGGAAGGTGGGCTGGCCCTTGCTCTGCCGCAGCCACTCGATGTAACTGACTGCCTTTTCTGCTTTGCTCTCCATGACAACAGAGAGGCCGTGTTCCCGGCACAGGCGGTCCGAGGTGGCCCGGATCTGGCTGTAGTAACTGCGGGCGTTGCTGTGATACTTCTCACCGGTATCCGCATTTACGGAATTGAAAATCGTGTGGGCGTGGATATGCTCCTTGTCCACATGGACGCCGATGACCGCCTGGTAGCCGGGCAGATGCTCTGCAGCAAACGCCTTTGCGATCTCCAGCGCCAGTTCCGGGGTGACCTCGCCGGGCTTGAAGGACTGGATAATGTGATAATACTGGACGCCATCTGTCTGACGATAGTGCTGCTTGGTTTTCATCATACGGCTGACGGCATGTTCGGTAGAGCAGCCTTGGCTGGCAGTCAGGATCTGTTCATTTGTTTTGTCCCCATTGAGGACATACCGGACTCCCACGTCCAGCCGGCCCTTGCGGGCGAGGATTTTCGTAACCGCCATTACAGATCCGCGACCCTTTCCATGAGCAGGTACACCTGCCGCAGCAGGAACAGCGCCTCTTTTACGTCTTGTCGGGTAGCGATGCCGGCGTTGACGCTCCGGGCGATCTGATTGATATTCACGCCGATTCGGTTGATCTCCCGATATAAGTCGTTGATTTCCGCCGGCTGGCGCTGGCGGATCTCCGTGCGGTTGATACAGGAGCGGATGACGTTACTCAGGGACAGGCCGGACTCTTTGGCCAGCCGGTCAAGGTGTTCCCGTTCCTCCGCGGTCAGCCGCACGGAGAGAAATTTGCTTTTTTCCTGCACGTTTCAACTCCTTTTTCCGCCAACAGGCGGCATTGGGGCCAGGGGGAGATCCCCCTGCAAGCGCATTTGTCATACAAATGCTATGCTTGCGCCATCGCCGCCGAAGGCGGCGGTGGCCTCGCCGCGCAGGGCGCGGCCATTTTCAAGCGGTAGGTGGATTTCAATTCCCTCTCCTGCGGAAAAGAAAAATGCTCACCGCTCATGGGCCTTGAAGTCCAGGTTATCCTGCGGGACGCCGGCCAGATCCAGTTCGCGCTTGTCCCGCACATACGCCGCATAGCGGGCGTAGGTGTAACCTTCGCTGTCAACGAGGATGCCGTCCTGCCGCCTGCGGGCGGTGACCAGCAGGCAGCGGAAGCGGCCGAACTTCTCGCTGTACCCGGTGAGCTGGGTCCTTGCGGCGATGAAAGGGGCCTCGGCCAGCAGGTCCGCTTGAAAGCGGCGGTATTTGGATTCCGGCAGGATGATCTCCCGCACCACCGTAAAAGGCGCGGTCTTGATGATCGGGGTGTCGTTTTGCAAATCAGCAACAGAAGCCGCCTTTCTGAAAAATCGTGCTTGCTGCTCTTTTGCTATGGTGCAGACCTCCCTTCAATGGCAGGGCGTGTCATTGGACGTCCTTGCCGTCCACGGTTGAAAAGCAAGGGCGTGTCATTGGACGTCCTCCAGCGCCTGGCGGATCCGGCCTCTGGCCAGTGCGGCATAGGCGTCCGTGACTTCGATGCCGGTGGCGGAGTAGCCCTCCAGCACAGCGGCCAGCACCGTGGTGCCGCTGCCGGCAAAGGGGTCCAGGATCCGTCCGCCCGGCTCGGTGATCTTCACGATGTCCCGCATAAGTTGCAGGGGCTTTTCCGTCAGGTGGATGCGGTTCTGGGGGTTGCCGTACTTGAACACGCCGGGCAGGCAGGGCACAGGCCGGCTGATGGGCATGTCCCCGTTGGATCCCCAGACGATGTACTCCGCCTGCTGGCGGAAGCGTCCCTTCTGGGGCCGGCTGTTGCCCTTGTCCCAGACGGCGGTGCCGCGCCAGATCCAGCCAGCCCACTGGAGGGCGTCCGTAGCTGCGGGAAGCTGCCGCCAGTCGATGAACATACACACCGGGGCGCCGGGCTTACAGATTTTTCTGGCGTCGTACAGCCACTCCGCCGCCCAGCGCGTCCATGACCGCTGGTCCTTGGCGTCCCCGTCAAAGGGCGGCGGAGCATGGTCGCCCATGTTGGAGTATTTCTTGGCCGTGGACTTGTTCTTTTCCGCCTGGGTGCGCCCGCCGGATGCGTAGGGCGGGTCTGTGATCACCGCGTCGAAGGTCCCAGGCGCAAAGCCGGACAGCACCTTCAGCGCGTCGCCTTGGATGATTTCCCACTGGGGGTTATCGCTCATAGGCAGGTTTCTCCTTCTTCTTATTCTTTTTGGGTGTTTGCAGTACAGGTTCCTGATATTCTTCCAAATGCACTGTTCCGTCTTTTTCCGTTATGATTGCAGGCCGGTGGACCCGCTGGCCGAGATCCAGCAGTGTTCCTTCGATGGCATCCGCTACTTCGCCTATATAATGCATATCCCAGGGAAATTCATCTTCCGTCTTGTTGAGGAAGGTGAGGATCGTTTGGTAAACGGCATTGTCAATCGCATCTAACTGCTCGATCTGCCTGCCTGATAATTCGATCTCCAGTTCTTCTGGCGGAATGTTGTCCACCATCACATCATCGCTCCTTCCCTTGCTTGGTTCGCCGGCGCGGGGGCTTTCCCAGCTCCTTTTGGTCTGTCAGGACAGGGATCCCCAGCCTCTCGGCGTGGTTGATCTCCGCCCACATGCCCTCCGTCCAGACGGGGCCGTAGACGTTGACCTGCTGGCAGGACTCCACCAACCGCAGGCCCATCTCCCGTGCCGCCTGATCCTGTGCCGGGTTTTCCGGGTCGGCAATGGGCGGAAACATCAAATGGGGGCAGATGGGCACGTTGCCCTCCACGAACACCTCCCGCGCTCTATCTCTGGCAAAGGCGATATTTTTCTCTACCTCGCCACGGAGCGGGGCGCAGATGTAGACGAGTCTTGGGCCATCCTGCCGGCGCTCCGTCACACGATCCCGGAACACTCCCAGGTACTCGCTCACAGCCTGCCGCATGGCGGAATAGTCCGCCGCGGATGGGCGGAAGGCGTACCACTCCGCTTTCCCGCTATCTTCCCAGATATGCGGCGCTACGCCATTACGGAAGTTGGGGTTGCCTGGCACCTGCTTGACGCCGAGGATATCCTTCAGCCGGAGGCGGAGCTTATCTACTACGCCGTCTGTGCGGTTCAGCACCGTAACGCTGATGGCGTCATAGTGATCCGCGTGGCCTGATGTCACAAACTGCACACGGGCACGGAGATCCTTTCCCAGCGTTCCCAAACAGGCCCGGCCCGCAAAAGTGGGGCTGCCGATCACCGTGCCGTCCGCAAACAGTTTCCGAAGTTCCTGTTCGTAAAACGTCATCTCGCCGGCCCATCCTTGGTGCGTTTTGTTTTGGGTGGGTCCTCATGGTACTCATAGGTGCTTTTATCCGCAGAGAGATAGAGGTCAAAGTCTGCAAGGTCGATCCCCATGATATCCGACGCCAGTTCATACGCCTCTCTGGATCCGGGTTCCGGGATGTTTGCATCGATCATTTCTCCGTTTTTGTATACAGCCTCTCCCACATTGCTCCCGATGTCCTCGTCTGCCCAGCGGTAGGAGATAGTCTGGTCCGGGTACTTTCTCGAAAGGGCCTCCAAAATTGTCGGGACACTGCTCCAGGCAGTAAAGAACTCCAGGGTATCATCATCCTTACCCAGTTCCACACAGGAATACGCATTCCATTTGGTTCCCCAATTTTTATTACACCACTCGTACCAGGTGGGGGAACCGTACTGCTGAATATTCTCATACGCCTGTTTCCCAAGCGCCCGTTCCTCCGGATGTTCTTTTTGGAAAGCCTCCGCACCGGCTTTGTCACCAGTTATAAACCGGCGATATGCGTCAAGGCCGTTGGTTGTCCTGGTTCCGGATTCAATGCCTAAGGCTTTTGGCATAGGGATGAGTTTGTTAAAATCGATGCTCCCGTAAACACCATCCTTCTGGCGCAGATCCCGCAGCATTTGATGGAAAGCGGCGACCTGCTCCGGCTGATCTCCAAATGAGATCAAATTTGTGATATGATTTGGCATGAAACCTCCTTTCACCGCTATGCGGCGTTTTTCCATAGGCTGAGTTGTTCATCTTCACGCCGAAAACCTGCGTCAATTTCCGAAAATGTCATGGTCCGGTTGAATTTTTCGCTGACTTTCCCCGGCAGTGCCTGCAGTTCCAGCATTCTGGCCCACAGATCCGGGTGATGGTCATAGAGGTGGCGCAGTTCCCGCCGCCTGGCGTTGGGGCAGAACCAGCAGCCGCCCCTGTTGGTAAATTCATAGACAGGCGAAAGCAGCCCCGCCTCCCGGCAGAGCTGCTTTGCGTCCTGTTCCGTATAGCCATACTTGTCCAACAGGGAAACACGGCGTCCGTCCAGACGGAGCAGCCGCTCCTGCTCATCCCTGGCGATGCCGATGTACTGCACCGTGTCTGGCGGGAGTCTTTTCTGATACCGCAAAATCGGTTTCAGTTTGCAGTCCCGCTGGACGGCACATCGCCCACAGATAGGAAAGGAGCGGAGCAGGCCCCTTTTCGGCCCGCGGGTGATCCTCCCGGTGAACAGCCCCACATAGGTCTGCGGCCCACGGAGAACGCGGATCTTTACGCCCATGCGCTCCAGCGCGGGGATGGCTGTGCCATAGATGAAGTCCCGGTGCTCCGGCACCTCGCCGGAGATATGGCTGTCAAACATCACTTCGCAGTACACCGCCTCATCCAGCGGTTCCCTATAACGGAGCGCCAGCAGGATGGTGGCGATGCTGTCCTTGCCAAAGGAACAGGATGCTATATGTTTCAGCCGCCATCATCTCCGCGCTCCAGTTCTGCACACAACTCCGCAAACTTCCCGGCCTGCCCGGTCTGCTCCCACGGCAGGCTTGCCCTGGTAAAGTGGCCATAGTTGCAGGCGTCTGCGAAAATCGGCTGGTCCAGCTGCAGGGTGCGGATCATACCCGCGGGCGTGAGGCCAAAGAAACAGCGGACTGCCTGTTCCAGCAGCTCGTCCGGGTATGTGCCGGTGAGGTGGGTATCCACATCCACAGCCACCGGATCAGCCCGTCCGATGGCATAGGCCAGGGCGACCGTGCATTTCTCCGCGAGGCCGGCGGCCACAATATTCTTGGCGATGCAGCGGGCCATGTAGGCGCCGCTGCGGTCCATCTTGGTCCCGTCCTTGCCGGACAGCGCACCGCCGCCGTGGGGCACCAGCCCTCCGTAGGTGTCCACCATCAGCTTGCGGCCGGTCAGGCCGGTATCCGCCTCGATCCCGCCCTGCACAAAGCGGCCGGAGGGGTTGATGAGGATCTCTGTATCTTCATCCGCGGGGAAGATGCGGAGAGCGGGCTGGATGACAAATTCCAACAATTCCTCCCGCAGCCGGGGCAGGTCCTTATCCTCCGCATGCTGGCAGGAGAGGACAATAGCGGAGATCCGCCGGGGTGCGCCGAAGACATACTCCACAGACACCTGCGCCTTTCCGTCAGGCCGCAGGCCGCTGATCCTGCCCATCGTCCGCGCACAGGTGAGCAGGGCGGTCAGGCGGTGCGCCAATACCACCGGCAGGGGCAGGAGGTTTTCCGTTTCGCTGCAGGCGTAGCCATACACGATCCCCTGATCACCGGCTGCGGTCTGTTCCCCGTGCTGTACTGCCCCTGCGATGTCCGGGCTTTGGGGCCGGATGAGGACCTCCACGTCGAAGTTCCTGCAGTTGTATCCGGCCCGGCGCACCGTGTCGCGCACGATGGAAGGGATATCTGGGATCGTCAGTGCGGTAATCTCGCCGGCCACCACGAATTTGCCCGCTGTCGCCAGAACTTCACAGGCGACGCGGGCGTTGGGGTCATGTTCCAGACAGCAGTCCACCACCGTGTCCGCTATGGTGTCGCACAGTTTGTCCGGGTGGCCCGCTGTGACGGACTCCGCTGTCAGAATGGTCTTATCTTTCATGCTCATTCCTTCTCTCTTTCTTTTTGGGGAGTGGGAACAACATCTCCCGGCTGTACAGGGATTCATATTTTCGAAGCTGTTCCGGCGTCAAAGACACAAAGGTTTCCCCGCCGAGGCCGGCGAGGAAAAAGGTGCCGCACACAACATCATACGGATCCCCGTTTTCCAGCCGGAGGAGGCGGTTTGGCTGCAGGCCGGCAAACTTGCCGCTGCTGTTAAATATAAGCGCCACGGGATCCTCATAGGGGTATGTGGCGTCGATGTCCCCGCCGACAATCTCCTGCATGGCCTGCAGGGTGTCTGGGATCTGCCGGGGATATGGCGGTTTCCCCGGCTCTACAACGAGGATTGTCAGATGGTTATCGCTCATGGCAATCCTTCCTCTTGGCGGGAGCGCCCTGTTGACTGCTGCGGCCTGTATCCCGTTGCACAACTTCGCGCTCCCGTTCTATCTGTTGGAACATTTTTAGCGTTTCCCGAAATGCCACATATTGCCGGATCCGTTCCGGGTCATCTGTAATGGTACGCACGGTTTCCCAAAAGGGACTTCCATGCAGGCTGACATCTTCCTGAACAACCAGTGCCGGCCGCTCACCATTCTCCAGTGTGACACGGCAATCCCGCAGATCTTCCGCATGGTCATAAACACCATATGCGATACCAACGATTTTCAATGTTTCCAGTGCATCTACGGTTACGGAAAATCCTGTGGCATTCATGTGTAGTTCTCCCGTCAGAGAGATGGTTTTTCTTGCCATACCGCGCCTCTCTTTCCTTTATCGCTCATGGTGGCCCTTCTTCCTGCCTGGCTTTTCGCCGAAAAACAGGTCCATTTCCTGCATGCGCTCAAAGTGCCGGGCCTGCCGCACCTCGTCGTGCACATTTTTCAGCGCGGCCTCCAGTTCCGGCACCGGCAGGCCGTTCTGGCGGTATCCCTCCAGAATGCCGCCATAGTAGGCGGGAGAAGGGATGGCAGGATCCCGCCACAGTTCCCCTGTCATGATGTAGGCCATGACGGTCACGTCTTTGCCGTCCCCGGTGCGGACCGTGATATCCTCTTTCTCATACAACCGCGGGTATCCCTCATAGACGTCCAGAGATTGCTCACACTCCGGCGTCAGCTTCCACAGCAGGCCGTGGACCTGGCTGCCGGGCAGAGGCTCGATGGTGGCGACGCCGGCCCCGCGCCGGTTGCCGCGGAACAGCAGTTCATAGCCGTCCAGCACCGCAGGCCCAACCACCTGGGCGGCAGGACAGCGGACCGCCATCTGCTCCAGATTGATGTTGCTGCCATAGGCAAAATACAGACGCTTTGCCATATCAGTCCTCCAAAATCGTGAGAGCGCCCACTTTCGCCAACTGGGTGAACATCATCCGGGCCTGCTGCTCCACATCCCCCTCTGGCAGCGGGAAGTCCAGGCCGGTGGTACGCACCACATTGTTTCGCAGGAACCAGATGTAGCTCTCCGTGTCAGGGAACTCCGTGGGGTCAAATACACGGGCGCGCAGATGGTCCATGATCTCTGCCCCGGTACCGGACAGGATATCTTCTTCCATGCGGATCTTCATCTCGTCACCTCTCCATCTCTCGGTTCTTTTTCTTCTTTTTATTGACTTCGTAACTGTCCTTGTCGTAGCGCCAAGCCCGGTCGCCGTCCAGATTGGCCAGCAGATGGTCACGGGTGTTCTTAAACTCCGGCCCGTTGAGGCCCAGGCGCACCAGCCAGACCCGGAAGGTGAACAGCTCATTGTCGCTGTGGGTTTTCCGCATGACGGTGCTGCGCTGGGCGATGGCCTGGGCAGACATGGCGAGGCACAGGTCGATGTAGGCTTTCGCGCGTCCTGCATGGAGGGTGGAGTTGAAACAGCGCCACTCAACGGTGCCGCGATAGAACACCGAATGCAGGTTCAAGGCATAGTAGCGTGTCCAGTTGTAATGCTCTCCTGAGTTGATATCACCTTCATACCAAATGCTCTCCAGCTGTGTCAGATCCTTGGTTTCCTCAGCGGGGAGGGTGCGGGCCTGCCGCAGCATGGGTTCCCGCACCTTTTGGCACCAGCGGGCGGCACGGGCCTCATTCACCTGCAGGGCCTTGAACAAAATGTCCTCTTTGGCGTACATGATGCTCAGGAGGTTTTTCAGGCTCTGGCGGTTGTGGTTGGCCGCGTCCACATGGATGTGCAGGCCGCAGGAACTGTTGACCTTTGCCCCCGCATGCCGGATCTGCCGCACACACTCTTGGAACTTTGGCAGCTCCGCATAGGTCAGTTTGGGCGAAACCATCTCCACTTTATATTGCCTGTTATTTGTTTGTTCGTAGCCATGCAATGTCTTTCGCTCTGCATGGATGCTTCCGTCACTCATCAGTTTCCACTCTTTGTTTTCTGTGTCTTTGACGACCCATGCATCATAAACCCCACCTTTGTACTGTGGGATCGTTCCGAAATAATCTGCCAGCGCCTGCGCGGCCTGTTCACGGGTGATGCCGGTCATCTCCACCTCGACGCCGAAATACTGGTCCTTCATCCCGGTCACGCAGCCGCCTCCTTTCGCAAAGCCTCGTCCACGGCCCGGATGCGCCGGCCAATGGCCTCGATCACTGTGACGGTGACGCTGTTGCCTGCCTGCTTGTAGGCTTGGGCGTCCGAGTTGATGGCGAGGATCTTGTCGATTTGCTCATCGTCAAAGCCCTGCAGGCGCAGGCACTCCCTGGGCATCAGGCGGCGGATGCGTCCGCCGCGCTCCACAATGCCCTGCACACTGGCGGCGTCATGGGCGACACCGACCCCGACCCGACCGGCGCGTGTGGCGCTGCCCGGATAGCCCAAGTCCACGCTGTCGCCAGGCGCCGCCTCCTGATAGCCTTTTCGGGTGGCTTCCTTGATCAGCAGCGCCCCGGAGCGTTCCGCCTTATGATTGGACAGCGTCGTCTGCCCATAGCGGGCAGTGATGCATCGGGATTGCCGCGTCCGTTTCGGATGCCCCGCACACAGATCCACAAAGGGCGCGTCCGGCGGCAGCAGGTATAACCCGGTTTTCACACCGAGGCCGCCACCACCGGCTGTCTGGGTACAGGCTACTCCTTCTGGGTCATAGACCCGGTGTCCTTGCGCCCCGCCGATGAGTTGTATAAGAGCTTTTGCACCATTTCCGAAGACAGGTAATATTTTTCCAGCGCATCGGGGATCAAGATAGCAGATAAGGAACACCCTCCTCCTTGACTGCGGGACTCCAAAATGTTTGCTGTTAAGCACAGCCCATTCGACATGGTACCCCAGGTCAGAAAGCGCGGAGAGGATGGCCGCAAACGTCCGGCCGCCGTCATGGTTAAGCAGTCCTGGCACGTTCTCGAGCAGAAGATACGAAGGCCGTCTGGTTTCAGCCAGGCGGGCAATTTCAAAGAAGAGAGTACCTCTTGCATCGTCAAATCCTTTTCTGCGGCCAGCGAGAGAAAACGCCTGGCAGGGGAATCCCCCACACAAAAGGTCGAAGTCGGGCAGGTCGTTGGGGTCAATGGCTCGGGCGTCTGGATAGTATCGCTCCTCCTTCCTGATGTCGTGGATCGCGCGGTAACTGGCTTCGGCATATTTGTCGATCTCGCAGTGTCCGACGCACTGGAAGCCGCCGGCGCGGGTCAGCCCCGCCCGAAAGCCGCCGATCCCGGCGAACATATCAAAATATCGAATCAGATGGTATCATCTCCCTCCTGCAGCGCACGGAGAAAGCCGAGGACGTCCTCATCGACGGTCCCGGCCTGCTCCTGCTGCGTAGTGGTCTTTGGGAAGGAAACGCCTGCCAGTTCCTCCCGGATAGCGCCGCGAATGGCCTCCAGCAGTTCCTGTTGTTCCATATAGCCGTTGATCATCCTGCACACGGCGTCCATGCGCTGTCCGGGCGCAACGGCGGACAGGCGCTCCCATGCGTTCCGCTGCTCCCGCTGAGTCAGGGAGAAGGAAAGACTGAGCCGTCGCTTTTCAGGCATGGGCGCCGCTCCCCGACATCTGCCGTACAAGCCGTTCATAGCCCTTGGCGTTCAGGGATACATCATCGAGGATCACGGGCCGACACAGGCCGTTTGTGGCCGAAACACGCCGCTTCATGAGCGCCGCTCCGCCGCCTATAAAAATAGTAGGCATGGCGCGGGTGTCCAGGCCGCACTCCGTGATGGTGGAGAGCAGGTTCTGCACATACAGGTCCGCCTGGGCATGGATGATGCCTTTCGCCTCGTCCGGGAGGCTGCTGGCATCACCCCGCAGGACGCACTCGATCTGCGCCGTTGTCAGAGAAAGACCCAGGACGCGTCGCACCTGTTCGCTGATCTCATCGATGCAGCGGATTATGCCCCACTCCAAGCTGCGGCAGGTGGCGGCATTGGGGAGGCGGTTGTCCAAGCGCATCAGGTCCACTGTCCAGCCACCGATGTCCGCCACGATGACGGACGGTTCATCCAGCAGCTCCGTCTGGGTCAGCACAGCGGCATAGCCCTGGGGGAACAGTTTCACATCCCGGACGGTGACGGTATAGTCCCGGCCCTCATAGCGGAAGGGCACCGGTTTGCCGTCCCGCAGCAGATAGGCACGGAACTTCTTCTTGTCCCGGCCAAAACTGGTCAGGGGCAGGCCGGCAGCCAGAATGACGGAGCAGGTGCGCTCGGCATTGCGGCAGTCCAGTTCCCTGGCGATGGCTGCCAGGGTCAGCAGATAGTAGTCCTCCGTCCGGGTCTTGTCTTTCTGCAGAGGCTGCCTGCCGCTGCCTACCACATAGTACGTACCGCCGTATTCCAACACATTCTTCTGGGTGTACGGCTCATGCTCATAGGCCACCAGCCCCGAGGGGAAGGAACCGTGGACAGTTTTCATGGCTGCGTAACCGTGGTCCACGCCGATGACGTATCCCTCGCTCACCGAGCGCCGCCCCCTTTCTCTTTTTTGGTAGCCATGTCCTGGACCTTGCCCTCGTCCAGCAGCCGGCGGATCTCATGGAGGTCGTAATTCCATGTGGATGGCGCCGCCAGGAAACGCTCCGGCCCGCCGTATTTTTCGCACAGCCGGGGTAGGAACCGTGGCAGGTCCTTCGGCTCCCTGGGGTATTGGATGCCGTCTTTGTAGACGATATCCTTTTTTAGCTCGTCCCGCATCTTCTCGATCCTGTCTGGTTCCATCTCGTCGTAGGCGCTGCGGCCGGTGAGCTGCTCATAGGCGTAATCGCCCACATAGGACAGGCACTCGAAACAGCAATCGCCGTATGGCTCTATATCTGCCAGCGTGTCGGGATCCCGCAGCGCATTCATGTACACCTCTTTGCCCTGAGCAATCAGCCAGGCGCGGAAGTCGATAAAACCGTCATCCGAACAGCCATACTCCTTGATCACGCTGACGGCGTCCCACAGGCCGTATTGGTCCGCCAGATCCTCATAGGTTTGCAGAATGTCATGGAAATTTTTCGCCGCGGCAGGCCCCATAGACACAAGCTGCTCCTGCAGGTAGTACTCCATAGCGTTCAGATCCTGGCCGCAGGCGGTTTTTGCCTCCTGAATCAGCGCCCAGAAGGCATCCTTGCTCATCCCATTGTCAGGTTTCTGTTCTATCGCTCAGCACCTTCCTTCCGTTTTTCTTTTTGCTTGCCGATCCGCCGTTCCTGCTCCTGGGGCAGAAGGCCCTGAAAACCTAAGTCACGCAGGGCCTGCGTATAGAGCTGCTTTTCAAAGGCCCGGTACTCCGGGGTGGCGGTATCCACATCCAACAGGACAGCCTTTTCATAAGGTGTCCCCGGCACGGCCTCCCACCGAACGGCATGGAAGTGCAGGGCGGTCAGGTACTTCAGCAGTTGATGACCGTCCGCCTCATCAAAGACACCGCGGTTGTCCTCATAGGGGAACTCGCCGGGGAGATTGGGATAGCCGGAGATCGCCAGGGCGGCGTCGTAGAGGCGGAAACCACCATCATCAAAATCCGGGGCGATGGTGTCATAGAACCGCCGGAGCTGCTCCGTGCTGTCCAGGGCCGGGCAAAAGGACGCAAGGGCTTTCTTCAGTGTTTCCACTTTCTGGCGCTCCTGATTGGCGGCATATTCCTTACCGCAGCTCTCCTGGTAGTATTCATCGACGAGCGGTTCCAGTTCATTGATCTTGCTCTGCAGTTGCGCGCATTCCATCCGACTGAGGTCCAATTCGGTGTTGGATTCCTCCAACGCCTGCCGCAGAGCGGGGTAGTCCCGGACCGCGGCGATCAGATCCTTGATCTTCATGTCACGCCGCCTTTCTGAGACAGGCGATCAGGCGATCCAGCACAGCGATGCGAGATCTCACCTTGCCGGCGGAAGCGTTCAGGCCATGCGCCTGATTTTGAATGCGGCGGCGGATGGCCGCAAGCTGTTGGCGATCCCGGCAGCACTCCAGCACAACATACCGCCCCCTCCCATTGGACAGGACCTCGCGCTCACCGGAGGCGTCCCGGAGGCTGGCCATGAGGCGCTGGCCCAGTTGCCTGCGGTAGCGGTCCTGCAGGACGTCGGCGTCGCAGGAGACATGGTGCTTTTTCAAAATGGCCGCGATCTCATCGCCGCTGATCTCCATGTTGGCGAACAGCACCTCCAGGATCTCGGCCTTGGCTTTGGGCGGCAGCGCGGGGCGGTCGTGGGATCTCCTGGTCATCGCGTCTGCTCCTTCCTGCGCTGTGCGCGCTGCACCATGTCGGCCCTGTCCAGAGCGGGCGCCTCGCTTGGAAAAACATAGAGCATGCCGTGCTGCTCGGACTGCTCCGCGGGAAAGCCCTGGGGGACATTCTCCAGAGAGTCCGAAACCGCGACAGTCCGGTACTTCCAGTCACGGGGGGACTGGTAGGCGAACAGGTGATCCCCCGCCCGCCGGATGCTGTAGCTGCTTTTCCCCTCGTGCTGCCGGACATATTCGCCCACAGCCGCTTTCTCCTGCACGAAGCGAGGCTGGATCCCCCGCGCCAGCTCCGGCGCGATGGCGTTGATGTATTTCACCATGTCACGGACATTGCCGCATTCAAATTCCGGTGCGTCGTAGCCATACCGCTCTGTAACGAGCGCCCACTTCATATGCTCATGGGGGCTGTCCAAAGAAACGACAAAGTATTTCCCGTCGCGCTCCCCGGTGAGAGGCTCAAACCGGACGTCGTCATAGAGCGGCCCATCCAGCGGGCAGTTGTTCTTGAACCACACATAGTAGTTGTCCAGAATGAAGGGATCCGTGATTCCCAGCACAACGCCGGAGATTTTCTTCAGGCGTCCGGCCAGGGCGTCGTCCCGGCAGAACCAGTCGTACCAGCCGGCCTCGCACTGCACGGCCCGGTCCCGGCTGCTGAAATCCCCGGCACGGAACCGCTCCTGCCACTCCCGCACACTCATCTCATTCATAGCGTCCCCCTCTCCGGCAGGAGGCGTTCCATGAGGCCGGCAATGGCGGTAAACACATCGGCCAGTTCACGGGACTCCTTAATGGTATCCTCCATTTCCTCCCTGGTCATGCGGGTGCATTTGACCCAGATCCGCACATTTTCCTCTGTGGGCGTCAGCAGGACAGCCTTTTCATACGCTTTGCAGAACACGCCGGCGATCTTGCTCTGGCGGTCGATCTCGGCATCCTTCTCCCGGATCTCCTTTTTCGCTTTTTCCAGCTCCACCAGTTCCAATGCCGCCTGCCCCTGCTCACTCTCCGGCAGATCCTGTACCTGCCGGGTGATCTGATACCCCTGGTTGACAGACAGTTCCTTTTTATCCAGGGCCTCCTTCACGGCGGCGGGGGCATGCTCGTCGATCTGCATGATTTTCCCCATCGTGACTTCTCCAATGCCGACAGAGTCAGCCAACTCTCTGCGTGTATTAACGGGAGGAAGGTTTGACAATATTGTCAAACCTTCCTCGCTGGGTTTATATGCCTGTCCGCCCAGAGACATGTTTTCTTTTGCCCTGGCCTCGATCTCCGGCCGCAGTTTCAGGGCGATCTTGCCCAACTCCCATTTGTCCAGGTTGCGGCGGCCCTTCTGGGTATCCAGCGCCCACTGCTTGGCCTCCAGCAGATCGTCAAAGGCAAACACCGCCATCTTGTAGGGCAGGTCGTGCCGGGTGCAAATCTGTTGGCGGTTGTGGCCATCTACGACAACGAGATCCTCATTGACGATGATGGGCGCATAGCAGCCGTTTTGCAGGATGTCCTTCTCCAGCGCGGCAAGCTGCTCCCCGCTGAGAGGAGGGAGCAGCTCCGCCAGATCCGGTAGAATGGTGGGGGTGCGTTCCGCACTGGTGTATTCAATGCCTGTATTCCGCATGGCGCTCAGGCCGCAGCCTCATCCATACCGTCCGCGGGCATGGACACGGCGCTTTCCTCCACGCGGCGGGGAGACAGGAACTCCACCTCCGTGGCTTTGATGAGGAAGCCGGGCTGCCGCTCCGGCTCGTCCGCGAAAGTGATGGTTTCAAAGTCGCCGGAGGCGGCCAACTTGCAGCCCTTCCAGGCAAACTCCGCGCAGCGTTCCGCCAGCGGGCCGCGGACCTTGATGGAGATGAAATCCGTCAGGCGGTTGCCCTCCTTGTCCCGGTAGCGGCGGTCCGAGGCAATCCGCAGGATGGCGTAGGGCTTGCCGGTGGCCTCATGGACCTTCAGTTCCACGTCGTTGGTCAGGTTTCCGATTGCTACGATCTTCAGCATAGGTGCATTCTCCTTTTTATTTGTAATGTATCGTGGGTTGTGGTGTAAAAACTCCGCGGCCCACAGCGGGGCCGCGGAGTCGTAGATTACTTGTCCCAGGTTTCGGGGTCAGTGAGGACGGCGGTGTGGGCGTTGGCGGCCTCCAGCACCTGATAATAGGCCCAATGGCGGGAGGACACGTCAGGGAACGTCACCAGACGGCGGTAGTTGTCCGCAATATAGTCCTCGTCGGCCTCACGCCCCAGCAGGCGGTTGACGATGGTGACGACTTCCGCCCGGTCGATGGGATCGTCGGCCCGGAAGGTGCCATCGCCGTAGCCCTCCACCCAGCCGTGGATGGCGGCGTCCTTGATATACTCAGCAGCCCAATAGCCATCGTTTACATCGTCAAAGCCCTGGTACTGCTCCATGATGGCCTCGTCGCCGTCGCCAAACACATCAAAAAATCTGGCGGCCATAGCGGTGAACTCGGCGCGGGTAATGGCCTTATCGCCCCGGTAGGTGCGGTCATTGTAGCCCACGGCCACGCCATAGCCGGTCAGGTACTCCACATAGCCCGCATACCAGGAATCCGGGTCCACATCCGTAAACTTCACATTGGCCCCGCTGGGGATGCGCTCATCCAACTTGTCAGAGAGCAGGCGGGCAAAGATGGCCGCCGCCTCGCTCCGGCTCATGCTGCGCTCCGGGCCGAAGGTGCCGTCTGTGTAGCCGACAATATAGGCCCCGTGATATTCGGTTTCGGTGACGGCGGGAACCGTGAGTTTCCCGTCCTCGTCTGTTTCGCCGGTTTCCCGCTGGCCGAGGTCGCCCTTGACGATGACGGTCACGTCCTCCTGCGGGTCGCGCTCATTGTCTGTGACCGTGACGGTGATGCGGTTGTCCTCGTCCATATCGGTGCCGTCCGGCAGGGTGACGGTAATATTGCCGCCCTTACCGATGGACACCTCTGCGTCCTCGATGGGGCGTCCGGTTTCGTAGTCCTCTACAGTGACGGTCAGTGTCCAGCGGTCGCCGTCCTCGTCCTCCCAGCCAACGGTGGTATTGCCGTCCTCATTGGTCTTGCCGCTGGTGCCGGGAACAGTGACCTGCCCATTGCTGTCAGTGTTACCGGCACAGTAGTTATCGTGCTTGTCAGTCATAGTAACGGACATACCCTCCACGGCGCTCTTATCCTTGGTGAGCAGGACAGTCACGGTAGTCTGGTCGGCATAGTCCAGCAGGCGGGAATTGGGGAGACGGATGGACAGGGTATCGTCCGCATGGAGAGTGACAATAGCATTGGAAACGGGGTCTTTAGTGTCGGTATCCGTGACAATTACCAGATAGCCGCCCACAACGGCCTCGCCCTTACTGTCCGTAGTGGCCTGATTGTAGATCTTCTCAATGGTTTCTTCCTCTAACTTCTCACCGCAGGCCTCGCACTCCTTATGCTTGCTGCCCTCGCTGTCGGTGGTAGGCTCCTTGTCGATGATCCAGTCGCCGGGCTTATGGCCTGCGGCCTCGGTGTAGTCGCCCTTGTAGGCGTCGCCGCAGCGGGTGCAGGTATAGGTGGTGTAGCCCATCTCGGTGCAGGTCGGCTCGGTCACTTCCTCGGCATAATCATGCCCCAAAGCGTTCTCAATGACGGCGCCGCAGCGGATGCAGAGTTGAGGATCGGTGCAGGTGGCCGGATCGCCGGGGATATGACCCGCGGCCTCGTCACCCTCCAGCCGGGTGGCTCCACAGCGGATGCAGGTGTACTCGGTCATGCCCTCGCCGGTGCAGGTGGCCCCGGTGATCTCCTTGCCCTCATCCCAACTATGCCCCAGCGGGTCGGTGTAGTCGGTGATGAACGAACTGCCGCAGCCCTCGCAGATATGGAGGGTGCGCCCGCCGCCCTCACAGGTGGCCGGGGTGGTCTTGCTTACATAGTTGTGAGGCAGCGCGGCGGTGATGTCCTCGATGTGGCGCTCCCCACAGACGGTACACTCCCGCAGGGTGTAGCCGGGGCTGGTGCAGGTGGCCGGAATGACGGTGGTGGAGAACTCATGCTCGGTCTGGGGCAGGTCGGTTTCTTTCACATTGCCGCACCGCTCACAAATATCAATGGTCTTGCCGGGGACTTCACAGGTGGCGTCCCGGATGACCACACTCTGATAGGCGTGGCCCAGTTGGGCCTCATAGTCCCGCTTTTCAATCATGCCGCAGTCCACGCACAGATAGCGGTCATAGCCGAGGGTCAGGCAGGTGGGGTCTACGCTGTCCAGCAGCGTCCAGTTGTGGTTCTCGCCGCAGCCCTTGTCGGAGCAGCAGTCGCCACCGCAGTCCGGGTCCTGACAGCCGCAGTCGGGATTGCCGCAGCCGCAGGTGCAGGAACCGTCCTCGGTGGTGGTTTCATCCCTGAGATGGACATACGCCACGCTATTCTCCACCATGTCCGTGTCGTGGTAGGTGTAGGTAATCTTGTAGTAAACCGGGTAGTCCCCGGCCTTGCTGTAATTGGGGGCGCTGGTCAGAGTGCAGGCATCCGCGCTGTAGCCGTAGCGGATGGCGGTGGTGACGCCGACCTCGCTCAAGTCGGATACTGTGACTGTGTGGGGCTGGCCGTCTACCACGCCGAAGTAATCCGCAATGACAGCCTTGGCGGCGGTGTAGGCAGTTTCGGAATAGCCGCAGTCGGCGCAGGTATCCATCTTCACAAAGCGATCATGGGCCAGCTCGGGCCGGATGCTGCTCTCCATGTGGTGCCGTTCCAGCGTGGAATTTTCCTCTTTGAATGTGCCGTAGCAGAACCCACAGTATTCGCCACTCTCGGTAATAACACGGTGGTACTCGCTGTCTACCTGCTCAATGGTCTGTGTTTCCGGCAGTTCCTCAAAGAAATTGTTGGCGCAATCGTACAGCCAGTAGACGTTGCGGAGATACCCGTAATCGTCAGAGGGGGATGCGCCCATGTTGGTGTTGATCCCACCGCAGGTCTGACAGATGGCTTTGGTCCAGTGATAGCCGGTGTAGTAGGCGTCCTGCCCCGGCACACCGTCCAGAACAGAGCCTTTTCCCTCGCCGTCTACCATTGTTCCATCGGAATACTTGACGTTGCGGGTCAGGGCAGTCTGGCCGTCCCGAGTGTACTCAGGCGTCCTGAGCACCTCAAAGGATGTGGCCTTGCCGCACTCGCCGCAGGTGAAGGTTTCAATCGTCACCACAGCATTTGCATCCAGCTCGTTGGTGCGGTTGTTGGCCTCCTGCCAGTGTTCCGCCGGGTCGTGGTAACTGTCCTGCTGAGCGGCAAAGGCGCTGGGCATCATGCCGATGCACAGCACCACGGCCAGCAGCAGGGCCGTCATGCGCTTCAGGCCGTGCCTGCTTGTCTTGCTTTTCAAGTGGTCTTTCCTCCTTTTTTGTGTAGAATTGCTGGTTTATATCTCTTTGCTTGTGTTTACTTGGTCACCGCCCCCTTTCCCGGAACTGCTGCACAAAGGTCAGATAGGCGTTCCAGTCCTTCCGGGAGGGAGGGGACAGCGTCTGCACGGCATATCCCTCCGCTGAGTATTTCCGTCCTATGCGCTCCGCGGCCTCCATGCCGGGGCGGTCGTGATCCAGACACAGGACGACCTTCCGCACCGCAGGGTGCTCCCGGAGAAACACCGACAGGGCACGGTCATCCAGGCAGCACAGGGCCAGCGCATTGCTGTGAAATCCCCGGTGCAGGGTGCAGTAACTCATGAGGTCGATGGGGGCCTCGAACACATACACGGTCCTGCTGTCCGGGTCATACGGCAGACGGAAACCGATGGATTTGTCGCTGCCGGCGGCGTCGCCCTTGAAGCCGCTGCCGTCCCGGTCGTAGGTGCCCCGCAGACTGGCGAAGGCCGCCTTGCCGTCCCCACCGTAGCCGACGAACACGCAGTTGTGATGCTCGGCATCCTCATACAGCAGACCAGCGTTGATAAAGCCCCGGATTACTTGGGGCGCAATGCTCCGCTTTTTCAGGTAGGCGTACACCCGGCGGGCATCGGTGTGCCTCGGCGGCAATGCAAACGGTTTCGGCGGTTCCGGCGCCTGCTCAGTTTGCCTGTTCCGCTCCGCGGGGGCATCTCTGGCGCGGCCGTGGAATGCCAGCAGATCCTCCACCGCCTGGGGGAAACTCCTGCCGCAAAAATGCTGCAGAAAGGTGATGGCGTCCCCGCCCACTCTCTCGGAGTAGCGGTACCAGGTGCGGCGGTTCTTGATCCGCAGGCTGTCCATCTCCTTGGTGGAGTGGTAACGGCCCACCCGCGTCACGGTGTAGCCGAGAGACGTCAGCAGGTCCGGCAGGTCCGTTTCGCGGGCGATCTCCAGCTCCTGTTCTGTGAAACGATTGGATCTCGGTTCCGACGTTTTCTCACCTCCAGTCCTCTCTTGTGAAACAGATCGCCCGGGGCGTCCCTGTCGGGCGCTCCGGGCGGTTCTGGTGTCCTGATTTACTTGGTCGTTCTCTTTCCGGGCGGCCGCTCCACATACTCGGAAACGTCGCAGTCGCAGCTGATGAGCTGCCCTCCGCACACGGGGCACCGCTCCACGTCACATCCCACATGGTGGTAATGGCCCGGCTTGGCGCCGCAGTCGTGGCAGCGGGCGTCGTCATACGCCATGCCGTCCGCGCCGTACTTGATGCGGCGGTAGTACCGGCTGCCGCATTTCACATGGGTCCAGGTGCAGCCGTCCGCTTTCAGCATCCGCTGGCCGCAGGCTTTGCAGGGCGCGCCGCCGGCGGCGATGTAGGCAGCGAGTTCACTCTGCGGCATCCCCGTCGCCTCCTTCCGTGGATCCATCGTCCTCAGACTCCATTTCGGTTTCTGCCCCCTGGTCCTCCACGGGGGCAGTGATATCGTCAGGGGCGTCGGAGGCGCCGTCCGCCGCCTCCTGCTCCGCCTGCCGCAAGGCGTCCTCGATCAGCCCCAGGACGAACTCCCGCTGGGTTACCTTCCGTCCCTGGCGCTCACTCTCGCGGGCCAGATAGTCCTTGATCCTCTGGAACAGGTCCTCGCTGATTTGAAATGCCATTGTTCTCGTCTGTGCCATGTCGTTTTTTCCTCCGTTTTCATAGTAGTTGGTGAGCAGTTCCGTGATGTACTCGCTGAGGGATTGGTTTACCGCGACGCGCTCCGCCGTCACCCTGGCATGCAGGGATTCCGGGATCTGGCAGGAGAGACCCTTTGTCTGTTCCATGTCTGACTGCCTCCTTTTCTTGATTTGCAACGCAAGTATAGCCTGAAAGCATCACGAAAGCCATTACCAACACCACCAAGGAATGGCGAACAGACGCAGCAACTGCAACAATTTCATCCCGCGTTGGGGAGATGGAAATAACCGGCGTCCTTATGGTCACGGTAGAACTGTTCCACGGCCCGCAGGCACCCCGTCACCGGCATCTCCGGCAGGGCCTCCACCATGCTCTGGAAATATCTCCGGCCGCGGGCGGCGCGGGGATCCAGCATGGCGACGGCACAGGTGTCCGTTTCCGTGCGGATGGCCCGGCCAAAGCCCTGCCGCAGTTTGATCTGCATTTCCGGGACAACGACGGAGCGCAGGAACTCCCGCAGGTTCGGGTAGTCCTCCCGCTCTTTTTCTTTTACAGCGTCCGGGTAGGCGAAGGGCAGGCGCGGGATGATGAGCAGGGACACGCCGTCGCCGGCGAAGTCCAGCCCCTCCCACGCCGCACCGGTGGCCAGCAGGATACTGCCGGGAGCGGCGCGAAATGCCGCCAGGGTGCGGGCCGGGCGTCTGCCCATCGTAAATACGGGGAAGGGCAGCGCCGCGGCCTGCAGCCGTTCCTTGACCGCCGACATGGCGAGGTAGGAAGTGAACAGCACCAGGGCGTGGCCGTGGGATGCCGCCGCCAGCTGCCGGATCTGTGCGGCCAGCCGGTCGTAGTAGTCCGCCGCATCCAGCGGGATCGGGTCCGTGGGAAGATAGAGGAGGCAGTTGTGCTGATAGTCAAAGGGTGACGGACACACAGTTTCCGTCACGGGCCGTTCCTCTGTCAGGCCGGCGGCGGTGCGGAACCGGCTGAAATCCTTCCCAACGGCAAGGGTGCCGGAGGTCAGGATGATGGGCTGTTCCTGCCGCCAGAGCGTGGCCTGGAGCTGCGCGGCCAGTTCCGACACCGTGCCGCACAGCATGGACCCGCCGTGGTCGTCGTCTGCCGCGTAGAAGATCATCTCGGGATTCCCCAGGTAAAAGAGGGATACTGTGGAGGCGACGGCGGACAGCAGGCGCCAGGTTTCCCTGGTCAGCAGGCCCTCCAGCTGCCGGCAGATCACCGTCAGGACCTGATGCGGCCGCTCCAGGAACATCTGGTAGGCGTCAAATCCGGCCCCTTCCTCCACCGGGAGCGACAGTTTCTCCGCCAGCGGCTCCACGGCCTCGGACAGCAGTTCCGCCGCGAGGACATACCGCTCCACATGCAGGCTGCAGATCAGCTCCGCGAAGTCCTGGGCGGTCAACGTCACGCCGAACATCTGCCGTGCGGTTTCCGGCAGCTTGTGGGCCTCGTCTATGATGATGGCCGCGCTGTCCGGCAGGAGGGGCTTTTTCTTTTGGCTGCGGTGGATGAGGTCCGCCAGCAGGAGGTTGTGGTTGCAGATCTGAACCGTGTACTGCCCGCTCTGGCAGGCGTCCAGAAAACAGCGGTATCGGCAGTCCTTCCGCCGGCAATTACACCGCTTGGGAACGCAGATCCGCTCCCGGTCATAACTGCTCATCCCGGACAGCTGGTCCAGATCCAGCACATGCCAGGCGGTGTGCAGGGCTTGGCGGGCGGCGGGATTCTTATGGCTGCCCTCCACCTGACGGACCCGCCGTTCCAGCCGGGCGTCGCAGGCGTAGTGAGCCTTGCCCTTGCGGATGACCGCCTCAATGGGCGCGGAGATCAGCCCCTCGGACAGCAGCACGCCGGACAGCAGGGGCAGGTACTCCTTCTGGATGGCGCTCTGCAGCGCGATGCTGGAGGTGGAGATCAGGATAGGACGCTGCGGTTTACCCTCTGCCGCCCGGCACTTGCCATGCAGGATGCCGGCGATCAGGTAGGCGAAGGTCTTGCCGATGCCGGTCCCCGCGTCGCACAGGGCGATGCTGCCGTCCAGCATGGCGTCCAGGATGCTGTGGCACAGCCGGATCTGTTCCGGCCGCTCCGCCATGCCCCTCTGAGGCAATAGGGTTTTAAAAATATAGTCGATTTCCTCATGGGCCTTTTCATGGGTATATTTCTTCATGGATACTTCCGTCCTTTTATCTTTTTTCGTGTTCCCATCGTATTCGCACGCGCTCCCCGATGGGTTCGGGAACAATGCGGGCAGGCCCCTGGCCGGGGCCTCACGGGCATATTTCCGGGATCTCTACTGCTTTCAATCCCGGAGCAGCGCCGCCTGTCTTACGCGCAGGCCGTGCTTGGTGTGTCATTGTATGAGCCGTCCCATCTCTTGCCCGGCCTGCCGGGGCCGGCCACAGGCTGAATCGCTCGCCGGCCGCTGGGGCCGGGTCCTGGCGCGCGCTGTGGGGTGGGTACGGCTGCGTGTTACCCGCATTGCTGGTATGCACTTTTCAAGGAGCAGCGAAGGGGGAGGTATTTCCCCCTTCCGCTGTCCTCCCGAAAAAGGGGCTGGGTGAATACCCTCACGCCGCAAATTTTTCAAAATATTTTTTCATGTCCCGCAGGATCCGGTCCCTGCGCTTGATAACGGCCCGCTGGGTCACGCCGATTCGCCGGGCGTATTCTCTGGTGGAGAGGTGGTCGTAGAACAGCGCGGTGATGAGCTGCCTGTCCCGGTCCTCCAAGGCGATAAGCGCCGCCAGCAGCAGGCTGGTCAGTTCTTCCCGCTCCCGTTCCGACTCCCGTGCAAGGACGCAGTCCTCGGCGCTGGGCGCCGTTTCCGCGCCCACATAGTCCGGCAAAACGCCGTCCTCTGCCATCTGTTCCATGGAGAGGACCTTGCCAGTGGGCAGATCCTCGCTGAGATACCGCTCCCGCCGGTCCATCTGGGCATACGCCGCGAATACGTCCTCTGTGACCGCTACATCCCTACCATCCACGGTGATGATGTTGGCGATGACAGTTCCATTCTCGTCCCTGATTTTTCTGTAGTTGCGATTTTCCTGCCATTTTTCCATAGTCGTGATCTCCAATCTCAGATTTTTTAGGGGAAACTTCTGAGTTGGGGATCATGGGTACTTTGCTATGTAGGGCTGCCAGGCGTTCCGCATTTCGTGCCTTTCCGCTGTTCTGCCGCGGAAAAGCGCAAAAAAAGAGCCTTACAGCACAGCAGAACTGCTGCCTGTAAGGCTCCGAACACGGTGGATCCCGCTGCTGATGCGGGCGGTTGGTGCGCTTGACGAGGTCGATACTCTATATTTTATTTGCTTTTAGGAATGTCCTGCCTTTTCAAAGGAGATGCCGATCTGCAGCCCACACTTTGGACATTTGGAGAACAACTCCGCTTTGTCCGCATGCTCCGGGCCATAGAGGCGCAGGCGCCCCGGATACACGTCGGCTGCGGCATCAATGACGCGCCCTTTACCGCACACAGGGCAGCGCACCGCATGGGTTCTTTTCACTTGTTGCATGGCGTCCCTCCTTCTAAAGTGTTCTCAATTTTGAGAACACTACAGTAAAAAATTTTACAGCAGATGGTGGTTGGTGAGCCGGATCCGCATGGCTTGGCGGGATACCTGAAACACCTCCGACATGGCCTGCACAATGGCCTGATTATCCCGGCCGGACCGCATTTGGTAGAAACACCGCTTGACCATTGGCATGGGCATGAGCAGGGCGGACCCGAGCATATTCGCCTGGATCTCCATACTGGTTTCCTTGACGGCAGGCTGCAGCGCCGCGCTCTCCCCGGTGCCCACATACAGCCCCTTGTGCAGGATCCAGTGGGACAGTTCGTGGGCCTCGGTAAACCGCAGGCGGCCGGTGCTGGTTTCTTCTTCACACAGCGAGGCGTCTATGAGGATCGTGCCGGCTTTCACCGGGAACAGGGTATACTCGCCCAGTTCCATGTCGTACACGGCCTCCAGGCCGGTGTCAAACACGGTTTTCCCCAGAATCCGGCCATTTTTGCGGAGGTACTGGAACTCCAGCGTCAGTCCGTGGCGCTCGATAATGTCCTCGATGGGGATGGCGCGGGGCTGACCGCGGTAGAGGTGCGTATCGTAGGCATCCAGCACACGCCGGGCGATGCTCTCCATCGTCTGCTCGGTATAATACTTCCGCATGCGCTTGCCTCCCTTTTCACTCGTCCCGCTTTCCCCGCTGGGTGATGCGGTCTATAAACTCCTGCCATTCCTCGTCTGTGGCGTCCACTTCCTTGGCCGTCCGCAGGGCGGCCCGGACGATATCCCGTTCCATGATGTACTCCGGCAGGTCCGCGGAGACTCGCTGCGTCTTAGATTTGGCGGCCAGATCCAGCAGCAGTTCCGTGTCCGCCTGGCATAGTCCCAAAATCTCGATAAGGCGGTCCAGTTTTTCTTTCGTGGGCGCCGGCCTACGGTCATTCTCCATGTTGCTCATATAGACCGGGGACACCTCCAGCTGTGCCGCGAGACCACGCAGGGACAGTCCGCGGGCCATCCGCTTTTCCCGCACATAACTGCCGAATGTCTGCTCCATTATGGCGTGCCTCCTATTCTGTGTTCTCTTTTTCGAGAACGGCTACGCTTAGTATACACGCCTCCATCTCATGCCGCAAGAGGCCAAACGCGAGGTGCTCCTTTTATGGAACACCTCGCGCCTTTTCTTAATATGGGTATTCACTTGCCCTGTTTTTCGGGAGGTGGATGAAGGGGATTTTTCTTTTCGGGCATAAACGTAAGGCGGGACCGGGTTTGGCAACGCTGCCGGACCCGATATGCCGTTTCCTGGCCCCTCACATTTTGTAGAGGAGGGACGCAATGCCCAAAGTCATTCCTATGCCCGGCTGGGCGGAAAAAGTTGTGGCCGAGCGCGACCAGCTGAGTCACGGACGGCTGATTCATGTGGTTTCCGTGTTCCCCGCGGACGGCGCCTGTTCACCGGAGGAGAAACTGAAAACACTCATTGACATGGACCTCAAAAATTCCCACACAGTTTCGGAAAGGGGTGGACAAACCGCCCCGGCAGAGGTAACATCACACAAACTCTGGACGGTTTGACTGGAGAGAAGGAGGATTGCATGAGTCAGTCAAACCAAATGAAAATCACCGCCCTGTACTGCCGTCTGAGTCAGGATGACGGTCTGGACGGGGAGTCCAACAGCATCCAAAACCAAAAAAGAATATTAGAGCAGTACGCCCGGGACCACCGCTTTCCCAACATCCAATTCTATGTGGATGACGGATACTCCGGGGCCAGTTTCAACCGGCCGGATTTCCAGCGCATGATGTCCGACATGGAGGACGGGAAAATCGGGATCATCATCACCAAGGATCTCAGCCGTCTGGGGCGAAACCAGTTGCACACAGGGCTGTACATCGAGGAGCGGTTCCCGCAGTTCGGCGTCCGCTACATCGCCATCAACGACAATGTGGACACGGAAAACGCCGAGAGCAACGACCTGATGCCCTTCAAAAACCTGTTCAACGAGTGGTTCGTGCGGGACACCAGCCGGAAGATCCGGGCGGTACAGCGGGCCAAGGCTCAGCGCGGGGAGCGCCTGGGGACACGGGCACCCTACGGCTACAAAAAGGATGAGAATGCCAAGGGCAAACTCGTTGTTGATGAGGAGGCCGCCGCTGTGGTGCGTCGCATTTTTGCCCTCTGCGCTGCCGGCCGCGGCCCGAGTCAGATTGCTAAACAGTTGAGAGCCGAAAACGTGCTTTGTCCGGCGGTCTACACCTACCGCAAGTTGGGATCCGGCCATACCTGCCTCGATCTGTCCCAGCCCTATAACTGGTCCGACAGCACCATCGCCAACATCCTGGAGAATGAAACCTACCTTGGGAACACGGTCAACATGAAGTTCACCACAAAATCCTATAAGGACAAGCGGTATGTGCAGCATCCCAGGGAGGAGTGTCTGGTGTTTGAGGGGACCCATCCGGCGCTGATCACGCGGGAGGTTTGGGATATCGTCCAGCGGGTCCGGCAAAACCGGAAGCGCCCCACAAAGATGGAGGAACTCAACAAGTATTCCGGCCTCGTCATCTGTGCCGACTGCGGTTCCACAATGGTCCTGCATAGGGCGCGCACCATGAAACCAACGCAAAACAATTTCACCTGCCGAACCTATAAGAAAGCAGGGTCTGAGGTCTGCACGGCCCACTACATTCGGGAGTGTGTCCTCGACGAGATTGTGCTGGAGGACATCCGCAGGGTGACGGCGATGGCGCGGGAGCATACGCAGGAGTTCGCCGCCTATATCTGTGACCGGCAGTCCGCTGAACTGCGGCGGGAGATCCGCAGGCAGGAGTTGGAACTTTCAGGGATGAAAAAGCGCGAGGCGGAATTGGAGGCCATCTTCAAGCGACTGTATGAGGACAGCGTACTGGGCCGCATCACCACGGAGCAGTTCCAGACCCTCTCCGCCAGTTATGTGGCGGAGCAGGAGCAGTTGAAAACTGCCATCCCGCAAAAGGAGCGGGAGGTCGCCAAACTGAAGGCCACGGTGTCCGGCGCAGACAACTTCATTGCCAGGGCCAAACGCTACACAGACATTCAGAAGCTGACACCGGAGTTGCTGCGGCTGTTTATTGAGAAAATCGTGGTGCATGAGAAGGATGTGAAGTGGTCCAAACACGCCAGCCAAACGGTGGAAATCCATTACACGGATATTGGCGTGATTGGGAATATGAACATCACGAAAAGTGCGTAAAGGAACAGGCAGGTGCTGCCAATGCAACACCTGCCTATCCTTAAAATTTGTAGTTGTCCCTGTCAGGCCGGACCTAAGGCGGCCCCGGGTGTCCTTACATCTTGGGGAACAGGTCCTGTTCGAGCGCTACTTCGAGCGGCAGACCCGAGAACCCGACCGCCGCAAGGCCGTCAATGAACCGGGTGACCGCTGCCATGAGCAGCGAGATGTTGTCGGCAAAGAAAGTGATGATCTGCTCGAGTTCGAGCGAACCGTCGATCAGGGTGTTATGCTTTAAATAGAGCTGTCCGGCGTCGGCAAACAGGCCGAGATGCCCGAGCGCACAAAAATCATTGCAGTAGTCGCACGCAGCGCGCAGCTGCTTGGCGTAGGTTTCGGGCGCATTCTGGAACAGGGTCACAAAGAACTGCAAAAGCCCGGTATCCTCGCTCGGCAGGCCGATCGGGATGAAGCAGCACTCGACCGTAACATCCTTGGCGACCTTGCCCTGGCGTTGTGCTTCGCACCGCAACAGAAGCGGCGCACCTTCCTGCTGCATGACCTCGGCACGGAACCCGTTCTGGTTCAGGACATCGGCCATGCAGGAAAAAATCTGCTGTTGTTTTTCCAGTTTCATGGTGTTCCCCTTTACTTGACTCCGATGTCGGTGCGGTAATGCGCCCCATCGAAGTGGATTTTCTTCACGTCTGCATACGCCTTGCGGATGGCTTCGTCGAGCGTGGGCGCGGTTGCGGTCACGCCGAGTACACGGCCGCCCGCGGTAAGCATCTTACCGTCCTGCACCTTGGTACCCGCGTGGAAGACGAACGAATCGGTCACGTCCGAAAGGCCGGTGATCTCTTTGCCCTTTTCGTAGGCCTTGGGATAGCCGCCCGACGCCATACACACGCAGCAAGCCGCGTTATCCGCCCACTGGATGTCCATTTCGTCCAGCTTTTCATCGATGACGGCGTTAAAGATGTCAAACAGGTCGCTGTCCAGACGGCTCAAAACCGCCTGGGTTTCCGGGTCGCCGAAGCGGGCGTTGTATTCGATGACCTTGGGGCCCTTGGGGGTCAGCATCAGGCCGAAATACAGTACGCCCTTGAACGGACGGCCTTCCTTGGCCATGGCTTCGACCGTGGGCTTGAAAATGGTTTCCATGCAGGTCTTTGCGATGTCATCGGTGTAGAAGCGCGAGGGCGAGAACGCACCCATGCCGCCAGTGTTCGGGCCTTCGTCGTGGTCGTAGGCACGCTTGTGGTCCTGCGCGGAGGGCATGGTCTTGAGGTGCTTGCCGTCCACAAACGCCAGCACCGACACTTCGGGGCCGGTGAGGTATTCTTCGATGACCACGCGGGCGCCCGCGCCGCCGAATGCGCCGCCGTCGATGGCGTCCTTGACGGCTGCAATCGCGTCGTCTTCGGTCATCGCGACCGTGACACCCTTGCCGAGTGCCAGGCCGTCGGCCTTGACGACAATCGGCGCGCCCTGCTCTTTGATGTAGGCGATGGCGTCGGCCGAGTTTTCAAACACGGCATAGCCCGCGGTCGGGATGTTGTACTTGTGCATCAAATCCTTGGCAAAGGACTTGGAGCCTTCGATGATGGCCGCATTCTTCTTGGGGCCAAAGGCACGCAGGCCGGCTTCCTCCATAGCGTCTACCATGCCGAGGGCGAGCGGGTCGTCGGGCGCAACCATCACGAGGTCGGGCTGCACTTCCTTGGCAAAGGCGACCATTTTTTCGATGTCGGTGGCCTTAATGTCCACACATTCGGCTACGTCTGCGATGCCGCCGTTGCCGGGAGCGCACCAGATTTTATCGACTTTGGGGCTCTTGGCGAGCGTCACGCAGATGGCGTGTTCGCGGCCGCCGCCGCCCACAACCAAAACTTTCATGGGGTAACCTCCTTGATTTTCCGTCGTTTGATGAGTAGGAACACAGCCAGCAGCGCGCCGCCCAGCGCATGGAACGCCAGCGCCATCGCTTGCGCGATGAGATAAATGGGCATCTGCAAGCCGCCAAAAATGCTGAGTCCCAGCAGTGTGCTCGAAAGCATGAGCGCCGTGTACAGCAAGGTCGCGCACAGGGCCGCGCGGCCCAGGCGGTTGCCGTCCGCGCACATGCGGCCAAAGGCCTGCCATACAGCATAGACCAGCAGGGTTTCGAGCACGGGTAACGCAAAACAGACCAGCGCTGCCGCTACGGTACTGGACAGTACAAGGCAGACCAGCGCGCACAGGCTGGCAAAAAGCTGCACCCGGTCAAAGCCCGGCCGCAGCGGCCGCATCCGGATGGCATACAGGGCCAGCAGCAGAAAGCCGAGCACCCCGGCCAGCCAGTGGACCGGATGCAGGATGGTGAGGATGCTGCCGAGCGCCATGCAGCGGGCAGCCGTAGCCACCTGGCCGCGCTGCTCAGCATCCATATCGTCGATGTGCATATCCTTCTCCTGATAAATCCATAGGGGACGACGGGAGTCGCCCCCTATTTTGATGCTTAGTGATGGAACAGCCGGATGCCGGTGAAGCTCATCACGATGCCATACTTGTTGCAGGTGGCAATGACATGGTCATCGCGGATGGAGCCGCCCGGCTGGGCGATATACTGTACACCCGACTTGCGCGCGCGCTCGACGTTGTCGCCAAACGGGAAGAAGGCATCCGAGCCGACGGTCACGCCGGTGTTCTGCGCGATCCAGGCCTTCTTTTCTTCCGGAGTGAGCACTTCGGGCTTGACCTTGAAGGTGTTCTGCCAAACGCCGTCGGCCAGAACGTCCTCATACTCGTCCGAAATGTAGATGTCGATGGCGTTGTCGCGGTCCGGACGGCGGATGCCGTCCACAAATTGCAGGCCGAGGACCTTGGGATGCTGCCGCAGGAACCAGTTATCGGCCTTGCTGCCCGCGAGTCGGGTGCAGTGGATGCGGCTCTGCTGGCCCGCGCCCACGCCGATGGTCTGGCCGTTCTTGACGTAGCAAACCGAGTTGGACTGGGTGTACTTGAGGGTAATCAGCGACACGATCATATCAAGTGCCGCCGCGTCGGGCAGGTCCTTGTTATCGGTGACGATGTTGTCCAGCATCGCGCGGTCGATCTTCAGATTGTTGTGACCCTGCTCGAAGGTCACGCCAAATACGTCGCGCTGCTCGATGGCCTTGGGCTCATACGCCGGGTCAATCTTCACGACATTGTAGCCGCCCTTGCGCTTGCGCTTTAAGATTTCGAGCGCTTCGTCGGTGTAACCGGGCGCGATGATGCCGTCCGATACCTCGACGAGCAGCAGGTTGGCCACATCGGCGTCGCAGGTGTCCGACAGAGCGACCCAGTCGCCGTACGAGCACAGGCGGTCAGCGCCGCGCGCACGCGCATAGGCGCAGGCGATGGGGCTGAGTTCGTGGTCCGCGTCTACGAAATACATAGCCTTGTCGGTGTCGGTCAGCGGATAGCCGAGCGCGGCGCCCGCCGGAGATACGTGCTTAAACGAAGCCGCGGCCGGATACCCGGTCGCTTCTTTCAGTTCGCGCACGAGCTGCCAGGAGTTGAAAGCATCCAGGAAGTTGATATAACCCGGCTTGCCGTTTAATACCTCGATGGGCAGCTCGCCCTCGGTCATAAAGATGCGGGACGGCTTCTGGTTGGGGTTGCAGCCGTATTTGAGTGCGAGTTCATTCATAAAAAATCCCCTTTCTGCCATGGGTGCAGCCGGATGGCCCGGTCTGCGGATCATTTCGTTTGGATAAATACGCCGCGCTCTGCGCTCCAGTCCACATGGAATCCAAGAGCATTGCCCAGGTCACGCAGCTTGTAGTAGGTGTAGTCGCCGCCGGCGTCGTCGGTCAGTACGATCGCGTCCAGCGCGGTCGGGGTACCGTTGACCTTGGTCATCGACTGCGGCACAGTGTAAGTCCGGTTGCCGGAGAAGGGCGTGCGCATTTCGTCCCCCGTCGCCTGATAAGCCTTCCCGCTGATGAGGTTGACTGCGCCGTCCCAGCTTACATCGAACTTGGCCGGGGTGCTGTTTAGCACAGAGGCCAGGTCACGCACCTTGATATAGTTGGTGTCGTTGCCGTTTGCATCGCGCAGGGCATACATCTGGAAGGAAACATATTTCCCGTCGATCTCGACGTTTTGCGTGGATGCATAGGCCAGTTGGGTAGGCGCGGGGATGTCCGTCAGCGGGACAAAGGCAATGCCGGCCGCTTTGGCCTTTTGTTCCGCCCGGCTGCCTGCCTTGGCGCAAATGGTGACCGGACCGTTGGCACCCCAAAATTGCAATGCCGTGACGAAATTTGTATCCTCACTGACATCCCCATAGAAAGTGACGCGTTTGAGATTAGGACACCCCGTAAAGACATAGGTCGGTTTAATATTGGCGCAAGCGAATGTCACTTCAGTCAGGTTATCGCAGTAGCTGAAAACCTGGTATTCAAAGTCGGTCACGCTGCTCGGGATGGTCATTGACCGCAGACTGTCACAATCCGAAAATGCATTGTGTTCAATGGTGGTCACGCTGCTCGGGATGGTCATCGACCGCAGACTATCACAGTTCAAAAATGCCTTCTGTTCAATAGTGGTCACGCTGCTCGGAATACTGACAGACACAAGGTTGGTGCACTCTGCAAATGCCCAAGGGCCGATAATGGTCACCCCATTCGGGATTGTGACCGATGTCAGGCTGTCGCAATTATAAAACGCACTATTCCCAATCAAGGTCACGCTGCTCGGGATGCTGGCAAACTCCAGATTGACACAGTCTGCAAAGGTGTTCATATTGATGCAGGTCACGCCGTTCGGAATAACCGCCGATTTCAGATTGGTACACTCCCGAAATGCGTTATCTCCGATGGTGGTCACACTGTCCGGGATATCCACCGAGAGCAGGTTCTCGCAGGCCCCAAAAGCATTGTCCCCAATGGAGGTCACACCGTCTGGAATGGTCACTGAGGTCAGGCTGTCACAAGCATAAAATACGCTTTCCCCGATTCGGGTCACGCCGCTTGGAATCGCAACAGCGCCGCCATTCCCCTTGTACTCAGTCAGTACGCCGTTTTCAATCACAAAGTCGCTGTTTGCAGCAGATGCCGTTACCGATACAGCACCCACGCAGAGCAGCAAAGTTAAAATACAGCCAAAAATCTTGCGTAGCATCCTTTTCTCCTCCTCATACATGGTTCGCATATCCCCCTGCGAACCTGTATCTTACTTTTGGTGCTTGTTGTAGATGATGGTTTCGGTTTCGCCGGTGGCCAGGTCGATCGAGCGGACAAACAGCGAAACCTTATTTTGTTCGTTCAGGTTTTCCCACAGACGGGCGGCAAATTCGGGCATGGGATATTCCATGCGGATGCACTTGGGTTCGCCGCGGAAGGGCGGGACCGGGTCGCCGTCGCACATGTAGGTGTGGATGAAGTGGCCCAGACTGGCAACCGGATCGTATTCATAGAAGAAACGCTTGTTGGCCGTGCGGTCGGAGGTGAAGTTTTTGAGGATGGACAGGCTGTACGAGCCGTCCTCGTTGACTACGCCCGAAATGCGGGAGGTGTAGTTGGGCGCATCGGGCTCAAACTGACGGGTGCGCAGCGCGTCGATGTAGCTCTTGCCCTCGAGCAGATAGTCGCGGATGGTGTCGGTCTGATCGCCGTTGGTGACAATGGTCTTGCCGCCTACGACGCGCACCGGGTGATAGATGATGAGCGACGGGTCGGTCATCTTGGACGGGTCGAACGCTTCGGTGCGGATGCCGTCCTCGGTTTCGACAAACACGCGGTTGCGGCTGTTTTCCGACCGGCCCATGATGAAATAGGCGATGATGTTCTTCTTGTTGTCCGGGGTGCGGCCAAAGATGATGCCGCGGCCCGGATACGCATTGCTCTGGAGCTCTTCTTCGATCTGGTATACAAAATTGCTGAACATGGGTGGTTCCCCCTTCTGTTTAAGAAATATGGACCTTGCCGTCGGCAATGGTCAAGCGGCCTTCGCAGTAAAGCGATACGGCGCGCGGCAGTATTTTCCACTCGGCTTCGCGCATGACGCGCTGCTGGAGTGTTTCGGGTGTGTCGTCCGGCTCGACCTCCACCGCTTTTTGCAGGATGATCGCGCCGCCGTCCACCACTTCGGAGACAAAATGTACGGTTGCGCCCGTGACCTTGACGCCTTTTGCGAGCGCGGCCTCGTGCACATGCAGGCCATAAAACCCTTCGCCGCAGAACGACGGAATGAGCGACGGGTGAACATTCATCACCTTGCCGGCCCAGGTTTTACAGAACGAGTCGGGCAGCACGGTCATAAATCCGGCCAGCACGACCAGTTCAGCCCCCACCTGACGCAGCAGGGTGTCAAGCGCCGCGCCATAGCTTTCGGCGTCCGCGTATTCCTTCCGGCGCAGCACATAGGACGGGATGAAAGCCTGGTTGGCTCGTTCGAGCGCATAGGCGTTCGGATTGGACGAGATGACGGCGCACAGTTCGCCGTTTCGGATGTCCCCCCGGGCCTCGGCGTCGATGAGCGCCTGGAGATTGGTCCCGCCGCCGGAAACCAAAACTGCAATCTTCACAGAGTTTACCTACCTTTTTTCATCACTTGAGCGTGATGCCCTTGTCGCCAGCGACCGTCCGGCCGATGATGTAGCCGGTTTCGCCTGCGTCCTTCAGGGCAGCGAGCGCCTTGTCGGCATCGTCTGCCGCCACGGCAACCACCAGGCCGACGCCCATGTTGAATGTATTGTACATATCCCGTTCCGGAATCTTGCCGGTCTTGGCGATTACATCGAACACCGGCGGCACGGGAGCCGCCGCCTTTTCGATCTCGGCGTGGATGCCGTCGCCCAGCATACGCGGGATGTTTTCATAGAAGCCGCCGCCCGTGATGTGGCTGATGGCCTTGACGTCTGCGGCTGCGATCAGGCGCTGGATGGCTTTGACGTAGATCTTGGTCGGGGTGAGCAGCTCTTCGCCCAGCGTCTTGCCGAATTCGTCCATGTACCGGCCGACCGACTTTTCGTTGATGCCCAGCGTCTTGCGCACGAGCGAATAGCCGTTGGAGTGTACGCCCGAGGAGGCCACACCGATGAGCACATCGCCCGGCACCAGACGGCTGCCGTCGATCATCTTGGGCTTGTCGACCATACCGACCGAGAAACCGGCCACGTCGTATTCGTCCTCCGGGTAGAAGCCCGGCATTTCGGCGGTCTCGCCGCCGACCAGCGCGCAGCCAGCCTGGCGGCAGCCTTCGGCAATGCCGGACACGATGTCCGCGATGCGGGTGGGGATGTTCTTGCCGACTGCGATATAGTCGAGGAAGAACAGCGGCTGGGCGCCGCAGCAGGCGATGTCGTTGACACACATGGCGACCGCATCGATGCCGATGGTGTCATGCTTGTTCATCAGGAAGGCCAGCTTGAGCTTGGTGCCCACGCCGTCGGTGCCCGATACGAGCACCGGTTCGCTCATGCCCGACAGGTTGGGCTGGAACAGGCCGCCAAAACCACCCAGGCTGCCGATGACGCCCGGGATGAAGGTGCTCTCCACCATGGGCTTGATGAGTTTTACGGATTCATAGCCCGCGACGACGTCTACGCCCGCGGCCTTGTAGCTTTCAGAACGGCTCTCACTCATAATTCAATCTCTCTTTCAAACATATTTTTATCCACTTGGTCGGGAACTTCCATGGGGTATTCGCCGGTAAAGCAGGCGTCGCAGAAACCGAGCTTGCAATCGAGCGCAATCCGGCGGGTGGCTTCGATGGACAGGAAGCCCAAGCTGTCCACGCCGATGATCTGCCGCATCTCTTCGACCGTGCGCTCATGGGCGAGCAGCTGGGTTCGTTCGGGGATGTCGGTGCCGAAGAAGCAGGGATGACGGAAGGGCGGGGCCGAGATGCGCATGTGTACTTCCTTGGCGCCCGCGTCGCGCACCAGCTGCACCAGCCGGGCGCTGGTCGTGCCGCGCACGATCGAGTCATCGACCATGATGACCCGCTTGCCGTTGACCGCTTCGCGCAGGGCGTTGAGCTTTAAGCGCACCGACCGTTCGCGCTTGGACTGGCCGGGCTGGATGAAAGTGCGCGCGATGTAGCGGTTTTTGATGAGACCCACACCATAGGGGATGCCCGAGCACTTGGCGTAGCCGATGGCGGCCGGGATGCCCGAATCGGGCACGCCGATGACGACATCAGCGCCGACCGGATGCTCGATGGATAGATACTTGCCGGCCTCCTGGCGGGCACGCTCGACGCTTGCGCCGTCGATGACCGAGTCCGGGCGGGCAAAGTAGATATATTCAAACACACAGGCAGCGGTCTTGCACTGGGTCTTGCAGTGCAGCGAACGCATTTCGCCGTTTTCCACCACGACCACTTCGCCCGGTTCGACGTCGCGGACAAATTCCGCGCCCAGCGCGTCCAGCGCGCACGATTCGGAAGCAAACAGAATCGCGCCTTCCCGGGTTTTGCCGATGCACAGCGGCCGCATACCGCGCGGGTCACGCGCGGCGATCAGCTTGCGCGGGGACATGATGCACAGCGAATACGCGCCCTGAATGACGTCCATGGTATTCAGGACTGCCTGCTCGATCGACCTGCACTGGAGTCGTTCGCGGACAATGGTGTAAACCAGCACTTCGGTGTCCGAGGACGAGCGGAAAATGCCGCCCGTGCTTTCAATTTCGCGGCGCAGCGGACCGGCGTTGACCAGATTGCCGTTGTGCGCGACCGCCAGATTGCCCTTGATGTGGGTGATGGACAGCGGCTGGGCATTTTCGCGGTGGGCGTCGCCGGTGGTCGAGTAGCGCACATGGCCAATGGCCATCTGGCCGGGCATGGAGTCCAGGATCTCCTGGGTGAATACCTGGCTGACCAGGCCAACATCCTTATGGCACTTGATGACGCCACGGTTGTTGACTGCAATACCGGCGGCTTCCTGGCCGCGGTGCTGCAAGGCAAACAGGGCGGTATAGGCTTCGTGCGCCGGGCTGAGATCGACGCCTTCGGGCACATAGATGCCGAACACGCCGCATTCTTCATGCACAGTGTCGCCGTCAAACGGAGTGTGGGATGCTTTTTTCATCGTATATTTCATGGATTACCTCGAGTTTCGATGCGCGGGCCGCCCACCAGGAGCGGCGCAGGGGATGGGGTTATTCTTTGCCATTCCAGCAGTAGGTGCAGACCTTGTCGCGGTCCAGGCCGATGGCCTCCAAAAGGCCGTCGAGCGACTGATAACCGAGCGAACTAAAGCCAAAGTCCTGACAAATCCGGCGCAGCATGCACTGGCCGCGCTCGGTGTCCGCGTCGGCGTATTCATCCAGGTGTTTTTGGCCTTCTTCGCCTTCCAGGGCCTGGATGGTGCGGCGCGAGAGCAGTTCCATTTCGGAATTGCTCGAGGAGAAGTTGAGATATTTACAGCCGTACATGATCTGTGGGCAGGCCGAGCGCATATGCACCTCGGCAGCGCCCGATTCGTAGAGGAATTCGACCGTTTCGCGCAGCTGCGTGCCGCGCACGATCGAGTCATCTACAAACAGGAGCTTTTTGCCTTCGATCAGCTCCGGCACCGGGATCTGTTTCATTTTGGCGACCTGGTTGCGGATCTTCTGGTTTTCCGGCATGAACGAACGCGGCCAGGTCGGGGTGTATTTGATAAACGGACGGGCGAACGGGGTATGGGATTCGTTGGCATACCCGATGGCGTGCGGCACGCCCGAATCGGGCACACCAGCGACATAGTCAATGTCCTGTGCCAGACCGCGGGCCTTATCGTTGCGGGCCAGGATGGCGCCGTTTTCGTAGCGCATGACCTCCACGTTGCGGCCTTCATAGTTGGAATTGGGATAGCCGTAGTAGGTCCACAGGAAGGAGCAGATCTTCATTTCCTTGCCGGCCGGGGACAGCGTCTTGCAGCCGTCGGCCGTCAGGTGGACGATTTCGCGCGGACCGAGTTCATAGGCGTCCTCATAACCGAGTTTATGATAGGCGAACGATTCGAACGAAACGCAGTAGCCGTCCTCACTTTTGCCGACCAGGACTGGCAGGCGGCCGACCCGGTCGCGTGCGGCGATGATGCCGTCCGGGGTTAAAATCAGGATGGTCGCCGAGCCGTCGATCTGTTCCTGGGCGTGCAGGATGCCGGATACCAAATCGTTTTTCTGGTTGATGAGCGCCGCGATGAGTTCGATCTGGTTGACCTTGCCCGAGCTCATGGCCATGAACTGGTGGCCATGGTCGGAAAAATACTGGCTGACCAGTTCTTCGGCGTTGTTGATGGCGCCGACCGCTGTGATGGCATACAGACCCAGATGCGAACGCACCAGAAGCGGCTGGGGGTCGGTGTCGCTGATGCAGCCGATGCCGCTGCATCCGTGGAAATCCCGTAAGTCTTTTTCGAATTTGGTGCGGAACGGGGTGTTTTCGATGTTGTGGATCTGGCGCTGGAATCCGGTTTTGGCGTCATGGATGATCATGCCGCCGCGCTTGGTGCCCAGATGGGAATGATAGTCTACGCCAAAGAAAATGTCGAGTACGCAGTCCCGCTTGGAAACTGCGCCAAAAAATCCTCCCATTCGATAACTCCTTTTTGTGTGTGATGGGTTTGAAAAAGCCATAGAGCCCCGCGGCAGGGCGGGGCTTTGGCATAGGGATGTCAGTTGCAGGGATGCGCAGAGGTTTGCGCGGCAGGGCGAATCTTATTCGCCCATGAGACGGCGCATCACTTCCTGATACGCCTCCTCGACGCCGCCCATATCGCGGCGGAAGCGGTCCTTGTCCAGCTTTTCGCCCGTGTCCTTATCCCACAGGCGGCAGGTGTCCGGGCTGATCTCGTCGGCCAGGATGATGGTGCCGTCGGTCGTCTTGCCAAACTCCAGCTTGAAGTCAACCAGGGTCACGTTCAGGTGGTCAAAGTAGGTCTTCATCACTTCGTTGACCTTGAATGCCATTTCCTTGATGTGCTCGATTTCTTCGCGGGTAGCGAGCTTCAGCGCAATGGCATGATAGGCGTTGATCAGCGGGTCGCCCAGATCGTCGTTCTTGTAAGAAAATTCGATGGTCGGCGCGTCAAAGACGATGCCTTCTTCCACGCCGTAGCGCTTGGCGAAGGAACCGGCCGAAATGTTGCGGATGATGACTTCGAGCGGTACGATGGAAACCTTCTTCACAACGGTTTCGCGCTCGGAGAGCTGCTCCACAAAGTGGGTCGGTACGCCCTGCTTTTCGAGCATCTGGAACATGTGATTGCTCATCACATTGTTGATGACGCCCTTGCCGGCAATGGTGCCCTTCTTTTCACCGTTGAATGCGGTGGCGTCGTCCTTATAATCGACGATGACCAGATTGGCATCGTCGGTTGCAAATACCTTCTTGGCCTTGCCTTCGTAAAGCTGTTCCTTTTTCTGCATGATGACTGATTCTCCTTATCTTTATCTAAAAAATCCGGGACGTTAACCTTGATATTCGGCGCGGACCTTTTCGTCCTTGGCGGCAACTTCCTTGGCCATATTTTCTTTAAAAGCGGCCAGTTTGTCCGCAAGCGACGCATCCTCGAGCGCCAGCATCTGCGCTGCCAGGATGGCGGCATTTTCCGCGCCATCGATCGCGACCGTTGCCACCGGGATGCCCTTGGGCATCTGGACGATAGACAGCAGGCTGTCCATGCCGCCCATTACGCTCGTGCCCATCGGTACGCCGATGACCGGAAGGGTGGTGTAAGCGGCCAGCACACCGCCCAGATGTGCTGCCTTGCCTGCGGCGGCGATGATGACGCCAAAGCCGTCGGCTGCTGCGTTTTTGGCAAGCTGCTCTGCCGCAGCCGGGGTGCGGTGGGCCGAGATGACACGCACATCAAACGGGATGCCGAAATCCTTCAGCTTGTCCGCACATTTGCTCATCACCTTCAGGTCGCTGTCCGAACCCATGACAATGCAAACTTTTTTCATAAAAAAGACCCTCCCAGTCGGAAAATATATCGTTTGACCAAAAAACAAAATGCAGGATACGGCTGTATCCTGCATGGTTTGTCATTTGTGTGCAAAAATGCCTGCACGAAGGCCGTTCATCCGCTGCTTTTGTCTATCTAATAACGCATGCAACATACCGGCACTTCCTTTCCAGCATTTCTGATACCTATTCTATCGGCATTTGCGTCCGGTTTCAAGCGTTTTGCGGGTTCTTTCGAAAAATCATCGACTTGCCCAAAACCAAACGGCCGCGGACTGGAACATTTGTTGCCTTCGACCTTGGAAAATGCACCAAAAAGCTGGCATGGAACGCCGGATTACGGACGGGAAGCCTGGTCCAGCAGTTCGCGGGCTGCCGCGGGGTTTTGACGTTCGCGATCGCGCAGCATTTCGGCGGTCTGGCGTACCTCGGCGTCGAGCGCACCGGACACGCATTCATCGATGAGGGGGATGAGCTTATCGCGGGTCACATCGCGCAGCTGGATGCAGGTGCGGCTGCCGATATATTTCAAAAAGCCGTCGACCTTGATGTCGTAGCTCATGCCGATGACCGGCACACCGGCCGCGGCCGAGAACATCAGCGAGTGCAGGCGGATGCCGATGACCGCTTTCATGCGCGCCAAGATGCCGATGGTGGTCTCGATCGACTGGCGCTTGGTGACCATATAATGCGGGCATTTGAGCTTGCCGCCCAGAATCTCGGCGGGCATCAGGTCGGAAGGGTATTCGATGGGCACAAACAGGGGAGTCAGGCCGTGCGCCGTATAGGCGTATTCGGCGGCGGCCACCACCTCGTCGATGACATCGTCAAAGCCCTTCCAGTACCGCAGGCCAAAGCCGATGTAGTTGCCCTCGGGCGGGATGCCGCACTGTTCGAGTGCTTCATCGACCAGGGCCGCCGAAGCGGGTTTTAGGATGATCGTCGGGTCGGCCGACAGGCGCACATCCGGTCCCTGGATGCCCATGCGGGTCAGTTCGCCGCGCGACAGGTCGTCGCGCAGGGTGATGATGTCCACCGACCGGTTGATGGTCGCGGCAGCGCGGCGGCGGTTGCCCGGTCGGTTGATGGGGCCAATGCCGCAGCCATACATCATAACTTTACAGCCCGCGCGCTTGGCCTGGTCGAGGGTAAACAGATAATAGCGCAGCGAGCGGGTGGAGGTCACGTCCTGCATCAGGCTGCCGCCGCCGTTGATATACAGGGCCGCATGCTGGAAGCGGCGCAGCACCTGGTCGAGCCGGAAGGTATAGACCGCGCCTGTGCGGTAGACCATGCGGGTCTCCTTGGGGCGGCGGCTCATGACCGTGATGCGGCGGTCGGGGTCGAGCTCGCGCATCTCCTGCACGATAGCCTTCAAGATGGCGTCGTCGCCCGCGTTGCCCTTGCCGTAGGCGCCGCAGATGACCACCTGGTCTCGCTTACTCTTGGGACGGGCAAAGCGGCGGATGACCATGCGGTAATTTTCCTCCTGGGTGCGGCACATGGTGCGCAGGGAAAAGTCCCGGTCGGCCTTTTCGTAGAGCCGCGCTGCAAAGGTCTTGCGCTTTTCCGGGTCGCGCGCAAAGGTCAGCAGGTGTTTGGTGAGGGTTTCGTAATCGCCCGGCTGGAAGATGAAGCCGTTTTCGCCGGTGTCGATCAGTTCGCTCATGCCGCCCACGTCCGAGCAGATGGTCGCGCAGCCCTCGCGCACGCCTTCCAGAATCGAATAGGGGAAGGTCTCGGACACCGAGGTCAAAAGATTGATGTCCATGGACGCAAAGAACTTGTCGATCGGGGACACCCAGCCGCAGAAGACCACCCGGTCTTCGATGCCGAGCTCCTTGACCAGACGGCGCAGCCGGGGCTCGTCCTCGCCGTCGCCGGCCAAAAACAGGCGCATGTTGGGCTGCTGCTTAACTGCACCGGCAAAACCCTTGACGCAGGTGAAAATGTCCTTGACTGCCGTCAAACGGGCGGCAATGCCGCACAGGACCTCGTCGTCGGTCACGGTCACGCCCCACTGCTCTTTGATGTAGGCCGTGCGGTCGAGGCCTTTGACCGGCTCGGTGAAGTCCATGCCGTTGTAGATGACGCACATGCGCTCGGGGTCAAAGCCGCGGGAGATGAGCGTGCGCGCCATGCGGTCAGCCACCGGCTGGTAAAAATCCATGAAGCGCAGCGCGATTGCATTGATGGTGCCGCGGGTATACTGTTTGAGGGGAGAACCCATGTAGTCCAGCCGGTAGTCCGAGTGCACGGTGGTCATCAGCGGGATGCGCCGCTTGGCGCGCACCATGGCGCCGATCAGGTTGGCCTTGGAGCCATGGGTGTGGATGACTTCGGGCTGGAACTCGTCGATGAGGGCCAGGACCTTGTCCCGGCAGGTGTAAGGGTTCATGTATTCGTAAACTTTGACGTTCAGGCCGCGCGCTGCCGCTTCCTTGGGAAAGGGGCCGTCGCGGAAGCTGACCAGGCAGACGTCATTATGTTCGCTGAGCGCCTGTACCAGAGTCATGATATGGGTCTTGGCGCCGCCTACGTCGCCGCCGCCCATCATCTGTAAGATTCGCATGTCGTTCCTCCATCCGCGCTACGCGCGGTGTTTTGTGAAAGATATCCAGTATCTATTATACACATTTTCCGCGTTTTCGCAACGCGGACACGTCCAAAAGTGCGAAATTTCCGCCTGCCTGATTTTTGTTGATTTTATCTAGTAAAGCAGCGAACAAAAAATATTTTTTACGTAAAAATTCAACAAGGCCTTGCCTTTTGGGAACGGAACCTTTATGATGGAGAAAAAGTTCGGCCGGGCGGCGCGCATGTCGCTGTGACACACAAGAAAGAGGGGTCTTATGAAGAAGAGAAAAATCGGGCTGGTCCCCAAACTCATCCTTGCCATCCTCCTAGGCATCCTGATCGGACAATTCCTTCCCGAAAGCATCTGCCGGGTTGTGGTCACCGCATCCGGCATCTTCAGTACCTTCCTGAAATTTGTCATCCCGCTGATGATCGTGGCCTATGTCACCATGGGCATCGCCGACCTGAGCCGCGGCGCCGGACGCCTGCTGCTCATCACGGTTGCGCTCGCCTATGGCTCCACGCTCGTGGCGGGGTCCTGTTCCTATCTGGTGGCCAGCAAACTCTTTCCCCATTTCATGAGCGCTGAGGCGATGGAGCAAATCGCCGCCACGGCCGGCAATTCTCTGGAAACCTATTTCAGTTTGTCCATTGCACCGCTGCTGGACACGCTGTCGGCGGTCACGCTGGCCTTTGTGCTCGGCCTGTGCCTGTCGACCATGCGCGGCAAGGAGATTGGCCACACGCTGTACGACGGCATGAAGGACTTTGCCGGCATCATCGATAAGGTGCTGCACACGGTCATCATCCCGCTGCTGCCGCTTTACATCTGCGGCACCTTCACCGACATGACCAAATCGGGCAAGACCTTCGCCATTTTGAGCATTCTGTGGAAGGTGTTCCTGGTGGTCATCCTGATGCACCTGCTGTGCATCACCATTCAGTTTACCATTGCCGGACTGGTCAGCCACAAAAATCCGCTGACGCTCATCCGCAATCAGATCCCCGGCTATGCCACCGCGCTGGGCACCCAATCGTCGGCGGCGACCATTCCGGTCAATCTGGAATGCGCCGAAAAAGACGGCGTGTGCGAGCAAATCCGCAATTTTGTGGTACCGCTGTGCGCGAATATCCATATGGCAGGTTCCATGATCACCATCACCGCGTGTGCAACAGCGGTCTGTCTGATGAATCAGCTCCCCATCAGCCTGATGACCGTTGTGCCGTTTATCATGACGCTCGGCGTGGCCATGGTGGCATCCCCTGGCGCGCCGGGCGGCTCGATCATGACCGCGCTGCCGTTTTTGTATATGATTTTCGGCGCCGAGGCTGGCGATCCGGACGGTCCGATCTGCGCGATCATGGTCGCGCTGTATATCACCCAGGACTCGTTCGGCACGGCCTGCAACATTTCGGGCGATAACGCCATTGGCGTGGTCGTGGACCAGATCTACCGAAAATGGATGAAAGCCGAATAAAACCATCCCTTTGGAGTGAAACACACATGCACGTATTTGATATTATCGGCCCGGTGATGATCGGGCCGTCCAGTTCGCACACGGCAGGCGCGGTGCGCCTGGGCCGTGTGGCCTGGAAAATCCTTGGCGAGCGCGCCGTCCGCGCCGACATTACTTTAAGCGGCTCGTTTGCCCAGACCTACCGCGGCCACGGTACCGACCGTGCTATCATCGCCGGCATCCAGGGGATGCACTCGGACGATGAACGCATCCGCCGCTCGCTTGAGATCGCGCAGGAAACCGGACTGGCCTTTTCCTTTGAAACCACCGACATTCCGGGCGCGCATCCCAACACGGCGCGCATCCACCTGACCGGGGAAAACGGCGCCCAGTGCACGCTGCAAGGTGCGTCCATCGGCGGGGGCAACATTCTGGTGACCGAACTCAACGGCATGCAGGTATCGTTCACCGGCCAGTTCAACACCCTGCTGGTGCTGCATTACGACAAGCCGGGCACCATTGCCGCGGTCACCAATTTCATGGCCTACTCGGGCACGAATATCGGTAATTTCCGTCTGTCTCGTCCCAAGAAGGGCGGCGAAGCGGTCATGACCATTGAAGTTGACGGCGATGTGCCCGAAAATCTCATCCAAAGCCTGCGGCTCTTGCCCAACATTCTCAATGTTGTGCTCATCCGGGCAATTTAAGGGGGAGGACCGTATGCTCGATTATGTTTCGATCGCCGCTTTGTGTCAGGCGGCAGAAGAGGCCGGAAAACCGGTTTCCGAAATCGTGCTGGCCGATCAGGCCGAGCAGATGGAAACACCGGCCGAGGAGTTATATGCGCGCATGGCGCGCAGTCTGCAAGTCATGCGCGATGCCGTGCGGGAGGGCAAGCATCCCGATCTGCGGTCGGCCTCCGGACTGACCGGGGGCGATGCCGCCCGGATGGAAGCTTATGCCGAAACCGGCGGCCTGACCGGTGGATTTTTGAACCGGGCCATCGCCCGGGCGCTGGCGGTTTCCGAATACAATGCCGCCATGGGTAAGATCGTGGCCGCGCCCACGGCGGGCTCGTGCGGCATTTTGCCGGGCACAATCATCTCCATGCTGGAGGAAGGGCGGTGCGACGAGCATGCCGCTGTGATGGCGCTGTTCACCGCAGGCGCCATCGGCATGGTCATTGCGCAGAACGCCTCGATTGCCGGCGCGCAGGGCGGCTGTCAGGCCGAATGCGGTTCGGCGTCCGCGATGGCGGCCGCGGCGCTGGTAGAACTGGCGGGTGGGACACCGACCAAGGCCGCGCATGCGTGCGCGATGGCGATCAAAAACCAGCTCGGCCTGGTGTGTGACCCGGTCGCGGGGCTGGTCGAGATCCCGTGCATCAAGCGCAATGTATCCGGCGTCGCGATTGCGTTCACTTCGGCCGAGATGGCGCTGGCCGGGGTGGAGAGCAAAATCCCGGTCGACGAATGCGTTTCTGCCATGCGGCAGGTGGGCGATACCATGCCCTGTGCGCTCAAGGAAACGGCGCAAGGCGGTCTGGCTGCCACACCGACCGGTATCCGGCTGAAAAAACAGATCTTTGGCGAACAAGCCTAAATAGTACCCGCTGTCCAAATTTAACGGCAGCGGGTATTTTTTACGGCAAAACCAAAAGCAATGCGTCTGCGGGTTGCACGAATTCCATTCCAATGGTAGACTATGGGTAGTAGAAAAAAATAGGGAATGATACGGCCCTGTGGCAGAGCGTTCGTCTGCTTTTTTGAAGGAGAGGGAAGCATGGAAATACAATTTATCTGGGAATTTTTCGAGAAACTCGATGAAATGGTCTATGTGACCGATATAGAGACCAACCTGTTGGTTTACATGAACGCACATTTACGCCAGACTCTGGGGTTCCAAAGCCATGAAGAGTATCGGGGCAAAAAGTGTTATGAAGTATTGCAGGGATGCCAGGAGCCCTGCCCGTTCTGCACCAACCAGGCGTTGCAGCCCGGCGAGTTTATCTCCTGGAGCCACAAAAACCCGGTCATGAACAGCCACTTCCTGATCAAAGACAGCGTCATCTACGCCGATGGACACAAATACCTCATCGAAATCGCCATCGACATCGATACCCGGGTGGTGTGCAAAGCGCCGTATTACTATGCGCGCAGCGAAACCATCTTAAACGAATGCCTGCACCAGGTGTTCAGCGGCACCACCCCGCAGGAATCCATCCACAAGATGCTGTCCTATATTGGGGAAACGTTTTTGTGTGACCGCACCTATATTTTTGAGATCTATGAGGACGAACGCACCAGCAATACCTATGAATGGTGCGCGCCGGGGACCATGTCCCAAAAGGATATTTTACAGAATGAACCGCTCGACAGCATTCGGTGGTGGATGGACCTGTTCCGGGAAAACAATGTGGTCGTCATCGAAGATATGGAGGAGATCCGCACCAAATATCCGGCTTCTTATGCGCTCTTAAAGGCGCAGGGCATTTCTTCGCTGGTGGTGGGACCCATTGCCATCGACGGCAAGATCGTTGGTTTTCTGGGCGCCGACAACCCCGACAACCAGATGTTCAGCCTGATTACGCCGCTGCTCAATGTCATCGGATATTTTGTGTCGTCGCTCCTGCGGCGGCGCGATCTGCTCACCTGCCTGCACGACCTGAGCTACCGCGATCAGCTCACCGGGGCCTTCAACCGCAATGCCATGGCGGAGTATTGCCAGGGCGACCTGAAAATGGAGTCCATGGGCGTCATCTATTGTGACATTACCGGTCTCAAGCGCATGAATGATTCCATGGGCCATGCGGCCGGGGATGAGATGATCCGGCATTGTTATCAACTGATGAAACAGACCTTGGACACCGACCTGATTTACCGCATTGGCGGGGACGAGTTTGTAGCGCTGTACCCCAGCTGCGAAGAAGGCTTCTTTGAACAGCAGGTGCATGCGTTGCATGTACGGGTCCATCAGGACGAATATCATCTTGCAATCGGCTATACTTGGTCCAATCGTCATCCGCTCAACTTGGAAACGCTGATGACCCAGGCCGACCAGATCATGTATCAGGACAAGCGGGAGTATTACCAGCAAATCGGCCAAAAACAGAGCGTCCGACTGGCTACAAGGGACATCCCGGTCGATCAGCCGGAGAGCGTATTCCAGCGCTTTTTGTCGGCCACCTATTGCAACAGCGAATCGTTCTTTCAGTCGATTGCCCAGCAGAACCCGTCAAGCTATTTCTACTTTGGCGATATGCAGAAGAATCTGTTCTATGTATCGGACAATCTGCGGGAAGACTTCGGTTTTCACAGCAATGTGGTGCCCGGTCTGCTGCGGCAGTGGTCGCTGCGCATCAGCACCCCGGAGTTCCAGGACCTGTTTTGGCAGGACATCACCCGCATGCTGCGGGAAAAGCGAACGCTGCACGATCTGCGGTATCAGGTGCGGGACATCCATGGAAATATCAAATGGGTACGCTGCTATGGCCTGCTCAAATGGGATTTGGAAAAGACGACCCCCTTGTTCTTCTCCGGTCGTATTACCCATCAGGATAAGGAGTTTGTCATCGACCCGATCACCAACTTCCCGCGCGAACAGGCAGCCATTGACCCCTTGCGCAGCTTGAAGCAGCGCGGGGAAAAGACCCTCATCATTGGCTTTAGCTTAAACAACATCACCGAGATCAACAACACCAAGGGCCGCAGCTTCACCGATGCACTGTTAAAGAATATCGCGGGCAGCCTGATGGAGAGTATGGCATGGAAGATGTCGTTCTATCGGTTGGAAGGCATGCGCTGCATGGCAATCGTGCAGTCGCTGTGCGCCGACGAGAGGGACAGCCTGGTGCAGCAGATTCGGGAAGTCGTTGAAAACTGCTATCGGGAGATGGGCATTTCGGTACAGAATGCCTGCTCGTTCGGCCTGATGGAATACCCGCATGAAGACCTGACGCCCGAGGACCTGATCGAAACCATCGTATCGCTCATCCGGGTGGCGCGGCAGGATGTCGACCAGCCGTATGTGGATTACTCCACCCACAATGTACAGCGCATCCGGCAGATGTCCACCATGGCGCTGACGCTCAACCAGGACGTGCTGCATGGCATGGAGAATTTCCGCATTGTGGTTCAGCCGGTGGTTTCGGCCGTTGACGGCAATGTGATCGGTGGAGAAACGCTGCTGCGGTGGACGTTCCAGGGGAAGGATATTTCCCCGGCGGTGTTTATCCCCATTCTGGAACGAGGCAACATGATTCACACGGCCGGACGCTGGGTGTTCGAGCAGGCGGTGCGCAACTGTATGCGCCTGATTACATACAATCCGTCGTTCTATTTGACCTTTAACGTCAGTCTGCATCAGCTTTCGGATGTTCACTTTTTGGATTTCATGACAGCCACACTGGAAAAGTACCGTCTGGATGGCTCGCATCTGGTGGCAGAGCTGACCGAAAGCTGCTTGGATGAACAGCCCGAAAAGCTGACCAAGTTTGTGGAAGGCTGTGACCGACTGGGCATCCGCATTGCGCTGGACGACTTTGGCAGCGGTTACTCCTCGCTGCGCATGTTGCTGCAATATCCGTCCAGCATCATCAAACTGGATCGGTCGCTGCTGACCGAGATGACCGAGTCGACCGACAAAAAGAATTTCATTGCCAGCATCGTCTATGCCTGCCATCGCTTTGGCAAAAAGGTCTGCATGGAAGGCGTGGAAACGCAGGTGCAGGATACGCTCATCAAGGACGCAGGCTGCGACACCATTCAGGGGTATTATTACTATCGTCCCATGGAAGTCTCCAGCTTGTACAAGTTGGTCAGTCGAGAATAAAAAAGTGTCAACCCATATCGGGTTGACACTTTTTTTATCCATAAAACGATTATTTCCGATTGACGGCTTTGACCTGCAAAGCAAACAGGTCCTGGAACAAACGGTCCTCCTGCCGCTCGGTGATCTGATCGAAGCTGCAACCATAGGCAAAGAGCGGTGTTTGGCCAAAGTCCAGCTGCTGGATACGCTGAACCGTACATGTGAAGGTATGCGGCCATCCGCCGGGGGAAAGCTGGAGCGAAGAAACGATGAGATGCTCGCCTCTTTCATAGGTTTCATGCGTGCTGAAACGAAGGCCGGTCAGACTGACATCCAGGGTTTTGCAGAGCACCTCGACCGCATCCGCATCGGCCACGCGGGAAATCATAGCGGACACCGCAATGGGCTGACGGAAGCTGCTGCGCCGTTCGGTGCAGGAAAACGTGTGCTTGAGTGCGATCTTCCAAAAATCGGCGGCACACCGGGTGACAAGACCATATAGCAAAAGTACATTCCCGCTGGACTGCTTGGTTTGAACATGGAGTTTGACCGGGGTGTGATAGATGATCCCCTGGGGGGTCTCCATCCCTTTGCGCAGAGAAACGGTCAATTCCTCATCGGCATCGTTGTAAGCACGGATGGCACCTGCAAATAAAAGCTTGTTATCCAGTTTTAAGACTTCACAGGAAGCGCCGATGTAGTCCTCAACGAGTTCTTTGTAATTTTGCATGGGTTCCAATCCTTTCTATGTAAAGTGGTCAGCCCTGGCTGAGCAGGCGATAGAGCGCCGGCAGCTCCATCGGACGATAGTAGTAAAAGCCCTGAATCATATCGCATCCGGTGCCCAACAGGATGGTGTTCTGGTCTTCGCGCTCGACACCCTCCACGCACACCTCCTTGCCAAACTGATGGCAGGCATACACGATACTGCGGATGAAGTGCATCTTTTCATCCGACTTGGTGATCTCCTGCAAGAGCGAGCGGTCCAGCTTGATGATGTTGGACGGATATTGCAGCAGCATGCGCAGCGAGGAATAGCCGCTGCCAAAGTCGTCGAGTGCAATGCGCATGCCCATCTGATTGCAGGATTCTACAAAACCGGTCAGCTTTTCCGGTTGTTCATCCAGACAGCTTTCGGTCAGTTCGGCCACCAGGTGCGAGCCGTCCAACTCATATTTTTGCAGGGTTTCGTGCATAAAATCGATGAATTGGGTATCTGCAAGCTGATGCAGACTGACGTTGAAGGTAAGATAAAAATCCGGGTCATAGGCGATGATGCGGGTGCAGCTGCAAACCGCCTTTTCAAATACCCATCGGCCAGCCAGATGGATCATGTTTTCCTTTTCCAAAATGGGGATAAACACAGAAGGCGGGATGTCCTCTCCTTCGAATTTCCAACGCAACAGGGTTTCGCCGCCGATGACCTTGCCATCCTTGGCCGAAACCACCGGCTGGATGACGATGCGGAAATTTTCCATGCCATTGATGACATCCTGGTTCAGGGCAAGCGCCATGTTGGCGATTTGCTTGATTTGCCGGATGTTCTGCGTGGAATAATCCACATAGGCTTGCTTGGTATTATGTCGCGCGACCTTGAGCAGCGCCACGATATTCTCCAAAATATCTTCGGGTTCCAGCGAGTCGCAGGGATATTCCATCACACCAAACGAACAGCTGTGGCGCACCGAGATGCCCATTTCCAGATAGCAATTTTCCACGATCTCCTGGATTTCCTGCACCAGTTCGTCCGCGGTTTCGGTGCAGAGCGGGTCGACCACGGCGACGCAGCGCATGCCGTCCAGCCGGTGGAAGGACATTTTCCAGTACAGTTGCTCCATCAGCTGCTCGGCAATGTTTTTGAGCAGATGATCGGAATAGGCGCGGCCGCGGGTGTTGTTGATCTCGGTGATGTTGTTCAGGCAGAAACCGATGACCAGCGAATGCTGACCATTTTTATTCATTTCGTACAGGCTGGCCAGTACCGCATGTTCACGCGGGAAATTGGTGATGGGGTCGATCAGGAAATCGTTGTCCTGATGGGTCACACGGCCGGAGAAGAACAGCGGAACAGTTTTATCTTCGTTCCATTTCAGGATGCCGAAGCAGCGGATCCATTTGGTGTTGCCACGGGCATCGCGTACCTGATACCGCAGGTCATGCAGGGTGCGTTTTTCCCGCAGCATGCTGTTGATGTCTTCCCAGAACATATCCTGCGATTCGGGTGTGCTGATGAACCGTGCCCAGATGCGCAACAAGCCGGGGACAATATTGCTGTCAAAGCCAAAGTCCTCCCGCATGTTGTCCGAAATATAGAATACATCTTTCTGCATGTCGCCGAAATAGAAATAGCTCGAGGAGTTGTCCTCTGCTATGGATCGGAACAGCGCTTCGACGTCATGATAGGTCGTCGCGAGAAAATGCTGAAATTCGTTATGGTCTTCGCTGAGCTGGGACTTGGGAAAGAGGCGCGTGGGATGCCGGCTGTTGGGGCCGTCCATGATGTAACTGTGCTCATAATAATCGCGCTTATCTTCGTACATGACTTCATCGGCCTGAATGATCAGGGATTCCAGATGGAGCGGCTGCTGGTCAGACCAGACATGTCCGACGGCAATGTGGTATTCATCCTGTCGGATGAGTTTGCGCAGCCGCTGCACCATTTCCAGAAAATCTTCTTTGGTGCAGTCCGGACACAGGGCAATGAATTCATCCCCGCCGGTGCGATAGATGAGGTCGGTATCCAGATTGTCGTTGACGAGATTATAGCAATGGCAGATCATCTGGTCGCCGGCCAGATGGCCGATCGAATCATTGACCCGTTTCAGACCCGTGATATCGAAGTAGATGACACCCACCGATTGCATGGGCAGTTGTTCATAATATTCGGCCAGGGCGTTGCGGTTGAGGGCGCCTGTGAGCTGATCGCGATAACTCAGATCGTGCAGACGGCGAACCAGATCGCGCCGCCGCAGCAGCGAAGCGACCGAATACCCGATGACGCTCAGCAGCGGCGTGATCAGATTGAGCATTTGGTCATTGGGCTCATCGACTGCCAGAAAGCCGATGACCTGTTCACCGCTGAGAATAGGGCCTGCAGCAAAGGAAGAGATGTGCAGCGACTTTAAAAAGACATAGGCCGAAGGATATTTGTGCGCAATCTCTTCCCGGTCGCGAATGACAACCACTTCATTGTTCTCAAACTCCCGGAGCCAACTGCTGATGCTGTCGCACGATTCGTGCTGTAACAGGTCTTTTTGGGAGACGACCCCGGGGGCACACCATTCGTAGGTGTTGCACATATGGTGGGAGTCATCGATTTCGAAAATGTAGGCGCGGGCACACAGGAAGGTTGTGCCAATGTAGGAAAGCATATTGTCCAGCTCATCCTCCGGATTGGTGGTCGAAAAGACTTTGTGCAGGCATCCGGTGAGAATGGCGCTGCTGTGCGCGTAATAGTGATATGGTGTCTCGCTAAGCTCTTCCGCGTCAAGATCAATGGCGATCTCGATGCGGTACCGTTTGTTTTCCACACAGATCATGCTGTCCTTGACCAGAAAACGGCGGTTGAGCACCGGGTTTTTATAGATCCATGAAATAAATTTGCCCGGTTTCAAAGCATGATTGTTACAAAAGGAGCAGGGAACTGGACTTTCCTGCAAGACTGCATGGCATTTTTTGCCGATGTATCCATTGGAAGAGTTGTATCCCAATGTGCGGCGCAAGTGCGCGTTCATGTAGACTAGGGAATGGGTGTCGATGTCAGAAACATACACCATTTCATCCAGTTCTTCGAAAAAACTCCACATGAAATCCATATGCAAACTCCTTCCGTCATAAATAAGCGGGGCTTGGCCAAAATCACGGAAACAGGGAAAAATTTTCCCTGGGTGGCGATATTTTCATTATACCAAAAAAACCATTATATGTCTTGTTGTTTTTCTCTTTTGTAAATATTTTTTCACACCGATTGGGCGGTTGCCAGATCGAAGTATTCCATATAGATGCGCTCAAATGTTTCTTCGATGTCCTGGCCTGCCTGCAAGACAGTGTGATAGACTTCCTCCTGGTGGTCGGACAGCACTTGCAGCACATAGGGGCAGATGCGTCCGGCGCGGCACATGTCGTTGAGGATCTGCATGACTTCCTGGATGGGGAAGGCCGGTTTATAGCTGCGCTTTTCCGAAAGGGCGCTGACAATGTCGCCCACTGCAACGATGCGCTGCGGCAAGGTGAGCTGGTCGCCGGAAATGCCGTAAGGATACCCGGTGCCGTTGAGGGTTTCGTGGTGGCGGATGGCGATTTGCAGTATCTCATCACTCACGCACCCCCGCAGGATGTCTTCGGTGATGGTCACATGGGATTTCATGATCTCCCACTGGCGGGCATCCAGCTTATCGGGGGATTCCAGGGTTTCGACCGGGATGGCGATCTTGCCCAAATCGTGCAGAAAAGCACCCAGATAGACGGCCTCGCGTTCATGTTCGCTCAGGCCACACAGTTCGGCCAGCGTGACGCTTGCCCGCACCATCATCGAGCAGTGCAGGGCCGTGTAATGGCTGCGGAAGTCAATGGAATAGACCAGCGTGTGCAGCAGCGCCCGCTTTTCCTCTGGAGTGAGCGCCATGTTTTTCAGCCGGACCAGCAGTTTTTGATGGATGTCGTCTGCATCGTCCAGGAAGGGGCAAGAGGATACGTTCAGGCCCGTGGGAAACTGACGGGCGACCAAACCTTCAAAAAACTGCTGGACTTCTTGCGGCGTTTTACGCGGATGGTTGACGTGGTAGAGGTCGGCTTCATCTACCAGCTTGAGGTATTTGGTGGCCCGATTCAATTTGGCATCGGGCAGCGCCCGGTCTACTTCCGCATAGGAGGTGTGGTGATACCGGACAAGGGGCGCATATTCGGCAAAGGGGAAAAAGGTCTTCAAAAAGATATAGCCATACCGGGCATGAAAATCGTCTTCGTCGTTTTCCAGCTGGGCCAGATTCCAGATATCGGCCTTGTGGAAGTTGCCGATATCGTGAAACAGGACCGTCCAGATGATGCGCACGATTTCCTCATCGGTAAAACGGCCATCCTGTTTCAGAAGCTTGGCAACACCATAGGCGACTCGCTCCCCATGACCAACCAGCAGATTGTTGACATGGTTGAGCGAACGAATGGTAATTTCGAAAAGATTTTCGTTGGATAAATAAATCATATTGGGTACCTTCCTTTGACGTTCCGGGAGCCGAGCCGCAAAGCGCGGATGAGGGAACAGCTCGTTTTCGTTCTGTCTTTTGGGAACGGTTTGGGTTTGGGCCGTGCTGCAAGATGGGGATGCAGAAAGACGGTCCGGTCTTTGCTCTTATTGTACCATGGGATGTATGTACGTGCAATTTATACCAACCAGGTTTTCATAAGTTTTCCACGCATTCGGCAAATGCCGGATGAGCTCTTGCAATCAGGGCCAAGTCATGGCAAGATAGTAGGTAATCAAGGGGGTGTGCAGCATGCTGAAAAGGCTGGGCGGATGCCTGTTTTTACTCCTCTGTACGGTGGCGGCCATTGCGCTGACCAGCTGGCCCGAACAGCCGGCCGAGCAGGCGCCGGTGATGGGCATTGTATGCACCGCGTCGGAGGACGACTGGAAGGACGAACAGTACCGGCTTTTGGAAGCCGAGGCGCAGGCGCATGGCTTTGACCGCATGGTGCTGCGCACCGAGCGCACCCAACAGGCGCAGATCGACGCCATCCGCGCGCTTATCGTCTACCGCGCCGACGTGATCGTTTTTTCGCCCATGGTGCAGAGCGGCTGGGAAAACGTGCTGCACGAGGCCAAACAGGCTGGCATCCCGGTGCTGGCGGTGGATAAGTCGCTGGCGCAGACCGACGGATTGGCCGGGTATGTGGGATTTGGATATCGCAAGGCCGCGCGGCAGGCGGCGGCCTATCTGGCGACCCAGGGGCATACCGTGGCAGCCGAGCTATACGGCACACTCAACGCGTCAAACGCACAGGAGATCGCGCGCGGTTTCCGGGAAGGCTTCGAGGATACCCGAACGACGCTCAAATACAGCCTGTGCGGCGATTTTTTGCGCTCGCGCGGGTATGAGATCATGGAGATCTTTGAACAGGAATATACGGGCATCACGCTGGTGCTCTGCCAGAACGACGCCATGGCCCTGGGGGCCATCGATTATTTGAATGCCCAGGGATTGCAGCCAGGGGTGGATGTCAAACTGTGCGTGTTTGGCGGCGGGGATGAGGTGCAGGCCTGCCGGGAAAAGGGACAAATCGACCTGGTTGCGCAGTGCGACAATGAGGAACTCGCGCATGAAACCGCCCATGCGGCCCTGCATCTGCTGGACGACCCGACCACATCGGTGCAGCGGGAAATCCCCATTGCGCTGCAAACAGGGGAGGCGGCGCCATGAGAAAAGTACGAAGCAGCATCGGCTCTATTTTACAGCAGTCGTATGTGACCATCATCCTCAGCCTGACCGTGCCGCTGGCGGTCACGCTGCTGGTTTTGCTGCTATTTGTCCATCAGTACAATGGGGTCATCGACCGCATCGACTGCGCCGTGCGCGCGCAGAACATTTTGGAAGAGGAACTGCCGGGCGAGATTTGGAACATCGTATCCGGGCGCAAATCGTTCGACGCCGGGGAGCAGGATACCTTGCAGCAGTCGCTGGATGGTCTTTTGCAAAATATGCAGCAGACCGAAGCCGAGGAGCAGCAAAAATACTTACATGCCGCCAGCCGCGCGGTGGATACCATGCAGGGATACATCACCGAGCTGGGCCGGCAGATGGAGCGCAGCGCCGCCGTCAGCCGCAACGAGAGTCTGTATGAAGAAATCGCCAGCGTGACCGGACTGGCCGCTGATATGCTCGATCAATATGCGGCCGAGGCCATCGCCCAGATGGCGGCGCTCAACCGGCGCATCAGTCTACTGACCTGGCTGCTCGCCGTCCTGACCGTGCTGACTGTTGGCGGCGCGGTGTATGCCGCCGTGCGGTCGCATCGGCGGGTCGAACACGCCATCCATGCCCCCATCCGGCAGATGGAAGAAATGGCCGCGCGCATCGCCAAAGGCGATTTGGACGTCCACCTGCCCACGCCGCCGATTGCCGAGCTCTATCCGTTGGCCACCGACTTAAACCGCATGGCCGAACAGCTGGACCGCCTGATTGCCGAACAGGTCGAGCAGGAAAAAACGCTCAAAAAGGCCGAACTGCGCGCCTTGCAGGCGCAGATCACCCCGCATTTTGTCTACAACACCCTGGAAACCATTGTCTGGCTGGCTGAGGAAGGCCGCACCCGCGAAGTGGTCGAAGTGACGCTGGCTTTTACCGACTTTTTGCGCATCAGCTTAAGCGGCGGCCAGGATTTCATCGAGGTGCAAAAGGAAGAACAGCATGTGCGCAGCTATCTGTGCATTCAGGCGTTCCGGTACGGCAGCCGCATGCGCTACGAGATCGACATCGACCCCGCGCTCGCCGGTGAGCGGATGCTCAAACTCATGCTCCAGCCGCTGGTCGAAAACGCCATCTATCATGGCATCAAAAATAAGCGCGGCCGGGGCCTGCTGCGCATCACCGGACGGCGGGAGGGCGACTGGATGGTCTTTGCCGTGCAGGATGACGGCTTGGGCATGACCGAAGAAGATTTAAACGCGCTGCGGCAGCGCCTGGAGCAGCCGGGCGGCACGAGCGGGTATGGCCTGCGCAACATCACCCAGCGGCTGCGGCTGTATGGCGGCCGCGGGCTGGAAATCGAAAGCGAGTGGCACCACGGGACGACCGTGCGGTTTGCCCTGCCCTGCACGGGGCCAGAAAGGAAGGATGACTGATGTTTCGCGTTTTTGTCGTGGACGATGAAGAGATCATACGCACCGGAATCCGCAATGCGCTCGACCGGTCGGACGGCCGCTTTTCCTTTACGGGCGAAGCCCCGGATGGCGAGATGGCGCTGCCGGTGCTGCTGGAAATCAAGCCCGATATCCTCGTCACCGATGTGCGCATGCCGTTTCTGGACGGGCTGGAACTGGCCGAGCTGGTGCGCAAGGCCATGCCCTGGGTGCGGATTATTTTTCTAAGCGGGCACGATGAGTTTGAATATGCCCAACGCGCCATCTCCTTGCAGGCAGATGCCTATATTTTAAAGCCGGTCGATTCGCACAAGCTGCTGGACGTGCTCGAACAGACCGGGCAGCGCATCCACGAGGAGCGTGAACGCCTGCGCGCTGCCGCCCAGCACTCCCGGCGGCGGGAGGAGGAACAGGACGTTCTGCGCAGCCACTTCCTCAGCGAACTGCTGACCGGCGGCATGTCGACCGCCCAGGCCATCGAGCAGGCGCGTGAATGGGACCTGTCGCTTACAGCGCGGTCTTATGTGGTGAGTCAGGCCGCCTGCGGGGCGGACAGCGCGGTGCGGCAGCAGATTCGCGCGGTGCTCGAGCATCTGTTTGCTCAGCAGAGCGATGTTATTTGGTTTTTTGAGGGCAGCGACCGGCTGGTGTGGCTTATTTTAGGCGACGATAGCAGCGCGGTGCGCGACCGCGCCTATGCCGTGGCGCAGAGCATCTGCCACGAACTGCATCAGGTGCTGGGAATGGACGTACAGGTCGGCATCGGCGAAGCCGCCGACCGGCTCAGCGGCCTGCCGCAGTCCTATCAGCAGGCCCGGCAGGCGGCCGGACAGCTGCGCGGCCTTTCGGGCGGCATTGCCGGATATGGCGACCTGCCCGCCCCCGAGGAAGGGCGGCGGTTTGACATCCGGGCCAATGTACCGCTGGTGGAAAAGCTGCGGCATGCCCGGCTGGACGACATCCCGGTGCTGCTCGAAAACCACTTCGGCGGGGTGTCCGACGACGACATCCAGAGCGTCTTGTACCGGTATTACCTACTCATGGATTTGCTGGTCACGGCCGCGCGGCTGGACAACGGCGAAAAGACCTGGGAACAGGACCCCCAGCAGGTGCTGCGCGCGGCGCAGACCCGCGAAAGCACACTGGGGTATGCGGCCGATGCCCTCCGGCAGGTGATCGGCCGCCGGGCAGGCAGCGGCCAGGTGCGCTATGCCGCCGAAATCCAGCGGGCGCAGGAATACATTGCCGCCCACTATCCCGAGGAAGAACTGTCGCTGCACGCGGTGGCAGCCGCCGTGGGCTTTAGCCCCAACCATTTTTCGACCGTCTTTTCCCAGCAGACCGGGGAAACCTTTGTCGAATACCTGACCCGGGTGCGCATCGAGGCCGCCAAGGAACGGCTGCGCACCACCAAGGACAAAATGAGCGACATTGCCTTCGATGTGGGCTATCACGACCCCAATTATTTCAGTTATCTGTTCAAAAAGCGCACCGGCCAGTCGCCGCGCGATTACCGCGCCGCGGCACAATAGCAAAAATATATCGGAAGAAAACAAAGAAATTCGCTGTACGCCCGGCAAAAGGGATTTTTTCTCATAAGCGGGCAGATGGCGGCGCAAAGGGGTGGATTGTTATAATGAGGAGGAAAGGAGGACTGTGCCGTTTCCAAGCGGTAAGACGCTGTCTGGTGCTGGCCGGTTTGGCTGCCTGGCTGCTTTGCGGATGCACCCCGCAGCAGCCGTCCGAACAGCCGCAGGCCGATGCATCGCCGCCGCCCGCGGGGCAGGCGACGTCAGGTGGCAGACTGACGGTGTACAGCGCATTACCCGAAGAGGAATTACCCGTATACCTGCATGCTTTTACCAAGGATACCGGGATCGAAGTCCAATGCGAGCGGCTATCCGCCGGCGAAATGATGCAGCGTGTGGAGCAGGAAAGGGATGCCCCGCGCGCATCCGTCGTGTTGGGTGGGCCGTCGGAACATTATGAAAATGCCGCCCAGGCAGGGCTTTTGGAGCCGTATCAAAGCAGCCAGCTGCAAAACGTGCCCGAAGCCTATTGCGATGCACAGGGTTACTGGAACCCCATCTATATCGGTGTGATCGGGTTTGTGTGCAATCAGGAATGGTTCAGCCGGACCGGGACCCCCTATCCGGACACCTGGGATGACCTGCTGGACCCGGCCTTTGCCGGGCAGGTGGTCATGGCGTCTCCGCGCAGTTCGGGCACGTCGTACACCGTTCTGGCAGCGCTGATGCAGAAATTGGGCGAACCGGCGGCGTGGACTTATTTCGCCGCATTGGACGAGAACGTCGCGTTTTATACGTCCAGCGGGCTGGGGCCGGTGGATGCGGTCAAAACCGGGGAAGTGGCCGTAGGGATCGCCTTTTCCCACGATGGAAGGCGAGCGGCATTGGATGGGTATCCGGTCGAGCTGCGGTATCCGCAGGATGGGACCGCTGTGGAGGTGGGCGCCTGTGCTTTGGTGCGAGGCGGCCCGCCGGACGAGCGGGAAAATGCCAAACGGTTCATCGATTGGTTTTTGTCCCGCCGGGGACAGGAGTGCTTTCTCGAGGCCAAAAGCTGCCGTCTGCCGGTGAACGCTTCGGCGCGCACGGCCGATGGGCTGCCCGAACTGAGCACCCTCGATCCCATTGAATCCGACTCCTCCTGGGCAGGCACAGTCCAAAAAACACTCAGCCAGCAATTCTGCGACCGGATCGAGCGAGCGCGATCCCCGCGGTCAGATTGACCTGTAATTGCTGCACTGAAAAAGAGGAGTGCGATATGCGATGAAAAAGCAGTTTTTGCGTAAGAGCCGGATCGTCAGCTTCCTTCTGGCCTGGGCGATGGTGCTGACCATGCTGCCCATGCAGGCGCTGGCGGTCAACGAACAAAACGGCCCGGCATCGTTTTTGGCAGGGCCTTACCTGCTTACCCCCAAGACCGACGGCATGGTGGTCGCCTGGGAGCTGGACAGCCCTATGAAATCCACCCTGTCTTACGGCACCTCGGCCGACGCCATGCAGACGCTGGACGTGGCCGTGGAGGAAGGCGAAGCCTTCCAGGGCAAACCGATGCACATGTACCGTGCCCGCCTGACCGGCCTGACCCCGGACACTAAGTATGTCTATGAAGTCAAGGCCGAAAACGGGCAGTCGGTCCAGGGTTCGTTCCGCACCCTGCCCACCGACCCGGAAGAGATCCGGTTTGTCGTTGTCAGTGACAGCCACCGCTTTGAAACTGCCGAACAGGTCTCGGCGGCCATCACCAAATTCGACCCGCACTTTATCCTGCACACCGGCGACACGGTCGAAGGAACGGGCAGCCAGAAAGACCAGTTTGCCTACTGGTTCCGCAACGCGGGTGACTTCTTGCACAACGTGCCGGTCATCTACAACAGCGGCAACCACGACTATGGCGTTTATTTCGACGAATACATCTCCAAAACCCAGAAGGAACAGTACCATTCCAACGAGAATGGCCGCAATGTCTCCTTTAATGTGGGAGGACTCCATATCACCATGATGGACAGCAACCCCTGGTCGCTGTTCGAGCTCAATTCTTCTTCCGGTGGCACGGTCGATGCCGCCACCCGTAAGCTGGTTGACGATTCGCTCAACTGGCTGAAGGCTGACTTGGCATCGGCCGAAGCCAAAAATGCGGACTTCCGCATCCTCACCATGCACCATCCCTATGAGGATGACCTGACCCGCAAGTACATCCCCGCCATTGCCGAAGCCGGCAATGTGAACATCATGTTCGGAGGTCATACCCACGTTTATTCGCGCGGCGTTTCCAGCGACCCCACCCGCGGCGCCAAGACGCTGTATGTCACCCAGGGCGATGCCCGCATCGGCGACTCCAAGATCGATCTGGGCTCGGATACCTCGCGCCCGAACGAGAATTTCCCCGAAATCCTCGCCACCGGTAAGGGCGATATGCTCCAGTGCACCGTTCGCGGTGACGTGCTGACCTACTCCAACGTGGGTCTGAGCGGCAGCGAAGAAAAGATCGCGGAAACCGTATCCATCACGAACGGCGACCCCTCGCTGCAATTTGACAACATTTCCATCACGCCCGATTCGGTCCTGTCGAGCGGCACCGTCAAGGTTTCCGCCAAGGTGACCAATACGGGCAAGGGCCTGGCAGCGGTCGCCTTCAAGATCAGCGACAACGGCAAGGACCGGTATCTCTATGAATTTGGCGATCCGGCGACCAGCCGCGTCATTGCCCTGAATCCGGGCGAGTCGCGCGAGCTGTCGGGCGAACTGAGCCTGCTCGAACTGGGCAAGCATACGCTTACCATGGCAGGCTACTCCAAGACGGTCGACGTGGGCTTCCGCAGCGCGACCTATTCGTACAGCAATCTGCGCGTTAAGCTGGGCGATGGCGAAACCAGCGACTTGACCAGCGATCGCCTGCACATCAAGGCAGATGTGAAGAACATCGGCAACGAAAGCGGTACCGCGACCGTTCCGTTCAAGGTAAACGGCCAGACTCTGGGCACGCAGTCGGTAGCGCTCCAGGCGGGCGAAACCAAGACCGTAGAATTTACCTACAATTTCCCGGCGGGCGGCGACTATCCGGTTACGATCGGGGACGCCCCGGCACAGACGGTCACCATCCTGGGTGACATGCAGGGTGTGCCGATTGTCAAGGACCAGTCGGGCATGGGCAATGATGGCCTGATTCGCGGCAATCCGACCCTGGTACAGTATGACGGCGGCTATGGCCTGTCGCTCGACGGCGTGGACGACTATGTCGAAATCCCGGACAACCGCAACTACACCATCGACAACGGCGTGACCGGTATGGTCTGGGCCAATGTCGACCGGCTGGCTAAGGAAGGCGAATGGGACCACAACCCGCTGCTCGTCAAGGGCGCTTCCATCAGCTATGGCACCAACTACCTCTTCCGTATGGCTGTCCGTCAGACCGGCATGGTCACCTACGGCATTGGCTTCAACAACGACAACGGCGAATATTTCTGGAACGACGACGACTCGATCGACGGCGCAGGCGTTCAGCTGGGCAAGTGGGTCCAGTACACCGGTGGCTTTGACCGTGCGACCGGCGGCATCAGCTGGGAGAACACCAAGCAGTCGGGCTCGATCGATGCTCCGGATTTTGATTCCGAAATCAAAAACTGGCCGGGCGCTTCGATGTATGCCGGTTTCTCGTTCCACCGTCATCTGCTGACGGGCCGCAACCGCGGCAAGACCCATACCATGCTCACCGGCGACATTGGCCAGATTCGCTTCTACAAAACCAAGCTGTCGGCCGATGAAAATGCAGCCATCTATGCAGCACCCCAGTCCAAGGGCCCGAAGAGCGAAAGCCTGGTCGTTTGGCTGGACTTTAACCCCAAGAACATCGTCACCAACGGCAAGCACACCACCGAATGGCGCGCGGTCAGCGACAGCCTGAAGGACCTGGCCTATGATGTTTCCATTCCGGGCGCAGCATCGGCCAAGATCACCGTCGAAGCATCGGACGATGGCAAGACGGCCAAGAACAGCAAGAGCGCCGACCTCAAGGACGGCAAGGGCACCATCGACCTGTCCGACCTGGGTGACGCCAAGTATGTACGCATCGTGACCGACCTGCACGCATCGGTGACCGAAAAGGCGACCGATGTGCCGGTCATCCATTCCTACACGGTCAATGCCGGCGAGAGCACCACCTGGGCGACCCTGGCCGCCTGGAACAAGGGCTCGTTTGAAGGCGCAGCCGGTTATGAGCCGACCGACTTCCTCAAGGACTATGCAGCCGACTTTGACGATTATTCGGGCAAGGCCGACGCAACCAGCGAAGTTACGGGCAGCACCAGCGGCACCAGCACGATTGGCGTCGATGTGCCCAAGACCCATTGGGCATATGACACCATCCAGAAGATGATCGAAAACAAGATCGTCAGCGGCGATGCAGGCAACGGCTACATCCGTCCGGATGACACCATCACCCGTGAGGAAGTCGCGACCGTTCTCCTGAAGACGAAAAACATCCCGATCACCGAAACCGGTACCATCGCGCAGGGCGACCGCTCCTCGGCCTGGGCCAAGGACATCCTGGCGACTGCCAAGAAGGCTGGTATCCTGCAAGGCGATGAAAAGGGCCACATGAACGGCCAGGACCGCGCGACGCGCGCCGAAGTGGTCACCATGGTTGCCCGTGCCGCAAACCTGGCGAGCGATGACCTGAGCGTGCTCGACCGGTTCACCGATGCGGCGAATATCCCGGAATACGCCAAGGCCAGCGCCGCCGGTCTGATTGCCAAGGGCATGCTCAGCGGCTATGAGGACGGTAGCCTGCACCTCGAGCGTCCCATCCTCCGTGCGGAAACATTTACACTCATGGTAAAATTGCTCCCATAATCCATAAGGGGTTTTCCTGAAAACGCTCGCAAACTTAGAGAATCGGGAAAACCAAAGGCCCGCAGCCGAGTACATTCGGCTGCGGGCCTTCTATTTGCAAAAAAACAAAATCACGGATTACAGTCCATTCTGTGCCCGCCAGCGACGGACCAGCGCAAGCGCTTCCCCAAGCTGCCGGCCACGCTGAGAGAAAAAGGTCTGGTATGCCTCACAGTATTGGTTCAGGCCACTGGTGCCATCGGGCAGGACAGCACGGTCGCGGCGGCAGCCGTTGCGGCACAGGGAGACATACGGACAGCTTTGGCAGGCGTCCGGCCGGGGGAGCGACTGGGCGATGAATCGCTGAGCGACCGGGCCGGATGCCATGTCGGCCAGCGGGGTCTGGCCGATGGTGCCCATGCGCCATTCATCGAGCACATAGAAGTCGCAGGGATACACCCCGCCGTCGCCCTCGACAACAAATTGAATGGAACACTGTCCGGCCATATTGCACGCCTCAGGCGGCTGGCCGAGCAGCATGAACAGCCAGTTGTCCAGGTGGCGGATGCTGATGTATTCGCCCTTGCGGAAATCATCCAGCCATAAATCAAAAAGACGGATGAGAAACTGGCCATATTCTGCTGTGGACAGATGATAGGCTTCCTGGCCGCGCTCTTGTCCGAGCGGCTCGAGGCAGGGGATGAACTGCAAATACCGGAAGCCCTGCCGCTTGTAAAACCGATAGATTTTTTCGATTGAGCGCGCATTGCGGCCGGTCACGACGCAAAGCACATTGTATTCGACGTGATAGCGGTCAAAGAGCTGCGCGGCATGCAGCACACGGGAAAAGGTGCCTTTCCCGGCGGTATCGATGCGGTTGAGGTTGTGCAGGTCGGACGGGCCGTCGAGCGACAGGCCGACCAGGAACTGGTTTTCGGCCAGAAAAGCCGCCCATTCTTCATCGATGGCCAGACCATTGGTCTGGATGCTGTTGACCACGCGCAGTCCACGGGTGTTGCAGGCTTTTTGCAGCTTGACCACCTCCCGGAAAAAATCCAGTCCGCGCAGGGTGGGCTCTCCGCCTTGGAAAGTGAAGGAACATAAATGGTCGGCATATTCAAAAGCGCTGCGGATGACGGTCTCCATGGTTTCCAAGGAAAGCATACCTTCAAAAGCAGTTTCCCGGTTGGAAGACACGTCGCGGTAAAAGCAGTAGGCGCACGCCATGTTGCAGGCCGAAGAGGCTGGTTTGATGAGAATGTTGACTGGTGGCATAAAAGATTCCCCCTTGGGATGGTGGTAAATGGGTCGAAATCCCACAAAAAACGGGTCGAACGTGGGGCGGCATGTCATTTCTTTTGATGATACCATGAAACAGAAGTCCAGGCAAGGGGCCGATGGTCGGTCCAAGAAGATATACAAATGAATTTTCGGTATATAAAAATGGGGCGTCCTACGGGATACGGGACACCAGTCTGCCGCAAGTTGCCGCGGTTGGTTCGTGCTTACTGCGTGGGGAAAATCCGCTGATTTTTGAAACTTTGGCCGCTTGTCCTGCTCGTCTTGTGCAAGAAAATGGAGATTTTTTTGTCTATTTTGTACGAACATTTGTGTTTCTAGAGTTTTCCCTTTCTTTTAAGGTGTAAAACTGCTATAATACTGATTTGTATTCCCTTTATGTTGCGGGAAAGAGAAAAAAAGAAAGGGTTTTTTGGTATGTCCAACAAAAACAGCGATTTTAAGCCATATATTCCGGCTGATCGCGTCGTACCCGAATTTACGGTCACATCGATCCTCATCGGTATCGTACTGGCCATTGTATTCGGTGCGGCAAACGCTTATCTCGGACTGCGCGTAGGTATGACCATCTCGGCCTCGATTCCGGCTGCGGTTGTGTCCATGGGCGTAATCCGAATCATTTTGCGCCGCGATTCCATTTTGGAAAACAACCTGGTGCAGACCATTGGTTCGGCCGGTGAATCGGTCGCAGCTGGTGCGATCTTCACCCTGCCCGCTCTGTTCCTGTGGGCAGATGACGGCATCATCGACCCGCCCAGCCTGCTGACCATTTTCCTGGTTGCACTGGTCGGCGGTGTGCTGGGTGTCATCTTCATGGTGCCGCTGCGTCAGGCCCTCATCGTCGAAGAGCATGGCACGCTTCCCTTCCCGGAAGGCACGGCCTGCGCCGAAGTGCTGCTGGCCGGCGAAGAAGGCGGTAGCAAGGCTGGTATCGTCTTTTCCGGCTTGGGCGTCGCAGCGCTCTACAAGCTGCTGTCCGACGGCTTCCAGTTCTTCCCGAGCGAAATCGGGCATGACATCGCCTCTTACAAGGGTTCGTCGGTCGGCATCCAGGTGCTGCCCGCCCTGGTCGGTGTCGGCTATATCTGTGGTCCCAAGATTTCCAGCTACATGCTGGCAGGCGGTACGCTGAGCTGGTTTGTCATCATGCCGCTCATCGCGCTGTTCGGCGCGGATGCAACCGTATTCCCGGGCACAGCTCCCATCAGTGCCATGGCACCGAACGCTCTGTGGAGCAATTATATCAAGTATATCGGCGCGGGCGCGGTGGCGACCGGCGGTATCATCAGCCTGATCAAGAGCTTCCCGCTCATCCTGCGCACCTTTAAGCAGGCTATGAGCAGCCTGAGCCACAAGCACACCTCGCAGGGCAGCACCCTGCGCACCCAGCAGGACCTGCCTATGCCGGCGCTGCTGGTGGTCCTCGTCATCATCGTTCTGGCCATCTGGCTGGTACCGGCCTTCCCGGTCAGCCCGATCGGCGCCCTGATCGTTGTCATCTTTGGCTTCTTCTTTGCAACCGTTTCGTCCCGTATGGTCGGCCTGATCGGCTCGTCCAACAACCCGGTTTCGGGTATGGCGATCGCGACCATCATCATCACCACCCTGCTGCTCAAGGGCACCGGCACCACCGGCACCCAGGGCATGATCGGTGCGATTGCGATTGGCGGCATCATCTGTGTCATCGCAGCTATTGCCGGCGACTGCTCGCAGGACCTCAAGACCGGCTTTATTCTGGGCGCAACCCCGAAGAAGCAGCAGCTGGCTGAGATCGTTGGTGTCATCGTTTCGTCGGCAGCCATCGGCTTTGTGCTGTACCTCTTAAATGAGGCGTGGAGCTATGGCGGCGAGGAACTGCCTGCACCGCAGGCGACCATGATGCGTATGCTGGTCGAAGGCATTATGAATGCCGAACTGCCGTGGGCGATGATCCTGACCGGCGTTGGCATTGCCATCGTTGTTGAGATCCTGAAGGTTCCGGTCATGCCGTTTGCAGTCGGCATGTACCTGCCGTTCAGCCTGAGCGCTGGCATCATGTCCGGCGGCATCGTGCGCTGGTTCATGGAAAGACGCAAGAATGTTTCCGATGAGGAGCGCAAGGAAAGCGTGGACCGCGGTGTTCTGTACACCTCGGGTCTGATCGCGGGCGAAGGCCTGATGGGCATCGTCCTGGCAGCGATTGCAGCCCTCAAGATGGACATCAATATGTCTGAAATCCTCTCGATCGGCAAGATCGGCGGCCTGGTAGTCTTCTGCCTGCTGCTGGCAAGCCTGGTCTATGTCTGCACCAAAAACAAGAAGAAATCGTAAGAACAGCAGCCTGCCCGGTTTCGGGCAGGCTGTTTATCCCATCAGAAAGGAACGGTAGGAGCTATGGCAAAGTGCAAATCCCAGCCGAATTATCTGGAATTTATCCCGGTGCGCAATCCGGAAAACGAATTTACGACCGATGATGCGGGTGTGATTATCATCTCCAAAGAGTGGAAAGGATTTTATCACACCATTGCCCAGAAATTTTTCCACAAGCCGCGCGTCAGCCAGATCAAGCTGGACAGTTACGGCAGCTTTGTCTGGAGCCTGATTGACGGCGAACGGGATGTGCATGCGATCGCGCAGGAACTGGACCGGACCTATCCGGACATGGAAAAGTCGCTTTCGCGGCTGATTCGTTTTCTGGAAATCTTGCATGACCACCGTTTTATCCTGTGGAAAGGGGAGAAAGCACGATGAACCTGCTCCGGTATATCCCCTATGTGCTGTTGTTCATGGTGGTGACCATGCTGCTGTACGGCTGGGGCATGTGGCGCAGCCAGCGCGCCGCGCAGGATGATACCAAGCTGCTGTATGCCAAAGGCGCGGCCAAGATCCGCCGCGCGCTGGCCAAGTCCGAGGGCATGACCCGGGCCGAGCTGGCCGCGGTGGTCGACGGCCTGACCGCATCCCGACCGTTTTCCAGCCGGCGCATTGCCGTGACCGATGTGAATGCGTTTTTGGACGCTCTGCTGCCGTATATGCTGACCCAAAAGCAGATCACCTGCACCAAGGAGGCAGGGGTGCCGGTCTACCGCGCCCGGTAATCATGCAGAACAGTTTGGTCCAAGGGCCGATCACCCGCAGCCTGATCGCATTTGCCGCGCCCATGATGGCCGGCAACCTGCTCCAGCAGCTTTATAACATCGCGGACACCATCATCGTGGGCCGCGTTCTCGGGGCCGACGCGCTGGCCGCCGTGGGCTCAGCCTATACGCTGATGACCTTTTTGACCTCGATTTTGCTTGGGCTGTGCATGGGCAGCGGCGCGGCCTTTTCCATCTATTTCGGCCAGAACAACCAGCAGCGGCTGCAAGCCTGTCTGGTGCACTCGTTTGGGCTGATTGCCGTGGCCGCCGTGGCACTCAATCTGGCGGTGTTTGCGCTCTTAGACCCCATCGTCTGGTTTTTGCGCACCCCGGCCCAGGTCGCACCCCTCATGCGCGAGTATTTGAGCGTCATTTTCTGGGGCATCCTGGCCGTGTTCCTGTATAACTATTTTGCCGCCCTGCTGCGCGCGGTCGGCAATTCGGTGGTGCCGCTTTTGTTCCTGGCCCTGTCGGCTGGGCTCAACATCGGGCTCGATCTGCTGTATGTGCTGGTGTTCCGGTGGGGGGTGGCCGGTGCGGCCTGGGCGACCGTACAGGCGCAAATCGTATCCGGTGTCGGCCTTGCCCTGTATACGCTGGTGCGGTTCCCGCAGTTTCGTCCCAAGCGGGAGCAATGGCGGTGGGACGGGTCAGTCCTGCGGGAGATCGCCTCGTTTTCGGTGCTGACCTGTGTGCAGCAGTCGATCATGAATTTCGGCATCCTGATGGTGCAGGGACTGGTCAACAGCTTTGGGCCTGCCGTCATGGCCGCTTTTGCCGCGGCGGTCAAGATCGATTCGTTTGCCTATATGCCCGTGCAGGACTTCGGCAACGCCTTTTCCACCTTTGTCGCGCAGAACTACGGCGCCCGCCAGCCGGACCGCGTGCGGCAGGGCATCCGCAGCGCGGCCATTAGCGCGCTGGTGTTCTGCGGGATGGTCAGCATGTTGGTCTGTGTCTTTGCCCAGCCGCTCATGCACATCTTTATCGACCCGGCGAAAACCGAGATCATCGCCATCGGCGTGCAGTATCTCCGCATCGAAGGGCTGTGCTATGCTGGCATTGGCATCTTGTTTTTGCTGTACGGCTTTTACCGGGCCGTGCGCCGGCCGGCCATGTCGGTGGTGCTGACCATTGCATCGCTCGGCACCCGGGTGGGGCTGGCCTATGCGCTCGCGCCCTTTACGGGCGTGGTGGGCATCTGGTGGTCGGTGCCCATCGGCTGGGCGCTGGCCGACCTGCTTGGCATCTGGTATTATCACCGCAACCGCACGCGCCTGCTGGACGACCCAGGCGCATGACAAAAGCCCTCCATCTGGAGGGCTTTGTTTATTCCTGTTTCATTTCCCAGTGGATGAGCAGCGTCAGCGCGGCGCGCAGCGCAATGATACCAGCCACAATGGCGATTTCTTTCCATTCGCGCACGATCACGGTGCGCAAAATCTCGCTGCCGAGCTTGAATTCCAGACCCATCGCCAGCCCGCGGGCCAGGTAGATGCGGGTATCGGGCGCCTTGCGGACATAGCGGACAAAACCGCATACACCGCTGACGATAATAATGCCCACGCCGATGAACTCAAACAGCAAAATGGCAAGACCGGAAACATTGGCTAAAAAATCTTCCAGCACAAGGATGGTGTTTTCCATAGACGGTGCCTCCTTGGGGTGCCGGGCTTACCGGCAGCCGGGGTATTGAATCTGGGTGAGGATAAGCCCCTGCGGCGGCATGGTGATGCCGGCGTCCTGCCGGTTCTGCGAGGCAAACGCGCGCAGGATGCTGTCCGGGTCCCGTTCGCCTGCGCCGATCTCGACCAACGTACCGGTCAGGATGCGCACCATGTGATAGAGGAACCCGTTGCCGCGAAAGTCCAACCGGACTTCGCCGCCGTTGGACGTGATGGTGATGGAATCGATGGTGCGCACGGTCGATTTCTGAAAGCGGCGGTTCACCGAGCTGAACGCGCGGAAATCGTGGGTGCCGCAGAGTAGGTCAGCCGCTTTGCGCATGGCGTCCAGATCGAGCGGTTTGTCCCAAAGCGTCAAATACCGGCGCTCGAACACGTTGGGCAGCTTGGAACACCACAGCCGGTAGGTGTAGTGCTTGGACGAGGGAGTGAGCCGGGCATGGAACCGCTCGGGCATACTTTCGCAGGACAAAATGCCGATGTCTTGCGGCAGATAGTGATTTAAATAATCGCGGATTTCATCCGGCTGCATGGCGGTGTTGATTTTGAAGCTGGCCACCTGTCCGGCCGCATGTACGCCCGCATCGGTGCGGCCTGCGCCGTGAATCTCGACCGCATGGCCGGTCATTTCGCTCAGCACACGCTCGATTTTGCCCTGGATGGTGTTGTCGGTATTGCCCAGCCGCTGCCAGCCGTTGTACCGGCCGCCGTCGTATTGAATGACGAGTTTAAAATTGGTCATCGTCCCTGTCCCCCCTGGCCGTTTTCCCCAAGTATAGCACAGGTTGCCCTTTTGCGCCAAGCGGCTTGCCAGAGTTTTTTCCATGCGGTATGCTAAAAAGAAGAAAGCGAGGAACATCCCATGGCCATTCCCTATCCCATTGTCCGCGCGCGGCGCAAGACCATCCAGATCCGGGTGGACGAACAGGGCAGCGTGACCATCCGTGCGCCGCGCCGGGTGCCGCTGCGCGAAATCGAACGCTTTGTGCGCGAAAAACAGGACTGGATCGACGCGCATGTCGCCGCCCAAAAGGCGCGCGCCGCGGCGCGTTATCACCCGACCGAGGCCGAGATTGCCGCCTGGAAGCAGGCAGCGCGCACCGAACTGCCCGCCCTGACGGCTGCCTGGGCCATCCGCATGGGCGTCACCTGCACGGGGGTAAAAATCACGTCCGCCGCCCGGCGGTGGGGCAGCTGCTCGGCGAAAAACAGCATCTGTTACAGCTTCCGCGTCATGCGCCTGCCGCCCGCTTTGCGGGAATATATCGTGGTGCACGAGCTGGCGCACATCCGGGTCAAAAACCACAGTCCGGCCTTTTATGCCGAGGTCGGGCGGTACCTGCCCGACTACAAACAGCGCATTGCCGCCCTGCGCGCATTCGAGCGGCAAAACCCCATGGCCTAATCGGTCAGCGGCAGGCCGTAGACCTGTTTGAGCTCCAAAAGCGGGCTGCGCGCCAGGTCGCCCGGCGTCACCAAGCCGCCACCGTTGGCGTCCAGGTCGTAGCCAAAGGCGGCAAAGGCTTCCCACACCAGATGGGCGCACTGGGTGCCGGTCACGGCGCCCGGCGTGCGCTTGGCCGATAAGATTCCTACGGTCAGTGAATAGGGCACATCGGTCAGCCGCCGGGCGGCCGTCTGCGCAATGGCCGACCGGGTCTCGGCGTCCACCCCGCGCAGACGGTACACAGCCACGGCCGGGAGCGCCTTCCAGTGGTCGATCGACCGCAGGGTGGAGTTTTGCCCGATGACGATGGCTTCCAGCGTGGTGCCTTGCTCGGCGTCGACGACCAGAGCGGCATGGCCGTTGCGCCAGCCAAACACATGCGAGCAGGGCGTTAGGAGAATGTCGCCGTCCTCCAGAGCGGTGAGAGGCGCAGCCCCTTCGGTCAGCCGCTCGGAGCGGGAAATGAGCTGATTTGCCGTACAGGTCGCGGCCACCGGCTGAAAATAGGCGTTCTGGATGTCCGGAATGGTGTCCAGTTCGCCCCGCTGCCGCAGCAGGTCGAGCGCCGCGGAGGTCAGACCGGTCTGCTCGGTGAGCATCCGATAATCGGAAGCGGTCCACGTTGTCTTTTCCAGCAGACCGGTCAGGTCGCACGGCTGCGCCGCGGGCATGGTGTGGACAGTGGGTTCGCCATGCACGGTCCAAAATAAAAAGCAAATGGATAGGCAGGTCAAAAGACCAAAGATACGGCCAATCTTGCATTTCATGCGCATTAGTGTATCCCGAGCGGTATGGTTTTATACGTTCAGGGCAGAGAAAAGCGTGCCCCGGGCTGCGGCCCGGGGCGTTTTCTGTGTCCGGCATAAACGGCGCTATGCAAAATATAAAAGAAATTATGTAAGATATAGTTGACATAATGCAAGGGATAGTATATACTAAGAGCCACAAGGAAGGTGATGGCATGAAGAACAAACGCATGCGTATGGCGCGCATGGAATGCGATCTCTCCCAGGCGCAGCTCGCCGAGGCGGTCGGCGTGACGCGGCAGACCATCAGCCTGATTGAGTCCGGGGGCTATAACCCCACGCTCAATCTCTGTCTGGCGATCTGCCGCACACTGGGAAAGACACTCGATGACTTATTTTGGGAACCGGAAGGGGCGAACGAACATGAAAAAGAAAATGGTCGATGAGCGGGTGGCGCTTGAAGTCAACCGCATTTACAAGGTGGGGTATATCATCCTGACCGTTGGGATTGCACTCGATACGCTGTTGCAGGCTTGGAGCGGCCGCATGGGGGAAATTTCGTTGCGGCCGATCGAACTGGGCACCTTTTTGCTCGCGCAGATCGTCTGTCTGGTGATGATGATCCGCCGCGGCTTGGGGGACGACAACCAGTACGCCGAAGCCGATGTATTCCCGCTGCGCTATAATATGAAGGTCGGGTTTGTGTCTGGCGTCATCATCGCGGTGCTGTTTATCGTACAGCGGCTGTGGTCGGGCAAACTGGACGGAGTGGATGCCGTGCAGCAGGCGATGATTTTGGCCATTTGCTTTGTTTCGTTTGTGGTGGTGTGCGTGGTCGGCATTGTACTGGCACAGTATCTAGTGTTCCGGCTGGCCAAGCGGCAGCGGAAAAAATGGCAGGACGAAGAGGAATAAAATACGCAGCGGCGCACCCAGAACTGGGTGCGCCGCTGTTTTCAGAATAGGGAGGATAAGAAAGGGAAGGGCTTACATGGGGTGCTGCTGCTCCTCATAGGCGCGCAGCACGGTTTTTTCCAGCGTTTCGCGCAGGCTGGGGCCGATCGGATGGACAATGTCCCGGTATTTGCCGTCCGGCATGCGGCGCGAAGGCATGGCGAGGAACAACCGGTCGTTGCCGTCAATGATCTTGATGTCATGCACGGCGAACACATCGTCGAACGTGACCGATACCAGCGCACGCAGGCGGCCCTCATCGTGAAAATGGCGAAATTTAATGTCGGTGATTTCCATAATTGAATGCTCCTTAGAAACTGTCTAAATCGGGAGATTTGCTATTTATATTTTGGACAGGTTGGCATATAATATACAAGTACGCGGAAAAAATTTTCGTTTTTTGAGAAGTTCAAATAGAGAGAAGGAGCATTTCCAAATGGAACATTCCCTGAAGCCTTATATAGATGAAAAGAAATCCATGCACCTGATTGGCATCGGCGGCGTTTCGATGAGCGCCCTGGCCGAGTTGCTGCTGTCGCTCGGCGTGCCGGTCACCGGGTCCGACCGTGCCCATTCGGCGGTGGCCGAACGGCTGGAACGGCTGGGCGCCAAAATCACCTATGCTCATCTGCCCGAAAATGTCGAGCAGGCATCGGTCATCATCCGCACCGCAGCTGTCCATGATGACAACCCGGAGATCATGCGCGCGCATGAACTGGGCCTGCCGGTGCTCGAACGCGCCGAAGCCTGGGGCAGCCTGATGAAGGATTATCAAAACGTCATCTGCCTGTCGGGCACCCATGGCAAGACCACGACCACGTCCATGATGAGCTTGATCGCCATGCACGCCAAGCTGGACCCCACGGTTATGGTGGGCAGCCATCTGCCGGCCATCGGCGGCACGCTGCGCATCGGCGGCCATGGCTGCTTTGTGGCTGAGTCGTGCGAATACTGCAATTCGTTTTTGAGTTTTTCGCCCACGGTGGCGGTCATTTTGAACATCGAAGCCGACCATCTGGACTTTTTCAAGGACCTGGATGACATCATCCATTCGTTCCATGAATTTTGCCTGCGCACGCCGGAAAACGGCCTGGTGGTCGTCAATGCGGACGATGCCAACGCCCTGCGCGCCGTGCAGGACGTGCCGCGCCGCATCCTGACCTTCGGCACATCGGAAACTGCCGATGTGCGTCCGGTCAACATCTCGATTGAAAAGGGATACTATCATTTCACCGTCGAAGTGCACGGCCAGCCGTATACGACCGTGACGCTCAATGTGCCGGGCAAGCACAATATGCTCAACGCCCTGGCCGCCTGCGCGGTATCGTATTATCTCAATCTGGACAGCGCACGCGTCGGGGAGGGCCTGTCGGCCTTTACCGGCTCGTCCCGCCGCTTCCAGCGCACCGGCACCCTGCCCAACGGCGCGGTGGTCGTGGACGACTATGCCCACCACCCCAGCGAGATGCGCGCTACCCTGACCGCGGCGCACGACATGGGATTTGACCGCATTTTGTGCGCGTTTCAGCCCCACACCTATACCCGCACCAAGGCGCTGTTTGGGGAGTTCGTAGAGGCCCTGAAATTGTGCGATCTGGCTGTTTTGGCGCCCATTTATGCCGCTCGTGAAAAGAATACCATCGGCATTTATTCGAGCGATCTGGCTGCTGCCGTGCCGGGCGCACGCTGCTTTGACAGCTTTGACGAAATCGCCGATTTTCTGCGCGAAGAAGCCCGTCCGGGCGATTTAATCCTCACCATGGGCGCCGGAAATATCGATACGGTAGGCCGAATGTTGGTCGGGGACCAAGCATAAAAGGTTACAAACAGTCAACAATAAGCAAAATGCCAGTGAAAAACGCTTGACAAATCTGCCCAAGTGGGGCATAATAATAGCATAGTTCATTGGTTAATTTGTATAAGCCCCGCGGAATGGAGGGATCGGCAATGACAGATAACCTCATCATTACAATCAGCAGACAGTACGGCACCGGCGGCCGCGAAATCGGACATAAACTGGCCAAGCGTCTGGGAATTTCGTTTCTCGACCGTGAGCTGATTACCCGTGCGGCGAAGAAATCCGGCTTTAGCGAAGAACTGTTCGAGCAGCTCGACAAGCGTGCGACCAACAGCTTTTTGTATTCGCTGACCATGTTCGGGTCCACGGGCCTGAACGGCATGAGCCTGACCGACCAGCTGTATCTGGCCCAGGCCAAAGTCATCCGCGAAGCGGCGGAGTCCGGCCCCTGCGTCATCGTAGGCCGTTGCGGCGACCACGTTTTGCGCGAATGCACCAATAAATTTGACTTCTTCATCCACGGTACCATTGAGGACCGTGTGCGTCGCATCCAGGCCCATGGCGACTATGAGATCACCGGCAAGACCCCGGAAGCCGCTCTGGAAAAGATGGATAAACAGCGTTCGACTTACTACAACTACTATACCGGCAAGGTATGGGGCAAGTGCGAGCATTATGACCTGTGCGTCAATGCTGGCCGTCTGGGCGTGGATAAGTCGGTCGATCTGTTGGCACAGTATGTAGACGCTTTGCGCAAATAAACAAACCAATACCGGTTGCTTGAGAAAAGAGAGGGAGAGAGGCAGCGCGGACCGATCGGTTCGCGCTGTTTTTCGTGTACGAAAAAAGGCTGGATGTTTCCAGCCTTTTTTTAATGCGCCAGCAGCCAATCGGCCATGGCAGCCGGGGTTTCGGCAAGTGCAGCGGCCCCAGCGTTTTGCAGTTCTTCGGCGGACCCAAAGCCAAACAGGACCCCAAGCGTGTCCAGTCCATGGGCCTTGGCGCCCTGCACATCGTGCCGCCGGTCGCCGACCATGATGGTTTCCGCGGGAGAAGGATTGTTCAGACGGCGCAGCGTTTCCTCGATGACTTCGCCCTTTTGAGAAATGCGGCCGTCGATGGTCGCGCCGCAGATGACCGTAAAGTAACGGGTCAGGTCAAAATGGTCCAAAATGCGCTGGGCGAATACCTCGGGTTTGGAGGTCGCCAGCGCCAGCGTGCGCCCGGCGGCCTGCAAGCGGGCGAGCGCTTCCGGGATGCCGTCATAGACCCGGTTTTCAAACAGCCCGACCTTTTCATAGCGGCTGCGGTAAGCATCCTTGCAGCGCACCGCGGTGTCGTAGTCTAGATGATGGTTTTCCATGAAGCCATCGATCAGCGGAGGACCGATGTAGGGCGTGAGCGTGGAAAGGTCATCGGTATGGATGCCGGCCACCGTGCGCAGCGCATAGTCGGCCGACTTGGTGATGCCCTCCTGGGAATCGGTCAAGGTGCCGTCCAGGTCAAAGAGAAGATAACGATACATAGTTTCTCCTTTGTGAAAAGACGGCGGAGACATGCTCCGCCGCTTGTATATTTTTTACTTGGCCAGCAGCTTTTTCAGCCGTTCGGCTGCTTCCAGCGTCTTCTGCTTGTCGCCAAAGGCGGTCAGGCGGAAGAAACGGTCGCCGTTCTTGCCAAAGCCAGCGCCCGGTGTGCCGACCACATTGGCATTTTCCAGCAGATAGTCAAAGAAGGTCCAGGAATCCATGCCGTTCGGGCATTCCAGCCACAGATACGGGCTGTTCTTGCCCCCCGTGTACCAGATACCCAGCTCGTCGAGCGTCTGGGCGAGCACCTTGGCGTTTTCCTTGTAGTACGCCAGGGTCTCGTGGATCTGCTTCTGGCCCTCGCGGGTAAAGACCGCCGCCGCGCCGCGCTGCACGACATAGGGCACGCCGTTGAACTTGGTGGTTTGACGGCGCAGCCACATCTTGTGCAGGTTCATGCCGCCGCGCTCGAGCGCCATGGGCACGACCGTGTAGCCGCAGCGGGTGCCGGTAAAGCCAGCCATCTTGGAGAACGAGCAGAACTCGATCGCGCAGTCCTTGGCGCCCTCGATCTCATAGATCGAACGGGGCAGGCTTTCGTCCTCGATAAAGCATTCGTAAGCCGCGTCGTACAGGATGACCGCATTCTGCGCATTGGCGTAGTCGACCCAGGCTTTCAGGCCCGCGCGGTCATAGGCCGCACCGGTCGGGTTGTTGGGCGAGCACAGATAGATGATGTCCGCCTGGACTGCCGGGTCGGGCAGGGGCAGGAAGCCGTTTTCCGCATTGGCATCCATAAAGACGATCTTGCGGCCTGCCATCACGTTGGTGTCCACATACACCGGATACACCGGGTCGGGGATCAAAACCGTGTTGTCCACATCGAACAGGTCCAGAATGTTGCCCAGGTCGCTCTTGGCGCCGTCCGAAATGAAGATCTCGTCCGCGTCCAGTTCGGTGCCGCGGCGGGCATAGTATTCCTGGATTTCATCCTTGAGGAAGCTGTAACCCTGTTCGGGGCCATAGCCGCGGAAGGATTCCTGTACGCTCATTTCGCACAGGGCCTGCTGCATGGCGTCGATGACCACGGGCGCAAGCGGCAGGGTCACGTCACCGATGCCCAGACGGATGATCTTGGCGCTCGGATTGCGCTCGCCGTATTCGGCAACCTTGCGGGCAATGGTGGAAAACAGATAGCTGTCCTCTAAATTTTGATAATTTTGATTGACTTTCATCGGAAAAAGGCTCCTTTCCAGGGAATTAAACTTCTACGGTGCCCTCAAACACCGTGGTGGCCGGACCGGTCATAAACACGGTCTGGTCGGTGTAGCGGATGGTCAGGTCGCCGCCGCGCAGATGGACTAGAATGTCCTCGCCCTTCTGGAACAGACCGGCCAGCACGGCGGTCACGCCCACAGCGCAGGCGCCGGTGCCGCACGCCCAAGTCTCGCCGCTGCCGCGCTCCCACACGCGCATCTTGAGCGTGCCGTCGGGCAGGATGTTGACAAACTCGGTGTTCACCCGTTCGGGGAACAGGGGATTGTGCTCAAACTTGGGGCCAATGCGGGTGAGATCGATGGCATCCACGTCCTCCTTGACAAACACCACGCAGTGCGGGTTGCCCATGGAAACGCAGGTGATGTGATACACGCGCTCGTCGATGACCAGCGGGGCGTCGACCACCCGGTCGCCGTCCAGATACACCGGGATACGCTTGGGGTCCAGGATGGCCGGGCCCATGTCCACGCGCACCGACTGCACCTTGCCGTCCTGCGGGTAGAGAATCAGGGTCTTGATGCCGCTGAGGGTCTCGACCGTGATCTCGGTCTTGCCATCCACCATGTTGTTATCGTATAAGTATTTGCCGACACAGCGGATGCCGTTGCCGCACATCTTGCCTTCCGAGCCGTCGGCGTTGAACATACGCATCTTGGCGTCCGCCACTTCGGACGGGCAAATCAAAATCACGCCGTCGCCGCCGATGCCGAAATGGTGGTCGGACAGGCGCACCGCCAGCTCTTCGGGGTGCTCAACCGGATGGGCAAAGCAGTTGAAGTAAATATAGTCGTTGCCACAGCCGTGCATTTTGGTAAAGGGAAGCTTCATGTTGTCAGGCTCCTTTAGATCAAAAAAATTAAGATTGAAAGAAAATACAGAATCTATGAATAAACTTGCAAAACTCACATCGGCCTTATTATAGCACAGGGCCGCCGGGGATTCAAACAAATCCGCGGTTTTTCGGCCATCCGGCGGCCAGTTTTTACAGGGCCCACAGCCAGACCGGCCTTGGCACGGCAAAATGTGCGCACATTGCATAGAAAGTATCCGAAAGGCATAAGTTTCTTCGGTGAATGCGTGGAATCTAAGACAGGGGGCAAGATTTCGCACAGCCGTGCTTGACGTGGGCTAAGCCCAAACCCTATAATGGAATCCATAAGGATGCGTGACAAGGCAGCGGCATGCGCCCGGAAGGGGCGGCGGCTGCTTTTGTGATACGAAGGAGGAGGTAGCTAGATGGATAGCTGTGAAACAAAACGGGTGCCGGAATACTTCGGCAGCATGGTGTTCAATGAAAGCGTGATGAAGGAGCGTCTGCCCAAGGAGACCTATAAGGCACTCAAGCGCACGATCGAAGAGGGGACCGCGCTTGACCCTGCCATTGCGGGTGTGGTTGCCAATGCGATGAAGGACTGGGCGCTCTCCAAGGGGGCCACCCATTTCACCCACTGGTTCCAGCCGATGACCGGCGTGACCGCCGAAAAGCACGACAGCTTTATCACCCCGGTCGACCACGACAGCGTCATCATGGAGTTTTCGGGCAAGGAACTCATCAAGGGCGAACCGGATGCGTCCTCGTTCCCGTCGGGCGGCTTGCGCGCCACCTTTGAAGCCCGCGGTTACACCGCCTGGGACCCGACCAGCTATGCGTTTATCAAGGACAATACCCTGTGTATCCCGACGGCGTTCTGCTCGTATACAGGTGAGATTCTGGACAAAAAGACCCCGCTGCTGCGCTCGATGGACGCCATCAGCAAGCAGGCCTGCCGGGTTCTCAAACTCTTTGGCAAGAACTGCCGCCGTGTCAACACCACGGTCGGCGCCGAGCAGGAGTATTTCCTCATCAACAAGGCCGATTATGCCAAGCGCCGCGACCTGATCTTCACCGGCCGTACGCTCTTTGGCGCCATGCCCCCCAAGGGCCAGGAGATGGAGGACCATTACTTTGGTTCCATCCGTCCGCGCGTCAAGGCGTTCATGGAAGAACTCGACGACGAGCTGTGGAAACTCGGCATCACCTCCAAGACCGAACACAACGAAGTGGCGCCCTGCCAGCACGAGATGGCGCCCATCTTTGAAACGACCAATGTTGCCACCGACCACAACCAGCTGACCATGGAGGTCATGAAGCGCGTGGCCGACAAGCATGGCTTTGTCTGCCTGCTGCACGAAAAGCCGTTTGCGGGCATCAACGGCTCGGGCAAGCACAACAACTGGTCGCTGTCCACCGACCGCGGCGAAAACCTGCTCGAACCGGGCTCTACCCCGCACTCGAATGCCCAGTTCATCCTGTTCCTGACCGCGGTCATCAAGGCGGTCGATGAATATCAGGACCTGCTGCGCATCTCGTCGGCCTCGGCCGGCAACGACCACCGTTTGGGCGCCTCGGAAGCGCCTCCGGCTGTGGTATCCATGTTCGTCGGCGACGAACTGGAAGCTATTTTGGATTCGCTCGTGCGCGGCATCGACTACACCGATGTGGAAAAGACCATGATGAACATCGGCGTATCCGCCCTGCCGCCCATCCCCAAGGACACGACCGACCGCAACCGTACCTCGCCCTTTGCCTTTACGGGCAACAAGTTCGAGTTCCGTATGCCCGGCTCGTCCTTCAACATCGCGTGCACCAACTTTATTTTGAACACAGCTGTGGCCGAATCGCTGCGACAGTTCGCCGATGAGCTGGAAGCGGCGACCAACTTTGATACCGCTCTGGCCGGACTGGTACAGCGTGAACTGAAGAACCACCGCCAGATCATCTTCAACGGCAACGGATACAGCGACGAGTGGCAGGAAGCGGCTGCCCAGCGCGGTCTGATGAACCTCAAGACCACGCCCGACGCCCTGATGCACTACACCGACGACAAGAATGTCAAGCTGCTTGCGCGGCACGGCATCTGTACGGCGACCGAAGTGCAGTCGCGTGAGGAAATCCTGCTCGAAGAATACTGCAAGACCTTACATATCGAAGTGCTGACCATGCTGGAAATGATCGCGCGCGAGATCATGCCGGCGTGCATCGCTTATTCCAGTAAGGTGGCGAGCAGCGTAGCGACCAAGGCGTCCATCGGCATTTCGGCGCAGGCAGAAAAGCTGCTGGCGGCCGATTTGACCGCTTGGATGGACAATCTGGCAAGCTGCCAGGCAGCCTTGCAGGATGCCGTAGAGGCCGTTCCGCAGAGCGATGTGCTGACCCAGGCAGGCTATTACCGCGATACCGTTCTTCCGGCGATGGATGCAGCCCGTGCGGCAGCCGACAAGCTGGAAACCATGGTCGGCGAAGCCGATTGGCCGTTCCCGACCTACGGCAAGATGCTGTTTTACGTTTGAGTTTGAAAGCCTTCCCCATCTTGGGGAAGGCTTTTCCCTAGATTTCACAGGAAAGGCGGATCGAGATGTCCCTTCCCACCGCATTTTGCGCGCGCATGCGCGCCTTGCTGGGCGACGAGCAAGCGCCCGTTTTTTTGGAAAGCTTTTGGGCGCCGCGCGCTCACGGCCTGCGGGTCAATCCCCGGTATCCGGCGGGCAAAGACCATCCGGCGCACCGGTATTTCACCCTGACGCCCGTTCCCTGGTGCGCCGAGGGGTTCTATTATCCGGCCGACGAGCGGCCGGGCAAGCATCCACTATACGAGGCGGGCGCGTATTATATCCAGGAGCCGAGCGCCATGGCGGTCGGCGCGCTGGCCGCGCCCGGACCGGACGAATGGGTGCTCGACCTGTGCGCTGCCCCGGGCGGCAAGACCACCCATCTGGCGCCGCATGCGGGATTCGTGCTGGCCAATGAGATTCATCCGGCGCGCGCCAAGACGCTGGCGCAGTCGGTCGAGCGCATGGGGCTGACCAACACGGTCGTGACCAACGAAACGCCCGCCCGGCTGGCAGCGCGCTTCCCCGAAGCGTTCGATTGCGTGGTCGTGGACGCCCCCTGCTCGGGCGAGGGCATGTTCCGCAAGGATGAGGATGCTGCCAGTGAGTGGAACGAGGATTCCCCAGCGCTGTGTGCCGCCCGGCAGGATGAAATTCTGGACGAGGCGGTCCGGATGCTCCGCCCGGGCGGACGGCTGATTTACTCGACCTGTACCTTTGCGCCTGAGGAGAACGAGGGCACGCTGACCCGCCTGCTGGCGCGACACCCGGACTTTACCGTGCAGGCGGTGGAAGGTTATCCGTGGTTTGCGCCTGGCGAACCGGCCTGGTATCCGGGCGCGGACGAGCGGGTGCGCCATGCCTTCCGGCTGTGGCCGCACAAGCTGCGTGGGGAGGGGCATTGCTGCGCTGTCCTGACCCGGGCGGGCGATGCACCCCGGCGCATGCCGCCCGCAGTGCAGCCGCTCACGCGCCTGCCGGACGAGCTGACCGCCTTTTGGCGGGATACCATGGCGCTGCCGCTGGACGGCCTGCGGTTTACCCAGGCGGGCGACCGTCTGTGGCTGAGCGCCCAGCCGCTGCCTGACACGGCAGGGCTCAAGACCCTGCGCACCGGCGTTGAGGTCGGCACACTCAAAAAGGGCCGTCTGGAACCGGCCCATGCGCTCGCGCACGCCTATGCGCCCGAAGAGTTTGTCCGGCGGCTGGAATTGGCAGCGGACAGCCCGGAAGCCGAACGCTACCTCAAAGGCGAAACGCTGCCGTGCAGCACCGAAAACGGCTGGACCGCCGTGTGTGTGGATGGCTGCGTACTCGGCTGGGGTAAAACGGTGGGCGGTGTGCTCAAAAATCATTATCCCAAAGGACTGCGCTGGAAATAAAAACAGCCCCCGGAAGTGTTTGGACTGCCCCAGATTGTGCGGACAGTATAAAAAAGAGCCCTGGTAGGAAAGATTGAGTTTTAAGTGGAGAGGCGTCGCGTAAGCGGCGCTTCTCCAGTCTTTAGCTGGATGCGCTCATGGTTGTAAAAGTAGATGTAGCGGTCAATCATTTCATTGGCTTGCGAGAAGGTAGCCGGTTTGTGGCGGTAGATGCACTCTGTTTTGAGGATAGAGAAGAAATTTTCCGCCATAGCGTTGTCATAAGGATTTCCACGTCTTGACATAGATGGCGTAATGCCGTATGTTTGAGTTAGCTCAAAATATGCTTGTGAGGCGTACTGAGCACCCTGGTCGCTGTGGAGCTGCAACTCTGCAGCGGCCCTCTTTTTCTCTTGCTTCATTGCCAGACGAATGGTGTCCAGAACCAGATTCACCGTTTGTTCCGTTCCGGTTTTGTAAGCCACAATACTGTTGTCATAGAGATCCCGGATCATGGACAGGTACAGTACGCCCTGCTTAGTGTGGATGTAGGAGATGTCCGTTACCCATTTGCTGTTGGGCTTGTCGGCCTGAAACTGCCTGCTTAGCAGATTCTCGTACTTGTGGAGCTGCTGCCCCATCTGCTGCCATTTCCTGCGTCGGCGGATTTCTGAGAGCAGATCATATTTCTTCATAATCCGTAGCACTGTTTTTGGATTACAGAAAATATTCTGGTTCTTCAGCCATAGACACATCCGCCGGTAGCCGTAGGTGCGGAAGCTGCGTTCCCGCTGTTGTCCAATTAGTTCTGCAAGAGCTGCGTCCTTCTCCGGCTTACCAAGGCGATGGACGAAGGCATAGTATCCGCTTCTGGATACTCCAAAGAATTTGCACATAACTGCCACGGAATACTCTGCTCTGTGACGATATATAATGTGATATTTTACCTTTGCCCTCACTTCCTTCCTATGCAGTGCAGAAAATCCCGCAGCAGCTTATTCTCCATACGAAGTCGCTGGATCTCATGTGCCTGCTCGGTTATAATATCTCTTGGTGCGGCATTTGTTCTTGGCCGCCCTTGGGGCCGCGCAAGGATGCCAGCTTCTAACATACGTTCTTTCCTCCGTTCACGCTTAAGTAGACTTTTTATCACCTGCTTATCCTGAAAACCGTAATATTCTGCAACTTCCCGCTGGGTTTTCCCCGCTGCCAGCATAGCCTTGATTTCTGGCAACAGCACTTGAATGTGTGTGTATTTTCGTTTCTCCATGACAAAACCCCCTGATGTAGTCTATTTTCCTACATCAGGGGGTTTTTGTCACTGTCCATTTTTACTGGACCGGTTCAGTTTCTTCCGGGGGCTCTTCTTATTCGGTGGATTCGTGGAAGTTTTTGCGTTCGTAGTATTCCAAGCAGCGGTATTCGTCCACGATTGCTTGGTTTTCTTTGGTCAGGGTGTCAGTGACCACACCGTCCTGCAAGTACAGACCGGATACGCTCAGCACCGGTACAGCCTCCGCACAAGCGCGGGTGGCCTGCATGTAGGCCGGACCATCCCAGCCGCACAGCGTAAACAGCTCATTCATCAGGAAGTAGGGACCCAGGTCGCGTCCTTCGCCGATGAAGTCATTGCCCAGCGCCTGCTTGGCCGCATCGTTGGCCCAGATGAGGTAACGAGTGCCATAGTAGTTATAGAAGCCTTCTTCCGAATCGGCATAGTTCAGGTCAATGCCCAATTCTTCATAGACGCTGCTGTTGTCGCCCAGCCAGGGCTTGTGGTCGCCAAACAGAACGATCACGACCGGGTCATCCGACGCGCGGTAGTGGTCGAACATGGTCTTGAGGTTTTCATTGGTGTCTGCGATGGAACCGAAATAATTGTTGAGGATGTTTTCCGATTCCTGCGAGTAGACACCCGGCTTGACATAATCGACCCCGTAGTCGTTCTCCTCAGTGTTGTAGGGGCCGTGGCCCTGATAGGTCACGCTGAAGGAGAAATACGGCTGGTCGCTCTCAGCCTTGTGCTGGTCATGCAGATTGACGATATCCGGTATGAGGATGCGGTCCATGGCAATCTCACCGTCTGCCATTTCCCCATAGCGGTTTTCCAGGAAATTATAGCTTTCAAAGCCCAGATTGGCATTGATGTTGACGCGGTTGTAGAACCAGTCATAGCTCGGGTGGCTGCCGGTGACCGTGTAGCCCTGATCGGCAAAATAGCGCACATACGAATTGGTCGCCGAGCGATAGGAACCCTGGTCGCAATAGCCGGTCAGGAAGGCGCGCTCGGAATCGATCGTGCCGCCGGCAAAAATATTGGTGAGCAGGTTGCCCGAGATGCCCTCGGCTTCCAGTTTGTGATATTCCTCGTACGGGTCGACGTTGAATTCGATCTGGTCATAGACCGAGAAGTCGGCATAGGCTTCCATCATGATGCCGATGATGTCCACCTTTTGGTTGTCCGGGATATCGGCGTCTTCATATTCGGCAAGGATTTCGGCAGCCTGCTTTTCATCATAACCAGTAGGCGGGGTGTCGATGGCATCCTGCACGCTGTACAGGAAGGGATAGACAAAGCCCTTGGAGATGTAAAGCTGGGTGGTCGACCAGCGGTTGATGAGGTCATAGTTTTCGGTCTTGGTGTTGTAGATGTCCTCGTTGGTGTAGAGATACACCATGGGCACGAGCAGCACCAGCATGACCACACAGCCGATGATGCGCGCCTTGCCGGGCAGGCGGCCGCGGGCGACAAAGGCCAGCACGGCCACAGCGACGAGCAGGATGACCAGCGCTGCGATCATGGATTTGGTCACAAACAGCGTGTACCGCTCGGACATGTTGCCAGCCTCTTTGATGAGCAGCAGATCTTCAAACAGGAGCGGGTCGTTGCGGAATTGGAGTTTGAACCAGCTTGCAATGCTCAGCCCCATCACGACCGCACTGGTCAGCGCAAACGAAAGCGCCGCGCGGCGGGTGGCAAACCACAAAAGAAACGCCAGCCAGACACAGGGAAGAATGTTGAGGAAGGCGATCCAGTGGTTTTCAAAGTAGCTGTCAAACATCTCGTCCGCCCGTAATACAGCGGCAAAATGCAGCGACAAAACGCCAAGTCCAATGGAAGAGAGCAAAAGCAGCACCGCGCTGAGGATACGGCTGCGGCACAGCTTGGAAAGCAGTTCTTTTGCGGGCATAGACAGGAGATCCTTTCTGAAAAATATCGGGTAGGCGACAAAAAGTCAATTTTTGCGCAAATATAAACCTTATTATATACCAAATCGCCGGTTTGTCAATGTAAATTCCATGGGAGCGCGTTCGCTGCGTGCACAAAAAATGCGCAAATACGCCGCAAATTGGCGTAAAAGAAGTTTAACAGATAATTTACCCGGGAATCCTTGACTTTACATGGTATTTACTGTACTATCGACATTAGTACGGTAAGGAGAGAAGGAAAATAATGATTCAAGATATCTTTGACTGGCTACTGGGCGCCGGGCGTGAGGTCGCGCTGCTGGTGATCTCCATGCTCCCGCTGATCGAGCTGCGCGGCGCGGTGCCGCTGGGGCTTGCAGCCGGGATGCCGTGGTATGAAGTGCTGCCAATTTGTTATCTGGGCAACCTGCTGCCCATTCCGTTTGTGTTGGTATTCGGTGTGCGCCTGCTCGACTGGCTGGCCGGTTTGGGCCCCTTCAAGGGCATTGCGACCCGGTATAAGCAAAAGCTGATGAGCAAATCGACCCAGGTGACCAAATATGCGCGCATTGGCCTGTTTTTGTTCGTGGCCGTGCCGCTGCCGGGCACCGGCGCGTGGTCGGGCGCTGTCATTGCAACGCTGCTGAAAATGCCGATGCGCAAAGCGTTTTTGTCCATTGCAGCCGGGGTGGTGGCGGCCGGGCTGCTCATGACCGCGGGCACGCATGGTGTACTCGGTGTCTTTAATTTAGGATAATACGGTGGGAAGACGGCAAAGAGGCCGTCTTTCTTTTTGCTTGCCCTTTGGCGCGAATGCGGGTAAGATAGAAGGAGGAACATCCGCGCCCAGGGCGCGAAAGGAGCAAGACCATGCGAAGAGATAAAACCAACTACTATTTGGACATGGCCGATGTGGCGCGCGAACGCAGCACCTGCCTGCGCCGCACCTATGGGGCGGTCATCGTCAAAAACGATACCATTGTATCCACCGGATATTCGGGCGCGCCGCGCGGCCGCGCCAACTGCATCGACCTGGGATTCTGCATGCGGGCCAAACTCAAGATTCCGCGCGGCGAACGGTATGAGTTCTGCCGCTCGGTGCATGCCGAGGCCAATGCCATCATTGCCGCCTCGCGCGAGCAGATGCTGGGCGCGACACTGTATCTGGTCGGCCGGGAGGCCGACGGCACGCTTATGCCGGATGCCAATTCGTGCACCATGTGCAAGCGTATGGTCATCAATGCGGGCATTGAGAAGGTGGTCGTGCGCCGCACCGAGGATACCTATGAGGAAATCCCGGTATCCGACTGGGTGGCCTACGACGAGCTGCTGGACGGCAAGATGGGGTATTGACGAATGGATGCGCGTTCTATCCTGCTGGCCGTGGGCATCAACGTCGTTCTGTTGGCCGTGATCGTCGCCCTGTTCCGGCTGTGGCGCGTCCGGCAGCCCATGACGGCCGCCCGGCTGCGCCGGGAAGCGGCCAACCAGGCAAAACCAATCGATGCCGCACCGCTGGAAGGCGATTTCTGCCGGATGCAAGCCATGCTGGAAGCGCTGGACGAGAGTCTGACCGATACTCGGGCGGTGGCAGCGCTGCTGTGCGGCTGGGCCGCCGACGGGACGACCATCCTGTCTCGGACCGAGAAAAAGCGGCTGAAAAGCTTTGGCGATGCGATGCAGGCCACCATCACCTTTCCGGGGGATGAGGAACATCCCTTTACGCCGAGCTCGAACGGTGCCGAAGGCAAGCTGCTCGGGCTGCTGTACGGCTGGACCGACGAAACGGCCACCTTGCAGGCCAGCGAGATTTACAACCAGGCCCGTGCCTATCCCGAAGCGGTGAAGGGGCGACTGGACCAATTTTCGCTTCAGGGCAAACACAGTCTGCGCGCGACCGGCGCCATGCAGCCGGAAAAAAAGACCCGACGGTTTGGTTTTGTGGACGAGCGCCGCTCGATCTACACCCCGCGCGGCGTGCGCGAAGCGGCTGCGCTTTTGGGCTATCGTGCCTGGCTGGGGCAGCAGGACAGCCTGCCGCCCGAAAAATGGCGAGACGCGGTGCTGCTCGGTGCGTCCCAGGCGGTCGATGCCGACGTGCTGGACCTGGCGCAGACCCTGGCCAAAGCGCTCACCGGCGGCGCCCAGGCGGGAAGAAAAGTAAATCGGGTATAAAAAACGGCGCGGGAGCGAGAAGCTTCCGCGCTTTTGGCATGCAAAAAGGGCTGCCCCAGAGGGACAGCCCAAAGTATCCTGTATGGTGTTGCTTATTCCGCCGTGAAGGGCAGGAGAGCAACGTGACGGGCGCGCTTGATCGCTTCCGTCAGCTGACGCTGATGCTTTGCGCAAGTACCGGTCATGCGGCGGGGCAGAATCTTGCCGCGCTCAGACATGTAGCGCTTGAGCTTTGCAACGTCCTTGTAGTCAATGCACTCCACCTTGTCTACGCAGAACGCGCAAACCTTTCTGCGGCGACGGCCGCCGCGCTGGCGCTCCGGACGGGGAGTAAATTCCTTTTTGGTCTCTTCCATTGCCAAGTACCTCCTTTGATAGAATATCCGGCCAATCGGCCGTTTTCGGGAGATTTACGGTTTAGAACGGCACATCGCCGTCGTCGTCACCCAGTTCCGCGAAATCCGAATCCCCGACCGGCAGGTCAAAGGACGGCGCGGGCGCCTGAGAACCGTAGTTATTTCCCTCGGGACGGATCTGCGAACCATTGTCGAAGCCGGCGTAACCGCCGTTCTGTTCGCGGGATTTCTTGGTTTCGCCAAACGAAACCTCATCCACATTGATCTCAATGGATACACGCTTGTTTCCGTTTCGGTCTTCCCAGTTTCTCGACTGGATCCGCCCTACCACGATGGCGAGCATGCCCTTCGTGAACCACTGGCTCACAAATTCGGCCTGACGGCCCCAGGCTACGCAGTCGATAAAATCAGTCTGCCGTTCGCCGTTTGGACCTTTGCGGTCACGGTCGATCGCCAAAGAGAACGATGCAACCGCCATGTTGCTCTGGGTGTGACGGAGTTCGGGGTCGCGGGTCAAACGGCCCATCAAAATTGCTTTATTGAGCATTTTGGGCGCCTCCCTTAGTCGAGGGAAACGATGATGGAACGCATGATACCGTCCGTGATCTTAAAGATACGGTCCAGTTCTGCCGGGAAAGACGGAGCGGACGTGAACTCGATCAGGGTGTAGCAACCTTCGGTCAGGTCGTTGATCGGGTACGCCAGACGACGCTTGCCCCAATCATCTACCTTTTCGAGCGTGCCGTTCGACTCTACAAGAGCCTTGAACTTGTCCACGATCGCGGCAACCTCTTCCTCGCCGAGGGTCGGGTTGACAATGAAAAGAGTCTCGTACTTGCCACTTACCTTTGCCATTTTAGCACCTCCTTTTGGACTTTAAGGCCCACATCCCACGATGTGAGCAAGGATACCTTACTTATTATATAGAACAACAGGAAAATGTCAAGCGATTTCTCCAAAAAAATTTGAAAAAAAGATTGACGCGGCTGCTTCCGTATGCTAAAATACTCTTGTTGTCACGCTGGTATGGCTCAGTTGGTAGAGCAGCGCATTCGTAATGCGCAGGTCATCGGTTCGAGTCCGATTACCAGCTCCAACGGAAAACCGCTCATTCGTTTGAATGAGCGGTTTTTTTATGTTTCGGGCAGGTTGCACACGACATAGGCCGTTCGTTCGCCGAGAAATTCCCGCAGTTTGAAGATGCTGCCGGTGAGCAGATCGCGCTTTTGCAGGACCATCACCGTCTCGTCATACGTCACCAGAAGCAGATCGTCGGTTTCCAGCACCCATTCCAGCGAAGCATAGGGGATGGTTTTGCCCTCGTCCGGGGCGTCGAGCTGGAAGGCGTGCATGCCATCTTCATTAAAAACAAGCCGCATTTGCGCGAGGCCTTGCCGCTCGGACAGCGTTTGCAGCAACTTGGTGGCCGAGCGGTTAAAGTCGGTCACACGAGTCTGCTTGCGGGTCAGTAGGCTGACAAGACCCATCATGAACCCGACGATGCCGAGAATGAGCAGGACACCCAGTTCTTCGGCGTTTGCGAGTGCGACGAAGCTGAAGAACACGCCCTGGATCAGGCTGATAATACCCAGCAGCGTGCGCTGCGTGCGCCAAAGGGCGACAACACCGGACAAATAGCCCAGCACACCCACCACCAGCGGGAACGGCCGAAGGCGCGGTTCTAGCAGTGTGGGAATCAGCCAGCACAGGCCAAGTAGCCAGTTGGCAAGCCCCCAACAGGCGCGCCGCCGGCGACGCTTTTCCAAAACCTCGGGCGTCTGTTTTTCTACACTGTTTAGTTTATCGATCAGTTCCCAGCGCTGGGGGAACTGCTTGCGCGAAATTTGTTCGGTTCGCTTTTCCAGAGCCAAGCTCACTTGGGGATGCAGCGAATCGGCATCCAAAGGCGTGAACTGAAACGAAAATGTCAAAGGCGCTCCACCTTTCTGTCAGGTTTTCGTTTCGAGTATAGCACAGCGCGAAAAGCGATGCTACGGATTTTGCGAAAATTTGTCTGTGAAGCGGTAGAATGTGCAAGAAATTATCAAATAATATGCAGTTTTGATACAAAAACGGCTGTCTATCGAAAATAGACAGCCGTTTTTTTTAGTTGCCACCGCAGCCGTGCTTGTGTTCGCCGCACTGGTGCGCCCCATCGTGATGATGGTTGCACATCGTGTTCGGGTCAAAAGCCAGCGTGCCGCCGAGCAGGGCTTTGACGCTTTCGTCCGCGTCGCCCGTAACGCCCGGATAAAGTTCAATGCCGGCGTCGGCCAGCGCGGTGCGCGCGCCGCCGCCAATGCCGCCGCAGATGAGTGTGTTCACGCCGTGGCTCTGTAAGAAGCCGGCCAGCGCGCCGTGACCGCTGCCGTTGGTGTCCACAACCGCAGACGACTGCACGGCGCCGTTTTCGACGTCATAGATCTTGAACTGTGCGCAGTGGCCAAAATGCTGGAACACCTGGCCGTTTTCGTATGTTACTGCAATTTTCATCGTATCAGACCTCCTTCTCGGTCAGTTTTATTATACTCCCCGAAGGACAAGGCTGCAATCGAAAAAGCGCAGTTTCAGGAATGGATGCGCAGCCCCAGTCGCGCGCCCAGGCGGGAAAGCAGTTCGTTGGTGATGGTGCCGCACCAGTCGGCCAGCTGTTCGGCACGGATTTCGCACCCACCGTCTCGGCCGATTAGCGTGACCGCATCGCCCGCCTGCACGCCGGGGACATCGGTCACATCCACCAGCAGCTGGTCCATGCACACCCGGCCGACCACCGGGGCACGGCGGCCGTGCACCAGCACCTGTACGCCCCGGTCGGCAGCATCGCGCGGCACGCCGTCGGCGTATCCGATGGACACGACCGCCAGCCGGGTAGGCCGCTCGGCGTGGAAGGCCCGACCATAGCCAGCCGTGTCGCCCGCCGCGAGCGGGCGCACGAGCACGACCCGCGCCTTAAGCGCCAGCACCGGCCACAGGTCGAGCGCGCGCTGGACGGGCGAAGCATCGCTGCCCACGCCGTACAGCGCAATGCCCACCCGAGCAAAGGCGCACGGCTGGGGCGGCAGGTTCCACACCCCGTAGCTGGCCTGGATGTGCGTCTGGCCGGGGTCATAGCCCGCGCGGCGAATGGTTTCGACAGTTTCAAAAAAGGCGGAAAGCTGGGCTTGGGTAAAGGAAGTGTCATCCGCCGTCAGGCTGTCGGACACGCCAAGGTGGGAAAACATGCCGTCAATGCGCAGGTTGGGCAGGTCATACACCCGCAGAAAGGCCGAGATCTCCCCGGCAGGCAGCCCCAGCCGGTGCATGCCGGTGTCTACGGCCAGATGAACGTGGATGGGCACGCCCTGCGCGGCCAGCGCCCGGGCATGGGACTCGTCGGCCACGGTCTGGGTGATGCGCCAGCGCCGCAGCGTGCGCACATGGATGGGGTCGGTGTAGCCGAGCACCAGAATCAGTCCCCGGATGCCATGTTTGCGCAGATGGACCGCCTCCTCCAGTGTGGCCACGGCAAAGGCGCGCACGCCGCTTTGCTGCAAGGTGCGCGCGGTCAGCACCGCGCCATGGCCGTAGGCTTCGGCTTTGACGACCGCCATCAGGCGGGAGTCCTTGCCCAGCCCGTCCTGCAATACGGCGGCATTGTGCCGCAGCGCGGCGCAGTCGATGTCACGCCAGGCGCGGGTGTTCGGCAGTTTGCCGCGGGGCAGCCAGGCATCCAGCAAAAAGGCGCAGGCCACGCTGGCCGCGGTGACCGCCGCAAAATGCCCCAGGCTGTTCTGCACCAGCAAGCCGTCCAGATGCAGCATCTCGGCCGCGCCGCGCACCAGCACAATCCACCACGGATGTAGGATATATACCAGGATGGATACCCGCCGCAGGCGGGGATTTTGGCCTGCATCGGCCCCCCACAGCAGCGAAAACAGAAAGAGCATACACAGGGGCAGAAAGACATACATGCTGTCGTGGCGCTGCCAGCCCAGGCGGTGAAGGGCGAACCCTTCGGCCGTCATGGCGGCAAAGGACAGCGTCAGTCCCACAGCCGCCGTGCGGGTGGAAAACCGCCGTCCGGCGGCGCCGAGCAGCAAAAAGAGCGGCGCGAAGAACAGGCCGTTGCGGGTGTAGGAAAAGACATGGAACAGGGCGGAAAACACCGGTTCCAGCCCAAGCTGCACGGCAAGACCGTAATAGCTGTCGCCCAGCAGGCCGAACAGATACAGCACCCCGGCCACGGGTAGTGCACAGCGCAGCCCCATCCGGGCCAGATGGGACGCGAGGAACGCGCCCAGCAGCACGGCCGGGAAGTACCACAGATGGTACAACGTGCCGTCAAAAAGCAGGCTGCGTACGACCCCGGCGGCGTCCCAGCCGCCCTGATACAAATTAAGCGGCAGATATAGGACGATTGAAACCGCGTAGTACAGCGCGGTCTTTTGCGCGAAATGGGGCAGGCGTCGCCAGCCGTTTCGCCCCAGAAAATACCCGGATACCATGAAAAACAGCGGTACCGCCAGCCGGGCCAGCACCCGGGTGAGGAAAAAATCCCCATCCGCCGAAACGCTCATCAGTGGGGAGGTGTGGATGGCGATGACCAGCAGCGCGGCGGCAAAACGCGCATCGTCCAGCGCGGCAAAGCCCTTTTTCATGCGCTTTCCCCCCAGACGGTGACGATAAAGCCGCCGATGTTGTCCCCCGAAACCTGACAGCAGGCATCGGGCAGCTCGATCTCGGTCTGCTCGCCCGCGCAGGGCACGTAAAACACCTGCGCCATGCGTCCGCCGTCCAGCGTGCAAGTCTGCGCGCCCGCCTGTCGCAAAAAATCCGGGTATTCTTCCAGACACAGGCCGTGCTTTTGCAGCAGCGCGGCATGGGGCGCGCCGACATAGCGGAAATGCCAGGGCTCGGGCGAAATGCCGGTGAGGGATTCCTTGCCGGCCTGATAGCGCTCGATGAAGCCGTGGCGGGCGGCGGCACGGCGGAACGCGCCGCACACGCCGTCATAGGGGAAGGCCGGCCGGATGAAGTCGATGTGGGACGCCGCCCGGCCCAGGTCGATGGCCAGCCCGGTCTGGTGCTCGCTGCACCCGGGCAGGGCCACATATTGCCGGGTGAAAGCTTCGCCGCTTTCGGCCAGGGTTTGGTCCCAGATGGCCTGCTGCTCGGTCTGGCTGCGCCAGCCGGATACGGGCACGATCTCCCGTCCACCGCGCACCGCGCCGATGCAGCAGGCGAGCAGCCGCCCGGCGGCTGCCTCCAGCAGGATGTCCGGATGCCGGGCGTCCACGGGGGCGAGCTTGCCGGCCGCCCCGCTTTGCAGCGGGTGGCGGGCATTGACTACGATCAGCGGCCCCTGATGGACGGCCTGCCGCGGAAAACGTCTGCATGTCATGCGCTCACCCCCAGTTCGACCAGGCGGGTCAGCAGGGCGGGGAAGTCCAGCCCCGCGGCGCGCATCATGCCCGGATAACGGCTGTGGGCGGTAAAGCCCGGAATGGTATTGACCTCGTTAAAGACGATCTCGCCCGCCGGGGTCAGGAAAAAGTCCACCCGCGCACACACCCGGCAGCCAAGCGCTCGGTAGACCGTGCAGGCCGCTTGCCGGATGGCGTCCTCCTGCGCCGGGGCGATGCGCGCCGGGCAGTGGATGCGCGAGGAAATCAAGTTGTATTTTTCGGTGTAGTCAAAGAAGCCGCCTGCAAGCTCGATTTCATCGACTCGGCCGGTCTGCAAGGCGTCGTTGCCGAGCACCGCGCACCCGACCTCAAAGCCCGGAATGGCCTCCTCGAGCAGGATTTCCGCATCGTGGGCAAAGGCGGCGTCCACCGCCGCGCGCAGATCGTCCGGCTGGGTCACCCGGCCTACCCCGAACGACGACCCGGCCCGCACCGGCTTGACGAACACCGGATACCCGAGCGCCCCAGCCGCCTGCGCGATGGCGGTAAAATCGGCGCCGCGGGCAAAGACCGCGCTTTGGGGCACGCGCACGCCGGCCAGGGCAGCCAGCTTGTGCGCGCGGTCCTTGTCCATGCACAGGGCGCTGGCCGCCGTGCCGCAGCCGATGAGCGGGATGCCGGCCAGCTCCAACAGGCCCTGGACCGTGCCGTCCTCACCGTTTTTGCCGTGCAGCACCGGGAAAGCAGCGTCTACATGCAGGCTTTCGGGCTGCGCGCCCAGGGTCAAAAGGGCATGGCTGCCGCGGTCGGGCGAAAAAGCGCAGGGCACGCTATTTGCCGTGTCCTCACACCAGGTGCCGTCCGCGATGCGCGCGAGCGGGCCGCGGTACAGCCGCCAGGCGCCTTCCCGCGTGATGCCGACCGGAAGGACGGCAAAGCGCGTAGGGTCTAAATGGGTCAGCACCGCGTGGGCCGATTCCAGGGATACGCTGTATTCGGTAGAGCAGCCGCCGAACAGGACGGCCAGGGTCATCTTTTTCATCATGGGAAACCTCCTTGGCAGCACAAAGCGCCTTGTTTTTTGACATCTTCAGGATATCAAAACAAGGCGCTTCATGTTTTTCGGTTTCCCCAAGGATTCCTTGCGGTTTTGGTGCAGAAATCTTACGATTTTCTTTCGGTCGGCAGCGTCACCACAAACGACACCGTATTGTCCCGGCTTTCGGCCCGGATGGCGCCGCCGTGCAGTTCGACGATCTCTTTGGCAATCGCCAGCCCCAGTCCGGCGCCGCCTGTGCGCGTGCCGCGCGACGCATCCAGCCGGAAGAACTGCTCAAACAGACGCCCCAGCTTGTCGGGCGGGATGGTCTTGCCCGGATTGGTGAACCGCAGCACGATGGAATCGGCCGCAGTCTGGGCGGAAATCTGGATGGTGCTGCCCGGGAAGCTGTAATGGCAGGCATTGCGCAGCAGGTTGCCGAACACCCGCGCGAGTTTGTCCGGGTCGCAGTCATAGGGCATCGTGTCCGGCAAGTCCAGCGCATAGCGCAGGTCCTTTTCGGCGAACATGGGCTCAAATTCGCTGGCGATCTGTTCGAGCATGCGCGTTAAGTCGACCGGGCAGGTTTCCAGCGTCAGCTGGGACAGATTAAAGCGGGTGATGTCGAAAAATTCGTTGATGAGGTCTTCCAGCCGCTCGGCTTTGTCCAGCGCGATGCCGGTGTATTTGGCGCGCAGTTCGGGCGAGATCTGCGGCTCGTCGCGCAGTAGCGACAGATAGCCGATCACGCTGGTGAGCGGGGTCTTGAGGTCGTGCGCCAGATAGACGATCAGGTCGTTTTTGCGCTGCTCGGCCTCGCGGGCTTGGGCCGCGGCGCGCAGCGCCTGCTGCCGCACGAGGTTGAGCTGGTCTTCCACATTGCGCATGGAAGCCGGCAGTTCGATGGGCGTATCGTCCGGTCGGGCCAGCCGGCCGGCGGCATCGACGAGTTCGTCCAGATAGCGCAGCGGCTTGGAAATAAAATAATAGGTGACCGCCAGTGCACCCACGCCCAAAATCAATGCGCTCCAAAAGATCAGGTTTTCACGGAACGGTTCCAGCACCTGATAGATCAGTTCGTCGCCGTACCAGGTGAACTGGGCCAGAAACGACCAGCCCACCATCACCAGCGCGGCATAGCCAATGACCAGACCGACCAGCGCGAGCAGATACTGCATGAGAAGCTGACGGGAAAGCTGGCTGCGGTAGCGCCGCTTGTGTTGCTCCTTATTCAATGGTGTAGCCCACCCCCCAGACCGTTTTGATGAATTTGGGTTTGCGGCTGGGTTCGTGCATCTTTTCCCGCAGCCGCGCGATGTGGGTCATGACCGTATTGTTGCTGTTTAAGTACTTTTCGCCCCACGCGGCCTCAAACAGCGTTTCGCTCGGCACCACCTCGCCCCGGTGGTCGCACAGGTACCACAGGATGGCAAACTCCAAGGGGGTTAAGTTCAGTTCCTCCCCGTAGAGCGTACACTTGTGGGTGGTCTTGCAGATGGTCAAGCCGCCGAAATCGTGCTCGGTGGCCTCTTCGGCCACGCGTTCGCCCAGATTGTAGCGGGTGTAACGACGCAGCTGGGTCTTGACGCGCGCCATCAGTTCGAGCGGGTTGAAGGGCTTGACGATATAGTCGTCTGCGCCCAGCGTCAGCCCCAGGATCTTGTCGCTGTCCTCGACCTTGGCCGTCAGCATCAGGATGGGATACAGGTGCTTTTCCCGAATGCGCTGCAAAAGCGTAAAGCCGTCCATATCGGGCAGCATCACGTCCAGAATGGCCAGATCGATGTGCGTGTCCGCCGCACACGCCAGCGCATCGGCGCCATTGTAGAATTTGTGGACGGCAAAACCGTCGTTTTTCAGGTAGACTTCCACCAGGTCGGCGATGGCCGCCTCGTCGTCCACTAGCAGGATGCTTTCTTGCAAGTGTCATTCCTCCCCAATTGTTTTTTCATGTTGCATCCTCTGTATTATAGCACAGACCGGGCAGAGAGAAAACCGCCCGCGCCCTGGGGGAAAACGGGCGCGGGCGGGCTATCAATGCGCCGTACCGCGGAAATGATCGACCGCGCGGCGCATGTCGGTTTCGGTGCGGAACACCACACCGCTTTGCAGGATGCTTTCCTGCACGCTTTTGGGCAGGGTACGGAAATACGCGCCCATGGCGTTGTTCATGTGATAATAATCGGTCATTCGGCTTCACCTCAAGCAAAGTATGCCCAAGGGGAACGGACCGCATACAAAAAAACCGTCCGGAAAACCGGACGGTACACTTTAAGATTCTTCGGTGGCTTCGAGGATGGAGTCCTCATGGCAGACGCATTTTTCGCGGAAGAGCGCACGGTTTTGCTCATAGATCATGCGCAGGCCGTCAAGCGTCAAATTGGAGTCAACCTCGTCGATGAGCGGGCAGTGCTCGGCCATCATGCGGCCCATGCCGCCGGTGGCGATGACGCGCACGTCGCCCTCCAGCTCTTTTTTCATGTCTTCGATGATGCCGGTCAGCGCGCCGACATAGCCGCGCACGGCGCCCGACTGCATGCTCTGCACGGTCGTGCGGCCGATGGCGCATTCGGTGGCGGCAATGTCCACCCGCGGCAGCTTGGATGCCTTCATAAACAGGGCTTCCATGGCGACCTTGATGCCTGGGAAAATTGCGCCGCCCAGATAGGCGCCGTTCTGGTCGATGGCGTCAAAGGTGATGGCGGTGCCGATGTCCACGATGATGAGCGGCTTGCCATAACGGGCCACAGCCGATACGCCGTTGACCAGACGGTCCACGCCGACTTCGCGCGGGTTGGTATACAGATTGACCATGCCGGGGTCGACATCGGTGCCCACCACGAGCGGGCGCAGCCGCAGATATTTGCGGATGGCGTTGATGAGCGAATACATGGCCGGCGGCACGACCGATGCGATGATGACCGCACTGGTCTTGGCTGCGTCGAGACCGCGGAAATGATAATACTGCAAGATTTTCAGGCCGATCTCGTCCGACGTGGCGGTCGCGTCGGTAGACATGCGGAACGTGCCGACCAGGTTCTTTTTTTCAAACAGGCCGAATACCATATTGGTATTGCCGACATCAATCGTTAATAACATAGGTCAAAACCACCTGAATTTTTTGTGTTGTTTGGGCTGCTCAGGCAGCAGGGGAGCACCGTCCGGGTCCAGAAAGCAGGCCGATACAAGCGCGCCGTTTTGCACATCGAGCATCAGGCAGCTGGCCCGGCCGTCGCGCGGCAGGCTGATGCTGCCAGGGTTCATCACCCGCACCCCACCTTCGGTCCGGTCGTAGCGCAGATGGGTGTGGCCATACAGCGCGATCGTGCAGCCTTCTTCGGCGGCGCGCGCCGCCACATTGCCCGATTGCAGCCAGGCCGCGCGTTCCCGGTGCCCGTGGGTCAGATACATGCGTACACCGGCGGGCGCGATGACCGAAAACAGCGGCGCATCCGGGTCAAAATCGTTGTTGCCCCGCACCGCATAGACGGTCAGGTTGGGATAGCTGCGGCGTAGATCGCAAGCATCCTCATAATGATCGCCCAAATGAATGACCGCATCCGGCTGCTCGCTTTCGATCAGGCCGTACATATCCAGCGTGCGGCCGTGGGAGTCGGAAAACACCAGGATCTTCATAGCAAAGCATGCCCCTTTCTTCCGTAACACGTCCACTATACACGAAAAGGAAGGTCTTGTAAAGCGGCGCGCAAAGATTTTGCCAAGTTCTTTTGGATTTTTTTGGCCGGGGCCGGACCGGTAGCACGTTGGGCACTACCCGCGCATATCTTAATTATGAAAGACAACAGGAGAGGATGAAACACATGTTTGATGCCAACGAACTCATGCGCAAGCTGCAAATGAATGCAAACGATCCCAAGACTCAAGCAGCCATGAACCGGCTGCAAAGCGCCATGCGGTCGGCCGAAGGGCAGCGCATGGCCAAACAGATCGACCGCTCCACCGCCGAACGCATCGAACGGGCGGCCAAGGCCGCGCAGGCGGGCGATGCGCGCGCGGCGCGCGAAGCGGTCGGCGAGATCCTGAAAACACCCGAAGGGGCGGCCCTGGCGGTCCAGCTGCAAAAACTCCTGGGAAAATAAGGAGGAGCGCGATATGGAACAAAACGATCTGCTTTCCGATCTGTTAAATGACCCGGAAAAGCTGCAAAGCGCCATTTCCATGGCCAGTTCGCTGCTTGGGGGCGGCGGGGATAACATCGCCCCGCCCGCCGGACAGGCGGGGGGCGCGTCTTTGGGCGCGGACAGCTATGACCCGTCGGCCGAACTGATGCAAAAGGCGATGCCGGTCATTGCCGCCATCGCCCAAAGCGGCCAACAGGCCGTCAGTCCGGAAAAACGCAATTTGTTAAACGCCGTCAAGCCCTTTGTCACCGACAACATCAGCGCCCAGATCGACCATGGCCTTCGCCTGGTGAGTATGGCGCGCATGGCGCGTAGCGCCATGAAGCAGCTCGGCGGCAAGACCGATGGAAACGGGGGGACCCATGTATAACCGCTATTTGACCGAAGCCCAGGGGGCCGAACCCGAGCCGCCCATGCAGGATACCGCGCAAGCCTCCGGTCTGCTCGAAGGGCTGACCCAGCGCATGGGCAACTTCAAGCTGGATGCCGATACGCTTATCCTGCTGGCGGTCATCTGGTTCATCCTGCGCGAAGGCGAGGACGAGATCGATACCGAATTGCTCATCGCCCTGGGGGTGCTGCTTATTCTGGGGATGTAGCCTTGGCGGCCAGACGGGCCGCAGCCGCATCGGCCAGACGGCCGTATTCGGCAAGGCTCAGCTTTTCGCCGCGCACGCGGGCATCCAGCCCGCAGCCGGTGATGAGTTCCAGGATTTCGTCCTTATTCAGCCGTCCGCCGAACGCGGGCGACACCGCATTGGCCAGCGTCTTGCGGCGCTGGTTGAACGCCGCCCGCACAATGGCGAAGAACAGTTTTTCATCCTGCACCTGTACGGCCGGGGTCTCGCGGGGCGTCAGGCGCAGCACCGCCGAATCGACCTTGGGCTGGGGCACGAAGCACCCGGCCGGCACATCGAATAAGATGCGCGCATCCGCGTGATACTGTACATAAATGGAGAAGGCGCTGTAATCGGACGACCCGGCCGGGGCGCAGATGCGCCGCGCGACCTCCTTTTGCACCATGACGGTCACACCCTGAAAGGCGTGGCTGTCCAGCAGGGCGGCAATGGCCGGGGTGGTGATGTAATAGGGCAGGTTGGCGCAGGCATAGACCGGCTTGTCGCCGAACTTCTCGCGACACAGGGCCGCCAGGTCGGTTTTGAGCACGTCGCCGTGTACGACCTCGACGTTGTCGCACCCGGCCAGCGTTTCGTCCAGCACCGGGAAGAGCGCGCGGTCCAGTTCAATGGCCACCACCTGCCCGGCGACCTTGGACAGCTCGACCGTCAGGCAGCCCATGCCTGGGCCGACCTCGAGCGCCGCCGCGTCCGGTCCGGCGCCGCATTCGGCGGCAATGCGCTCGGGCACCCATTGGGCGGTCAGAAAATTCTGCCCGAGCGATTTGGAAAAATGAAAGCCGTGCCGCGAAAGCACGTCCTTGATGACATGAATATCACAAAGTCCCATAAAAGACCTCCAAACGATTTCGGTAAGTTCCTTCTCCCGATTATACCATACAAGCCCGGTTCCGAAAAGGGCAAATGGTACAAGGGAAGGCTTGCCAAGAATTTTGCCATCTGGTAAAATGAGGACAGAAGCGCGCATGGGCGCGCGGTTTTTGGACAAGCGTTATACTTTGGAAAGGATCATGCGTATGCACGATACATGGACGGTCACGGCCGCGCTGCGCATCACGCGCGGCGGGCGCAAGGGCTTTGGGCCGGGCGTGGCCCAGCTGCTGGACGGCGTGCGGCAGAGCGGCTCCATTCGGAGCACGGCCGCCGCCATGGGCATGAGCTACAACAAGGCCTGGCACATCCTGCGCGCCTGCGAGGACGAACTGGGTTTTGCCCTGCTCGAGCGCCGCACGGGCGGTGCACACGGTGGCGGCGCCCGCCTGACCGAACAGGGGCAGGCGTTGCTCGAACATTACGAGGCGTTTGCAAAAGAAGCACACGCGGCGCTGGAAGCGCTGCTCGATAAACATTTGGGAGGCGAACTGGATGGCAAATGAGATTCAATTTTGCCGGGGCGGGGGCTGCACGGCCAAACTCGGCCCGGCAGCGCTCGCCCGGGTGCTGGAAAAGCTGCCCCGGCCGACCGACCCCAATTTGCTCATCGGCGCCGAGTCGAGCGACGATGCAGCCGTCTACCGGCTGACCGACGACCTTGCTATGGTGCAGACGCTCGATTTCTTCCCGCCCATGGTCGAAGACCCCTATGTGTTCGGCCAGATCGCGGCCACCAATGCGCTCAGCGACGTGTATGCGATGGGTGGCCGGGTGGTCACGGCGCTCAACATCGTCTGCTTCCCGGAAAGCTGGGATTTGAATATTCTGGGGCGCATCTTGCAGGGCGGCAGCGAAAAAGTGACCGAGGCGGGCGGCTCGCTCGCAGGTGGGCATTCGATCGCGGACAGCGAGGTCAAATACGGCCTGTCGGTCACCGGCGTGGTGCATCCGGCCCGCATCCGGCCCAACAACGGCGGCCATGTGGGGGACAAGCTGCTGCTGACCAAGCCGCTCGGCGTGGGGCTGACGTGTACGGCGGCCCGCGCGGGCGCGGACACCGCTGAAGCGATGGAACTCGCCGTGCGCAGCATGACCACCTTAAACCGCTATGCCGCCGAAGCGGCCGACCGGTATACCATTCACGCCTGCACCGACGTGACCGGCTTCGGTCTGCTCGGCCATCTGCACGAGATGCTGCGGCCCGACCTGTCGGCACGGGTCTGGGCGGACGCCCTGCCGCACATCCCGCAGGCGCGGTTTTTCGCCGAGGAATTTTATTTGACCGCCGCTGCCCAGCGCAACCGTAACGCCGCCGAAGGCCGGGTGCGGTTCCGGGGCGCGGATTTTGCTACCGAGGAACTGGTTTTTGACCCGCAGACCTCGGGCGGGCTGCTGTTTGCCGTGGCGGCGGATGACGCCGACGCCCTGCTGCGCGATGTGCGTGCGCTCGGCCTGCCCTGCGGCATCATCGGCGAACTGCTGCCCCGGCTGGACACCGAAATCATCGTCGAAGGAACAATATAAGGAGGAAATTATACTATGGCAACCATTGTAGACGCGCGCGGCAAAGCCTGCCCGCAGCCAGTCATTGATACAAAGAACGCGATTCGGGAGCATGGCGCCCCGGTCATCACGCTGGTCGATAACGACATCGCCCGGCAGAACGTCGAAAAAATGGCCGCCCAGATGGGGCTGGCCGCGGTCACCGATGTGATGGAGGACGGCACCTTCCGCATCGTTTTGCAGCCGGTGGCGTCCGAGGTGCTGGGCGCGGTGCTTGGCGGCGGCACCGAACCGGCCGCGAGCGGAAATATGCGGCCCGAGCCCTGCCCGGTGTGCACGCCCATGGACTTCCCGCCCGCAGGCGGGCCGACCGTGGTGGCGCTGACCTCGTCCTGCATGGGCACGGGCGACGATACCCTGGGCGCGGCGCTGATGAAGGGCTTTGTCTATGCCCTGACCCAGCTTGACCGCGCGCCGGACACCATTTTGCTTTATAACGGCGGTGCCAAACTGTCCACCGAAGGTGCCGAAACCGTGGCAGACCTCAAGATTTTGGCCGAAAACGGCTGCGAGGTGCTCACCTGCGGCACCTGCCTGAACCATTACGGCCTGACCGACAAGCTGGCAGTCGGCGAGGTGACCAATATGTACGTCATCGCCGAAAAGCTAACGAACGCCGGCAAGGTGATTCGTCCATGACCGGGCTGGTTATCGTGCGCGGCGCGGGCGACCTGGCCACAGGCACGATTTTAAAGCTGCACGCGGCAGGGCTTCGCGTGCTGGCCGTCGAATGCGCGCAGCCGAGCGCTATCCGCCGCGCAGCGGCGCTGTGCGAAGCGGTCTACGACGGCGCGGCCGAGGTCGAGGGCGTCATTGCCCGCCGCATCGATACGCCGGATGAAGAACATCTCATCCGCTGCTGGGAGCGGCATGAGGTGCCGCTTGTGGTAGATGAAGCGCTGGCCTGTGCATCTACGCTGCACCCGGCGGCGGTCGTGGACGCCATTTTAGCCAAGCGCAACCTGGGCACCACCCGCGCGATGGCGCCCATCACAGTCGGGCTTGGCCCCGGCTTTACGGCGGGCACGGACGTGGACGCGGTCATCGAAACCATGCGCGGCCACGATCTGGGGCGTATTTTGTATGCAGACGCGGCCAAACCCAACACCGGTGTGCCCGGCCTGATCGCGGGCGAGGGGGCGCGACGGGTCATGCACGCCCCGGCGGACGGGGAAATGGTGCATTTGTCGGCCATCGGCGACACGGTCGAAGAGGGGCAGGAGATCGCCCGGGTGGGCGATACGCCGGTGTACGCGAGCCTTTCGGGTGTGCTGCGCGGCCTGATCCGCGCGGGCTACCCGGTCACCAAGGGGCTTAAAATTGCCGATATTGACCCCCGCCGCGACCAGAAGAACAACTGCTTTACCGTATCGGACAAGGCGCGGTGCATTGCGGGCGGTGTGCTCGAAGCGCTGCTGCATCTGGCGCACGAAAAGGAGGTCCGGCTGCTGTGATCTATCTCGACTGCGCGGCCACCAGCTTTTTAAAGCCGTCCTGTGTGGCGCAGGCGGTGTTTGACGCCATGCACACCATCGGTTCGGACGGTCGCGGCGCACATGGACTGGCGTTGGCCGCATCCCGCGTGGTGTGGCGCTGCCGGGAACAGGTCGCGGAGCTCTTTGGTCTCACCGACCCCGCGCGCGTGTGCTTCACGTCGGGCTCAACCGAAGCGCTCAATACCGCGATTTTGGGGCTGTTCGGGCCAAAAGACCACGTTATCACCACGGCTTTGGAGCACAATTCGGTGCTTCGGCCGCTTTATCACAGCGGGGCCGAACTGACCGTCCTGCCTGCGGATGAAAAAGGACAGATCGACCTGTCCGGCTTGGAAGCCGCCCGGCAGCGGAACACCCGCGCGGTCGTGTGCACCCACGTGTCCAACGTCACGGGGGAGGTGGTGGATATCGGCCGCATCGGCGCATTCTGCCGGGAACACGGCTTGCTGTTTATCCTGGATGCGTCCCAATCGGCCGGGGTGTTCGACATCGACATGGAGCGGGACGGTATTTCGGTGCTGTGCTTTACCGGCCACAAGAGCCTGCTCGGCCCGCAGGGCACGGGCGGCCTGTGTGTGGCCGAAGGGGTGTCCATCCGGCCGCTCGTCGTGGGCGGCAGCGGGGTGCACAGTTTTTCGCGCACCCATCCGGGCGAGTACCCGACCCGGCTGGAAGCGGGCACGCTTAACGCGCATGGTTTGGCCGGACTGTCGGCTGCCTTGGATTGGCTGGATGCTCAGGGGCTGGAACCGCTCCGGCAGCGTGAGCAGGCGCTCGCCCGCCGGTTTTACCAAGGCGTGTGCGATGCGCCGGGGGTGAAAATCTACGGCGACTGGTCAAACCCTGACCGCGCCGCCATTGTGGCGCTGAACCTCGAAGGCGAGGACGCGGGCGCGGTGTCCGATGCGCTGTATGAGGATTTCGGCATCTGCACCCGGCCGGGCGCGCACTGTGCGCCGCTGATGCACCGCGCCCTGGGCACCGAAGAACAGGGCATCGTGCGCTTTTCGTTCTCGCACTTCAACACCGAAAGCGAAGTGGATGCCGCGGTGCAGGCCGTGCGCAGCCTGTGCGGCGCATAAAAGGGGGATACCGGGACAAGTCCCGTTTCCAAAAATACATTTTATAGGGGGAAATCCATGGATTTTCTGAAAAAGAAGCCCGGACTGTTTGTCCTGGGCGTGCTGGGCGGCGTGCTGGCCGCCATTCTGGCCGTGGCCGGGAACCCGGGCAATATGGCCCTGTGCATTGCCTGCTTCATCCGCGACATTGCGGGCGGTATGAAGCTGCATACGGCGCCCATCGTGCAGTACATCCGCCCCGAGATCGCGGGCATCGTGCTGGGCGCATTCGTGTTGTCGCTCGTCACGCGCGAATACCGCTCGCAGGCCGGTTCGTCTCCGGCCATCCGCTTTGTGCTCGGCTTTGCCATGATGACCGGCGCGCTGGTCTTTCTGGGCTGTCCGCTGCGCATGGTGCTGCGTATGTCGGCCGGCGACCTGAATGCTTATGTGGCCTTGATTGGCTTTGTGCTGGGCGTCGGCACAGGCGCGCTGCTGCTCAAAAAGGGCTTTTCGCTCGGCAGAACGTATGATACCCGCCCGGCATCGGGCGCAGTGCTGCCGGTCGCGCTGGCGGTTTTGTTCATCCTGTCGGTGACGGCGGCCGGGCTGTTCGCCTTCTCGGCTGAGAGGCCGGGCAGCATGCACGCCCCGGCGGCGCTCGCTTTGGTGTGCGGCCTGGCCTTCGGCGCGCTTGCCCAGCGCAGCCGCATGTGCTTTGCCGGCTCGGTGCGCGACATCCTCCTGATGAAGGATTTTACGCTCATCTGCGTCATCGGTGGTGTGTTTGTGGCCATGCTGGTGTATAATATTGCAAACGGCAGCTTCCAGCTCGGCTTTGCCGGCCAGCCGGTGGCGCACACCGAGCATCTGTGGAACATTCTTGGCATGTATGTGGTCGGTCTGGCCGCTGTGCTCGCGGGCGGCTGCCCGCTGCGTCAGCTCATCCTGGCCGGGCAGGGCTCATCGGACGCAGCAATGACCTGTATCGGTATGCTGGTCGGCGCGGCCTGCGCGCATAACTTCCAGCTTGCCTCGTCGGCCGACGGCACGACGTCGGGCGGCCGGGTGGTCTGCGTGGCGATGATCGTTCTGCTGCTCGTCATTGCGGCCGCCTGCTCGCGCCGCGCGAAGAATTAAAGGAGGAAGAAACCATGCTTACCGTAGACGCCCGCGGGCTGTCCTGCCCCGAGCCTGTCATGCTGATGCTGGACGCCATCGGCAAGACGACCGAACCGGTCGTGGTGCTGGTCGATAACGCGACCGCGCGCGGCAATGTATCCCACATGGCCGAAGAACGCGGCCGCAAGGTGACGATCACCAAAGAGGGCGGCGATTTCCGCCTGTTGCTCGAATGATCCGCCGGGAGCGTAAGCCCCGGCTGGTCATCGCCTTCCACACCACGGCCGACGCGCTGCATCTGGAACAGGCGGCCAAGGTCGCCGGATTTCCGGGGCGGCTCATCCCGGTGCCGCGGGAAATCACAGCCGGATGCGGCCTTGCCTGGCGGGATGAACCAGAAAACGAAAAAAGTCTGCGCGATTTACTCGCACAGACCGGCATCGAAGCCCAAGGGCTACACATTTTGACGTTATAAGGAGGGACCGTTATGGACCCGAATGGATACCGTGCGCTCGCGCGGCTTTTAAAGGGCGGCAGCGGTGTGATACGAAAAACCTGCCTGGACGAAGCGGCCCTCGGCCGGGCTGAGAACCTGACCGGCGCAGTCGGGCTCGTCGGCATGGACGCGGGCGGCCAGCCCTTCACCGGCTTTCCCTGCGAAGTCGAGCTGGACGGCGAGCGGGTGCTTTTTGAGCAGTTTTCGCGCGAAAAGGTGCTGCTCATCTGCGGGGGCGGGCATGTGTCCCGTCCGGTGAGCACGTTCGGCAAGCTGCTCGGCTATCAGGTGCTGGTGGCCGACGACCGGCCGGAGTTTGCGGCCCGGGAGCGGTTCCCGGACGCGGACGAAACCGCCTGCGCCGATTTTACCGACCTGTTGCGCCGGTACGACTGGGACGCGTATCCGGATACCTCGGTCGTCATCGTCACGCGCGGCCACGCGGCCGACATCGCCTGCCTGCGGCAGGTTGTGGGCCGGGACCTGCCCTACATCGGCATGATCGGCAGCCACAAGAAAAACGCCGCCGTGTTTGATGTGCTGCGGCGTGAGGGCGTGACCGACGCGCAGCTGGCCGCTGTCCATGCGCCCATCGGCCTGCCCATCGGCGGGCAGACGCCCGAGGAAATTGCGGTATCAATCGCCGCCGAGTTGGTGCAGACCCGGCAGGGCAAGGGACAGGCTGTGTTCTCCGAAGCCATGCTGGACGCCCTGCTGGACGAGGGCAGCGCGGGCGGTATCATGGCGACCGTAGTGCGCAAGCGCGGCTCGGCGCCGCGCGGGCCGGGTGCACGCCTTTTGCTACTGCCCTCGGGCGAAGCGCTGGGCACCATCGGCGGCGGACTGGCCGAATACCAGGCGCTCGAAACCATGCGCGGCCTGTTGGCTGCGCCCCGGCCCATGCTCACGCACATCGACATGGCCAACGGCGAAGCTGGGAAGGATGGACTCATCTGCGGCGGGTCGGTGGACGTACTGTTTGAGGTGGTCACGTGACCGCGGCCATCGTGCTCGCGGCCGGGCTCAGCCGCCGCATGGGGGAGACCGACAAGCTGTGGCTGCCGGTCGGCGGCGTGCCGATGTACCGCCATGCGCTGGCGCTCGCGGCAGCGGTGGGTGACACCTGCTTTGTCGTGACCAACGACCCGACTATCACCGCCGAAGGGGAAGGGATGGGCTTTCGGGTCGTGCTCAGCCCCCGCGCTGCCGAGGGCATGGGATACTCGGTCGCGGCCGGGGCCGCGGCGCTGGATGCGCGTGCCGATTACGCCCTGTTCCTTGGCGCCGACCAGCCCTTTCTGCGGCCCGAAACCGTGCGGCAGCTCGTGCGCCTGGCGCAGGAGAGCCACTGCATCGCCGTCCCGCGTGTGGACGGGAAACCGTGCGCGCCCTGCGTGTTCCCGCACCGGTTCTTTGGGGAACTGGCCGCCCTTGCGGGTGAGACCGGCGGTCGGGCGGTGTGGAAGCGCCATGCGGCTGAAGTCCGCTTTTGGGACGCCCCGAACAAAGCCGAATTTGCCGATATTGACACACCGGAGACCTATCAGCGCCTTGCTGGCCTTGACTTCCCGTCTGGTTTGTGATACCATGATGCCAAATAAGGTTTTCATGCGACGAACGGGAAGAGTACCCGCACAGTGCGCGCAAAAGAGAGGGACTTCACCGGCTGAAAGGGTCCTGCGCGGCGCGGCGGCGAACGTGCGCCCGGGAGCATCGGGGGCAACGCCCCGCGGGATTCGCCCGTTACAGCGGCCTGTAAGCGACAAACAAGAGTGGAACCGCGACCAGATTGGCCGCCTCTTTGGACAGACCAAAGGGGCGGTTTTTTGATTTTACAAAAGGAGAATGCATATGAAGCTTTTTAACACCCTGACCCGTAAGAAGGATGAATTTGTCCCCATCACGCCCGGCGAGGTGAAGATGTACTCGTGCGGCCCGACCGTGTACAACTATTTCCACATCGGCAACGCTCGCCCGTTCATCATGTTCGACCTGCTGCGCCGCTATTTCGAGTACCGCGGCTACAAGGTCACTTTTGTCCAGAACTTCACCGACATCGATGACAAGGTTATCAACAAGGCCAACGAGGAAGGCGTGGACTTCAACACCATCGCCGAGCGCTACATCAAGGAATACTACGTCGACGCCGAAGGCCTGGGCGTCAAGGCAGCCACCTTCCATCCACGTGCCACCGAAACCATGGACGCCATCATCGGCATCGTGCAGAAGCTGCTCGACAACGGCCACGCCTATCTGGCCGAGAACGGCGACGTGTATTTCCGCACCAAGTCCGACCCCGAGTACGGCAAGCTGTGCCACCAGCCCATGGAGGAGCTGCAAGCCGGCGCGCGCATTGGCGTGGGCGAGATGAAGGAAGACCCGATGGACTTTGCCGTCTGGAAGGCTGCCAAGCCAGGCGAACCGGCCTGGGATACGCCGTGGGGCTCCAAGGGCCGTCCGGGCTGGCACATCGAGTGCTCGGCCATGGCCTGCAAGTACCTGGGCGAGACCATTGACATCCATTCCGGCGGCCTGGACCTGATCTTCCCCCATCACGAGAACGAGATCGCCCAGTCCGAGTGCGCCAACGGCTGCGAATTTGCCCATTACTGGGTACACAACGGCTTCCTGACCATCGACAACGAGAAGATGTCCAAATCCAAGGGCAATTTCTTCATGGTGCGTGACGCGGCCAAGGAATTCGGCTATGAGACCATCCGTATGTTCATGCTGTCGGCGCACTACCGTTCGCCGCTGAACTACTCGGCCGAGTCGCTCGAGATGAACAAGGCCTCCCTTGCGCGTCTGTACGAGAGCCGCAACAACATGGAATTCCGCATCGAAAAGGCATCGGGCGACACCATGACCGCAGACGAAGCGGCCAAGATGGAAGCGCTCATGGCGTATAAGCAGAAGTTCATCGACGCCATGGACGACGACATGAACACCGCCGACGCACTGTCTGCCATCTTTGAGCTGGTGCGCGAGATCAACGGCTACATGTCGGCGCATGATGATGCCACCAAGGCATTCCTGACCGCAGCGCACGATTTGTTCATGGAACTGACCGGTGTGCTGAACATTGTCCAGAAGCGCGACGATGCCAAGGATCCGGATGCCGACAAGATCGAGGAACTGATCGCCCAGCGCGCAGAGGCCAAGAAGGAGAAGAACTTCGCCGAGGCCGACCGCATCCGCGGCGTGCTGGCCGACATGGGCGTCACCATCAAGGATACCCGTCAGGGCACCCAGTGGAGCCGCGTGTAAAATAGTCGAAACAGCGTCCGCACCGCACGTTATTTATACCGCGTGCGGTCGGGCGCCCAGCCGTCGAGCGGATAGCGCTGGATGGCGCCAAACACCCGGTCGCGCAGGCCGGGGAACTGCTTTTCCAAATCCTTGAGCAGGACCTTGACTTCTTCCCGCTTGGTGCTGCCGTCCGCCGGACAGGGATTGTGCACAATGGGAAGTTCATGCCGCCGGGCAAACGACTTGACATAATACTCCGGCACATAGAGCAGCGGCCGGATGAGGGTCACGCCCTTGCGGTCCAGAAAAGTTACGGGTTTGAAACAGGAGATGCGTCCCTCATAAAACAGGGACAGCATATAGGTTTCGACCACATCGTCAAAATGGTGGCCAAGGGCCACCTTTTTGCATCCTGCCGCCAAAGCGGCTTCGTGCAGCGCGCCGCGGCGCAGCTTGGCGCACAGCGAGCAGGGGTTTTCCTCCTTGCGGATGTCGAACACGATCTGCTTGATCTGGGTCGGGATACGGATGTATTCCACGCCCAGCGTTTCACACAGCGTAGCCACCGCCGAAAAGTCCATTTCTTCATACCCCATTTCAAGGGTGATGGCAACGACTTCGAATTTCTTGGGGTAAAACCGCCGCAATTCGGCCAGAGCGACCAGCAGCGTGAGCGAATCTTTGCCGCCCGAGACCCCGACCGCAATGCGGTCATTTTCTTCGATCATATGGTAATGGTCCACCGCGCGGCGGACATAGGAGAGCATTTTCTGCATAAGAATCCTCCAGGAATATCATTTCTATATAGATATAGCAGAAAACGCGGCAAACCGCAAATAAAAATTTTAAAATCGAAAGCGAGAAAACGAGAGTATACAAGAGAATAAGAGAGTATAAGCGAGAACACACAAAGATGAAAGGAAATGTTCGAAAAAGCGGTTGACATTCGAAATTCGGTGTGGTTTAATAAGGAAGGCTCGATTTGAGCCGTTTTCAGTTTGGAATCGATTAGATTTAAAATACAATGGAGGAAAAGCACTATGTCTACTTTTATGGCAAAGGCAGGAACCACCGAGCGCAAGTGGTATGTACTCGACGCTGCTGGCAAGCCGCTCGGCCGCACCGCTGCGACCGCTGCGATGCTCCTGCGCGGCAAGCATAAGACCGATTTCACCCCGCACGTGGACGGCGGCGATTTCGTCATCATCATCAACGCAGAGAAGGCGGTTCTGACCGGCAAGAAGCTGGAGCAGAAGTATTACCGTCATCACACCGGCTGGGTTGGCGGCCTGAAGGAAGTGCAGTACCGCACTCTGATGGCAGAAAAGCCCGAGCTGGCAATGCAGCTGGCTGTTAAGGGTATGCTCCCGAAGAACAGCATCGGCCGTCAGTCGGCTACCCGTCTGAAGATCTTCAAGGGCGCTGAGCACAACCATGCAGCGCAGAAGCCCGAAGTTTGGGACAAGTAATTCTTGTAAGGAGGAAATAATCCATGTATACGCCTAAGAAAGCATATTTCTACGGTACCGGCAGAAGAAAGTCCTCTGTTGCAAGAGTACGTCTTTTCCCGGGCGGTACCGGCGAGATCAAGATCAACAACCGTACCATTGACAACTACTTTGGTCTGGAAACCCTGAAGCTGATCGTTCGTCAGCCGCTGGAAGCAACCAACACCATCGGCAAGTTCGACATCGAATGCACCGTAACCGGCGGCGGCTTCACCGGCCAGGCTGGTGCAATCCGTCACGGTATTTCCCGTGCTCTGCTGCAGGCGGATTCGGATGCTTACCGTCCGACCCTGAAGGCTGCTGGCTTCCTGACCCGTGACCCGCGCATGAAGGAACGTAAGAAGTACGGCCTCAAGGCTGCCCGTCGCGCTCCGCAGTTCAGCAAGCGCTGATTTCAGTTCAAAACAGCTCAAAAACCCCGAAACCATGCGGTTTTCGGGGTTTTTCCTTTTCAGATTGTTTGGCCTGTTTTGGCATGGTCTGACCTGTTTTGAACCGATTTTTATGGGTTAAATAAAGGACAACCACCCCTAAAATGAGGGCCAATGGGTTAAATTATAGGACAACTTTTTTGCCCCTGCACCCTCCCATGAGGTCATTTTTGCATTTTTGCCCCTCCGAATTTTTATGCAAAATCGGTTTGGCAGAGTTTGACCAAATCTGAACAAATGAATATGATTTTATTGCGAAAGCGCTCAGTGTTCCTGCTGGGCGCTTTTTGCATTTCCGGGGACTAATGTTCCGGGATCAGAAAAAGCCGTCACTCTTTTTTCAAGAAAGTAGTGGCGGCTTTTTCTATTTCCAGAACCAAACACGACAAACAGAAACGAGGTGAAATACGATGAACCCACAAATCATCGCCGTCGCCAACCAGAAAGGCGGCGTCGGCAAAACGACCACCTGCGCCAACTTGGGGATAGGGCTGGCGCAGGCCGGAAAGAAGGTGCTGCTGGTGGATGCTGACCCCCAGGCCAGCCTCACCATCAGCCTGGGCAACCCCCAGCCGGACAAGCTGCCCTTTACCCTCTCGGACGCGATGGGCCGCATCCTGATGGACGAGCCTATCAAACCCGGCGAGGGCATCCTGCACCACCCGGAGGGCGTGGACCTCATGCCCGCTGACATCCAGCTCTCCGGCATGGAGGTATCGCTGGTGAACGCCATGAGCCGCGAGACCGTCCTGCGGCAGTATCTGGACACCGTGAAGGGACAGTATTCCCATATCTTGATCGACTGCCAGCCGTCTTTGGGGATGCTCACGGTCAATGCACTGGCGGCAGCCAACAGGATCATAGTCCCCGTCCAGGCGGAGTATCTGCCTGCCAAGGGCCTGGAACAACTGCTGTCCACCATCAGCAAGGTCAAGCGGCAGCTGAACCCCAAGCTCCAGATCGACGGCATCCTGCTGACGATGGTGGACAGCCGAACCAATTTTGCGAAAGAGATCGCCGCCCTGCTGCGGGAGACCTACGGCAGCAAAATCAAGGTATTCGGCACCGAGATTCCCCATTCGGTCCGGGCCAAGGAGATCAGCGCCGAGGGCAAGAGCATCTTCGCCCACGACCCCGGCGGCAAGGTGGCCGAGGGCTACCGCAATCTGACAAAGGAGGTGTTGAAACTTGAAAAGCAGCGCGAAAAAAGTAGAGCTGGCCTCGGTCGATGATCTGTTTTCCACCGAGGAAAGCCGGGCCGACGCCCAGCGGGAAAAGGTTCTGGAAATTCCCCTGTCGGAGCTGCATCCGTTCAAGGACCACCCCTTTAAGGTCAAGGACGATGAGGCCATGATGGAGACCGCCGACAGCATCCGGCAATATGGCGTGCTGGTTCCGGCCATCGCCCGCCCGGACCCCAACGGCGGCTATGAGCTGGTCGCCGGGCACCGGCGTCATCGGGCCAGCGAACTGGCTGGCAAGGATACCATGCCGGTCATTGTCCGTGACCTGGACGACGATCAGGCCACCATCATCATGGTTGACAGCAACTTGCAGCGAGAAAGCCTGCTCCCCAGCGAGCGGGCTTTTGCTTATAAGATGAAGCTGGAGGCCATCAAGCATCAGGGGGCCAGAACAGACCTGACTTCTGTTCAAGTTGAACAGAAGTTAAGCGCCCGTGACCGCGTGGCGAAAGATGCAGGTGAGCGCAGCGGCATACAGGTTATGCGCTACATCCGCCTTACCGAGTTAATTCCCGAACTGCTGGACATGGTGGATGAGAAGAAAATCGCCTTCAACCCGGCCTATGAGCTGTCCTTCCTCAAAAAAGAGGAACAGGTGGATTTGTTGGACGCGATGGACAGCGAACAGGCCACGCCATCGCTCTCCCAGGCTCAACGGCTAAAAAAGTACAGCCAGGAGGGCCACCTGACCCTCGACATGATGCGGGTCATCATGGGAGAGGAAAAGAAAAGCGACTTGGACAAGATCACCTTTACCAGCGACACCCTGCGCAAATATTTCCCCCGGAGCTATACGCCCCAGCGGATGCAGGAGACCATCATCAAGCTGCTGGAACAGTGGCAGCGCAAGCGCCAGCAACAGCATGAACGCTGAGAAAGGAGAGCCTATGAGGGATATTTCAGCCAGAGAGCTGAAAGGACATAACATTTTGGCTGTGGAGCGTTTTCGGGACAATACCCGCTGGATGATCGAGTTTTCCGTCCTGCGCCCCTGCACCTACGGCAGCCCCGGCGATGAAATGCGGCTGTTTCTCACCGAGGACGGCTATCAGGCCGCCTTGCTCAGCCAGCAGCGCCGGGCAATCAAAATCAAAAAGTGCGCCCATGTGATTGAGGGCCACGTCCTGTATGTAAAGAAAAAGCGGAGGAAATGAGATGTTCAGAGAAAAAGAAATCTGTGATGCCATTCGCACAGCGTATCTGCACCTGTTCCCTGATAAAAAGGAACGGAAACGGGCGCTCTCCAGACTGGACCTGGAGCTTGTGGCACAGGGTGTGCGCCATCGTGGGGAAAACGTCCTTGCCTATCATCAATAACGGCCCAAAGGAGCCGACAGTGGCCCAGCTGGAACAACAGGCCCGCAGTGGTCAGCCCATTTCTCTTATGGACTTGGCAGCAGCCGTCCATCGAGAGGAACGGGAAAAGAAAAAGTCCGTAATGGAGCAGCTGAAAAGCCAGCCCAAGACGGAACACAAAAAGACAGCGCAAAAAAAGAGCGCGGAAAGGGAGCTCTGATATGAACAACTTCACCTTTGAGGAAACGAACCTTCTTTGCATCTACAACACCGGCAGCCGCACCGGGCTGATCGACGCTCTGACGGAGATGCGCGGTGAGCTTTCGCCGGAGGAAGCCGAGCTGCGGGAACTGACGGACAGCGCCCTGGGTAAACTCCAAGCTATGAACGACACCGAGTTTGCCGAACTGGAGCTGTACCCAGATTTCGACGAGTAAAAAACACACATAAAGACCTGATGGGACGGCCTGATATGCCGTCCCATTTCTATTCAACATGAAGGGAGGACAGAAAACCATGCCATCCAAAGCTGAATTTTACCGGCAGATGGCCGAACAGGTATCGACCCAGCTTGTAGGCAGCTGGAAGGAGTGGACGGCTTTTCTCACCACCGCCGCCCGCCTTTATAAATACCCATTCCACGAGCAAATGATGATTTACGCCCAGCGCCCGGATGCCACCGCCTGCGCCGAGTATGACCTGTGGAATGAAAAAATGGGACGGTATGTGCGCCGTGGCTCCAAGGGTATTGCCCTGGTGGACGATTCCGGCGACAAGCTTCGCCTGCGCTATGTGTTCGATATTTCCGATACCGGCACCCGTGAACATTCCCGTACACCCTGGTTGTGGCAGCTGGAAGAACAGCACATTGGGCCTGTGTCGGCCATGCTGGAGCAAAACTACGGCGTTGCCGGTGACAATCTCGCCCAGCAGCTCACGGATGTAGCCGGAAAGCTGGCGAGTGAGTATTGGGACGATCATCAGAGAGATTTCCGCTATATCGTTGACGGTTCGTTCCTGGCGGAGTACGATGATTACAACATCGAAGTCCAATTTAAGTCCGCCGCCACCGTCAGTATCGCCTATGCCCTGATGTCTCGCTGTGGGCTGGATACGGAACAATATTTCCAGCATGAGGACTTCATGCCGATTTTCGATTTCAATACCCCGGCCACGGTTGGGGCGTTGGGCGCGGCGGTCAGCCAGATTAACCAGCAGGTTTTGCGGCAGATCGGCGTCACCATCCAGATCTATGAGCGCGAGCAACTCGCGGAAAGGAGCGTTACACATGGAGAACAGCCTGACTTACACGATGAACGGAGATTATCAGATTCCCGACCTGAAGCTGACCGAACAGCCGGAGAAGCCCCTGGGCAAGTACGGCAGGATGCGGAAAGCGTACCTGAAGGAACACCGGCCCCTGATTTACAATCAGCTGCTGCTGACCGAGAAGCTGTACCCGCACCTCATCGAGATCGACGAGACAGCGCAGAGCCGTCTGGAGCAGATGATGCCCCAGCTGGCGAAAGACGCGGGCGCGACGGAGCAGCTGAAAGCCAGCGACCCGATGCGCTGGGTGGGCCTGATGAACACCTGCAAAGCACAGGCCGAGGAGATTCTGATGGCGGAGCTTATTCACAGCTGAGTTTCTTCCTCTCCGAAGCAGAACAAATCAGAATCATAGATGAAGCAGAGAATGTGAAAACATCCTCTGCTTTTTCTTTTGCCCAGGCTGACATCGACCATGTGCTGCGGCTGGGCGGCAACACCTATCGCCAGAGAGAGCGCATTGTCGCGGCCTTTGAGGAGCAGAAGTCCACCACCGAGATCGCAGACACCCTGAAAACCCTGTACCATGGCGGCAACGGGATTGGCAGCATCACTGCATGGTATGCCGAGGATGGAATCCATCTTTCCCACGGCAAAACTGCCCGTTACGATAAGTCCGCCCAGGTCATTTCCTGGGAGAGTGCCGCTGAGCGTATCGGCCAGCTTTTGCAGGACGGCCAGTTTGCCACCAATGTGGAGCTGGCTGAGGCTGCGGGCTATGAACGCTCCCTCCTCGCGGAAAAGTTCTGGAATCTGTACCACGATTTCAGCGAGGAAGCCAGAGAAGCTGGGTATCTGCCCATCCTTTCCAACAATCCGGGGCGCGGTTTCCCGGAGGAATCTGCATGGCTCACCGAACAGCTGAAAAGCCCGGAGTTTCGCCAGAACCTTGCGGAAGAATATGCTGCCTTCTGGACGGCCTACCAGCAGGATCGGGATTTGCTGCGCTTCCACTACCATAAACCCAAAGAAATTTGGGAGAACCTGCAAGATCTGTCCTTGCCTCGCACCACCTTTACCTCTCAGTTGACGGAAGTACCTTCGGTCAAGCAGTTTATCTCTGAGGACGAGATCGACGCCGCCATGACCAGAGGCAGCGGATTTGAGGGCGGTAAGGGCCGAGTTTTCACCTTTTTCCAGGAACCCCATACGGATAAGGAAAAGGTGGATTTTCTCAAACATAAGTATGGTATTGGCGGTCACTCCCATGCCCTGTCCGGTGCAATGAAAAGCGATGAAAGCCACGACGGAAAAGGTCTGCACTACAAAAAAGACGGCTGCCCGGATGTGCATTTCACCTGGGAGAAAGTCGCCAAACGGATTACCGACCTGATCCAGAAGGGACGCTATCTCACAGAACAGGAACAGGCGGAGTATGACAAAATCCAGGCAGAAAAGGCCCTGGCGGAAGAAGATGCCCTGCAAGCCCAGCAGCCGGACCCGGCTGTGTGGGAATACAACGGCGTCAAGGAGCGCCACCCGGATGATATAATCCTCTACCAAATGGGGGATTTTTTTGAGCTGTACGGTGAGGACGCCAAAACTGCTGCTGCGGAACTGGACCTCAATCTCACGACCCGCGCTATCCCCGGCGGTGGCCGTGTGGAAATGTGCGGCTTTCCGGCAAACCGGCTGGAGCAGGTTGTGGAACAGCTGCGGGATAAGCATGATGTGACCATTTCCGCTGTCCCGAAGGGCGGCAGGGAGCGGCAGGAGTATTCCATGCCCTCTATCGACCATGAGGCGGAACAGCACATCAATGCCCAGGAAGCGGAGTTTGGCGCAGACGGGACCAGAGTATTTCAGGAGACCGAAGCAGCCGCAGCCCCTACGATTCGAGAACTGCATGAGCAATACAAGCCCATTGTACTTGCCGCTGTTATGGAAGATGTGCCATATCGCAATGCCTGCGGTCACAGTGACCATGAGAACGCCGTGATCGAGGGCAATGCCGCTATTCGCCGTGCTGTCCTGGGATCTGGCAACATGGAGCTGCTCCGCCTCTATTCCGACACACCGGAGTTCCGCCAGCGCCTTCATCGAGAAATCATCGACGAGACCTATCCCAAGCTCCATGAGCTGCTGCACCCTCTCACGGACAATGACATCGACAAGGCTATCCAGGACTGGAACGGCAAAATCGAAAGTAAACACGCCGTTGTCCGTTACATGGAGAAACATGGGCGGGAAAAAGATACCGCTGCATGGCTGGCCCATGAGTTTGACGGCGGCGATGGCAAAACCCCGTTTTCGGTTCGCCCGGAAAGCCCCGAAGGAACGGTGCTGCCCTGGCCCAAGGTACAGCGCCGGATCGCTCAGCTTATCAAGGAGGACCGGTTCTACACCGAAGCGGAACAGGACCGGTTCGACAACATCGACCCCATCGCCATTCGGGAGGCTTTGGCCGAGCGCGGCATTGTGAATGGTGAACTGGTGGATGAGGAAAAACTGGATAATGACCCATTCATCCAGCGTGTTATGGCGGATGTGGAGGCCATATCCAGAGAGAGCGTCCCGGCAGATGAGCCGGAACAGCCTTCTCCCCATAATTTGCGTGTTCTGGTTTCAGATGAGGAATACGCTGCGGCTCGTGGCACACTCCGGGAGCGAACCTCCTACGATCCAGCGGTTCCTCCTTACAATGTGGGTGATATTGTCTATCTGGATGACCGGCCCCATCAGATCACAGAGCTGCGGGATGACACGGTGCAGCTGCTGCCCACCGGCATGAGCTATCCCATCTACCGGGCTGAGAGCCGGGAACGGTTTGAGCAGCTTTTGCGGGAGGATAACCGCAACGACTTCTATACCGAATTCCTGCCTGCAAATCTGGATACGGTGGACCAGGACCTTCGGGATGTGCTGGCCCATGGCCTGATTGGTGAGGCGGACAAGGCGGAGCTTTCCGAGCTTCTTCGCAACGGCAAGAGTAACCAGGAGGTAGCCTTGTGGCTGAGCCGGGCCTATCCCAACATCGTGGAAACGATGGAGCTGGAGACCGGCGAGACCGCCGATTACCGCACGATGCCGGAAGGTATCGAGCTGGAAGTGCTGGATGCAGATGAAAAGCGTCTGGCCATGCTGTTCTTCCAGTGGAGCGAGGTTGCGCCTTTGCTGCGCGGGATGTATGCCCGTCAGTTGGACGGTTTTGAGCAGGAACGCCCCGAACCGGCTGCCGAAACCCCGGCCTTCCAAGCCGAGACTGTGGCTGTCTATCCGGGCGATAAGAACAATCTGCCCTATGATGTGGTTGTTCAGACCCTGCGAACCAATGAGCCGGAGCCGCCCACGCCTGCTGTCGAGCCGGAAAAGACTCTGGATGAGGTACTGGACGAACACCCCGTTTCCATTCAGGTAAACGGCGAGTGGCAGACCTTCCCCAATGTCAAAGCTGCCGAGGAAGCCTCTTATGAGGAATACAAGGCCAATCTGCGTCGCACCGCCGAGAATTTCCGTATCACTGACGATCACCTGGGCGAAGGCGGCCCCAAGGCTAAGTTCCAGGCCAATGTCGAGGCAATCAAGCTGCTGAAATACCTGGAGGAAACCACCGAGCAGGCAACGCCGGAACAGCAGAAAATCCTTTCTCGGTATGTGGGCTGGGGCGGCCTTGCCGATGCCTTTGACCCCGACAAGGAAAGCTGGAGCAAGGAATATGCCCAGCTGAAGGAACTGCTGACCCCGGAGGAATACGCTGCTGCCAGAGGTTCCACCCTCAACGCGCACTACACCAGCCCTACGGTCATCAAAGCGATTTACGAGGCTGTGGGCCGCATGGGATTTGAGACCGGCAACATCCTGGAGCCGTCCTGTGGTGTAGGCAATTTCTTCGGTATGCTGCCGGAGGAAATGCGAAACAGCCGTCTTTACGGCGTGGAGCTGGATTCCATCAGCGGGCGTATTGCCCAGCAGCTCTACCCCAAGGCCGACATCACCGTGGCAGGGTTTGAGACCACCGACAGGCGGGATTTCTACGATCTGGCGGTGGGTAATGTACCGTTTGGCCAGTATCAGGTTCGGGATAAAGCCTATGACAAGCTGAATTTCAGCATTCACAACTACTTTTTCGCCAAGGCTCTGGATCAGGTTCGTCCCGGTGGCGTGGTGGCCTTTGTCACCAGCCGCTACACGATGGACGCCAAGGATTCCACCGTGCGCCGGTATCTTGCTCAGCGCGCCGAACTGCTGGGGGCCATCCGTCTGCCCAATGACGCTTTCAAAAAGAACGCAGGTGCCGAGGTCGTTTCGGACATCATCTTCCTGCAAAAGCGTGACCGTCCGTTGGACATCGTGCCGGAGTGGACGCAGACCGGGCAGACCGAGGACGGCTTTGCCATCAACCGCTATTTCCTGGACCACCCGGAAATGGTGCTGGGCCGACAGGAACCGGAAAGCACCGCCCACGGCATGGACTACACCGTGAACCCCATCGAGGGGCTGGAGCTTGCCGATCAGCTGCATGATGCCGTGAAGTACATTCGCGGCACCTACCAGGAGGCCGAGCTGCCGGAGCTGGGCGAGGGCGAAGCCATCGACACTTCTATCCCTGCTGACCCCAATGTGAAAAATTACTCCTACACCGTTGTGGACGGCGATGTGTATTACCGTGAAAACAGCTGTATGGTACGGCCTGACCTGAATGCCACCGCCGAAGCCCGTGTGAAAGGACTGGTGGGTCTGCGAGAATGTGTCCAGCAGCTCATTGATCTGCAAATGGACGCCGCCACACCGGACAGCGCCATCCAGGACAAACAGGCCGAACTGAACCGGCTCTATGACAGCTTCTCTGCAAAATATGGTCTTATCAATGACCGGGCGAACCGGCTGGCCTTTGCTGATGATTCCAGCTACTATCTGCTCTGCGCGCTGGAAGTCATTGACGAGGACGGCAAGCTGGAGCGCAAGGCGGATATGTTCACCAAGCGCACCATCAAGCCCCACAAGGCGGTGGACACTGTGGATACCGCAAGTGAAGCTCTGGCCGTATCAATTTCCGAAAAAGCCTTTGTCGATATGGCGTATATGGCGGAGTTGACCGGCAAGACCGGCGACGAACTGGCCGCCGAGCTAAAAGGCGTGATCTTCCGTGTACCTGGGCAGTTGGAGAAAGACGGCACTCCCCATTATGTAACAGCCGACGAATACCTGTCCGGCAATGTGCGGCGCAAGCTGCGTCAGGCACAGCGGGCCGCACAGCAGGACCCTTCCTTTGCAGTCAATGTGGAGGCCCTTACCGCTGCCCAGCCCAAAGACCTGGATGCGTCGGAGATTGAGGTGCGCCTGGGCGCTACCTGGATCGACAAAGAGTACATCCAGCAGTTTATGTATGAGACCTTCGACACGCCGTTTTATCTCCAGCGCAATATCGAGGTCAACTATTCTTCTTTCACCGCTGAGTGGCAGATCACCGGCAAAAGCTCTGTAAGCCAGAACAATGTGGCAGCCTATACCACCTACGGAACCAGCCGTGCCAATGCCTACAAGATTCTGGAGGACAGCCTGAACCTGCGGGATGTCCGTATCTACGACACCATAGAGGATGCAGACGGCAAAGAGCGCCGGGTGTTGAATGCCAAAGAGACCACCCTGGCCGCCCAAAAGCAGCAAGCGATCCGGGACGCTTTCAAAGACTGGATTTGGAAAGACCCGGACCGCCGCCAAGCTCTGGTCCGCCAGTACAATGAGGAAATGAACTCCACCCGTCCCCGTGAATACGACGGCGGACACATTACTTTCGGTGGTATGAACCCGGCCATCACCTTGCGGGAACACCAGAAAAACGCTATCGCTCATGTGCTGTACGGCGGCAATACGCTGCTGGCACACGAGGTAGGCGCTGGCAAAACCTTTGAAATGGTGGCTGCCGCCATGGAGAGTAAGCGCCTGGGCTTGTGTCAGAAATCCCTCTTTGTGGTGCCGAACCATCTGACCGAACAATGGGCGTCGGAGTTTCTGCGGCTCTATCCTTCCGCCAACATTCTTGTCACCACCAAAAAGGACTTTGAGACCCACAACCGCAAGAAGTTCTGCGCCCGCATTGCCACCGGCGATTATGACGCCATCATCATGGGACACAGCCAGTTTGAGAAAATCCCCATCAGCCGAGAGCGTCAGGAACGGCTCCTTCAGGAGCAGATCGACGAGATCACCGAGGGCATTGCCGAGGTGAAGTACAGCGGCGGTGAGCGTTTCACGGTCAAGCAGTTGGAACGCACCAAGAAGTCCCTGGAAGCCCGGCTGGAGAAATTGCAGGCCGAGAGCCGCAAGGACGATGTGGTAACATTCGAGCAGTTGGGTGTGGACCGCCTGTTCGTCGATGAGGCGCATAACTATAAAAACCTGTTTTTATACACCAAGATGCGGAATGTGGCAGGTCTCTCCACAAGCGATGCCCAAAAGTCCAGCGATATGTTTGCAAAGTGTCGCTATATGGATGAACTGACCGGAAACCGTGGTGTGATTTTCGCCACTGGCACCCCCGTATCGAACAGCATGACCGAACTTTACACCATGCAGCGGTATCTCCAGTATGACCGCCTGCAAGAGCTGAACATGACCCACTTCGACTGCTGGGCCAGCCGCTTCGGAGAAACCGTCACGGCGCTGGAGCTGGCACCGGAAGGCACCGGCTACCGGGCAAGAACGAGATTCAGCAAGTTTTTCAACCTCCCGGAGCTGATGAACTTGTTCCGTGAAGTTGCCGACATCAAAACCGCCGATCAGCTGAACTTGCCCACCCCGGAGGTGGAATACCACAACATCGTGGCCCAGCCTACTGAACACCAAAAAGAGATGGTGCAGGTTCTCTCCGAGCGCGCCTCCAGGGTACACAGCGGCAGCGTTGACCCCTCAGAGGACAATATGCTCAAGATTACCGGCGATGGCCGCAAGCTGGGTCTGGACCAGCGTATCATCAACCAGCTGCTGCCGGATGAACCCGGCACCAAGGTCAATCAGTGTGTGGGTAATATCATGCAGATCTGGCGGGACGGCGAGGCTGACAAGCTGACCCAGCTGGTATTCTGCGACATTTCCACGCCCCAGGCAGCCCCCTCCAAAAAGGCAGCCAAACAGCTGGATAATCCCACACTTCATGCGCTGGAACAGGCTGTGCCGTTGGATGAGCCTGAGCCTGCCTTTACCATCTATGAGGACATCCGCCAGAAGCTCATCGCCCAGGGAATGCCCGCCGAGCAGATTGCTTTTATCCACGAAGCCAAGACCGAGGTGCAGAAGAAAGAACTGTTTTCCAAGGTTCGCACTGGGCAGGTGCGCGTCCTGCTGGGCAGCACCTCCAAAATGGGCGCTGGCACCAATGTGCAGGACCGGCTTGTGGCGCTCCATGACCTGGATTGTCCGTGGCGTCCGGGAGACCTTGCCCAGCGCAAGGGCCGTATCGAGCGCCAGGGCAACCAGAATCCGCTGGTCCATGTGTACCGCTATGTTACCGAGGGAACTTTCGATGCCTACCTGTGGCAGACGGTGGAGAACAAACAGAAATTCATTTCGCAAATCATGACCAGCAAAAGCCCGGTCCGCTCCTGCGATGATGTGGACGAAACGGCGCTGTCCTTTGCCGAGATCAAGGCCCTGTGCGCCGGAGACCCCCGTATCAAGGAGCGCATGGATTTGGATGTGGAGGTTGCGCGTCTGAAGCTGATGAAAGCTGACCATCAGAGCAAGCAGTACCGCCTGGAGGATCAGTTGCTCAAATACTTCCCCCAGGAAATCGAAACTAACAAGGGGTTTATTAAAGGCTTTGAAGCGGATCTGGAGACCCTGGCCGCCCATCCTCACCCGGAGGATGGCTTTGCTGGAATGGAGATCCGGGGCGATGTGCTGACTGACAAAGAAAACGCCGGTGCAGCCTTGCTAGACGCCTGTAAGGAGGTCAAAGGCTCCGAACCGGTGCAGATCGGCAGCTATCGGGGCTTTACTATGTCCGTGGAGTTTTCCGCTTGGAAACAGGAATATACGCTCCTGTTGAAAGGCCAGATGACCCACCGGGCAAGCCTCGGCACAGACCCGCGCGGAAACCTCACCCGTATCGACAATGCACTGGCTCAAATGCCTCAGCGTTTGGAAGCCGTGAAAAACCAGCTGGACAACCTTTACCAACAGCAGGCCGCAGCCAAAGAGGAAATCGGAAAGCCGTTTCCCTTTGAGGATGATCTGCGAGTCAAGTCCGCCCGTCTGGTGGAACTGGACACGCTGCTGAACATTGACGGCAAGGGCCATGCCCAGCCGGAAACTGTGGTTGCCAAGAGCGCACGGCCTTCGGTGCTGGACAGCTTGAAGCGCCCGGTGCCACCCCGTAGCCCTGAAAAGAAACCGAAACAACATGAGGAGGTGCGATAACATGAATACCAACGATCTGAATACGGCCCTTTATGAGAAGATGGCCGCTGAACAGGACAAATACCGGGACTGGCTGAAAAGCCAGCCCCCGGAGGAAATCCTGCACCATACCTATGAGTACACCGTCCGGGAGGACATTGTGATGGCGATGGAGGACTTGGAGCTGACCGATGCCCAGGCCCAGGCGCTTTTGGATTCGCCTACACCGCTGGCCGATGTGTACCGTCACTTTGAGAAGCTGGAGACCGGCTACATGGATGTGATCCGGGACAGCATTGAAAACCGAGCGGATGATGTGTGTAAGGTTTTGGAAGAACAGCGGTCCATCCCTCTCTATCTCCATTCTGCCGCCTATGCGTCCCAGCATGGGGAGATGGCACAATATAACCGCTCTTATCAGGCAAACTTTGACTGTAAAGAGGCCATTGAACACGCCATCAGCGCCCACTATGCGGATAACCGACTGGATACGGAGTCTGCGGTTAAGGCGGTGCTGGAAAAGTTCGGGTCGGAACGAGTACAGTTCATCCTTGCCAACACCATCCAGCATAAGGACAGCGACGGTCGCGTTTCCCGTGACAACAAAGCCTGGGCAAAGACCATTCCCATGCCGGAGGACAGCGGCACTTCGCGCCACTGTGCTTATCTGGTTGTGGATGAGGTCAATCTTGGTCTGACCGATCTGTTTACACGGCAGGCACGAAAAACGCTTCAGGAACCGGAGAAAGGCTCTGTCTTGCAAAAGCTCAAACAGGAGCCTACCACCCACAAGCCTGCTTTATCGAAGAAACAGGAGCCGGAACGATGAGCGCCAAAAAGCGTAAACGGGATGTGCCGGTCCTGTTTTGGGTTTCCGATGCGGAGATGGAAGCGATCCAGCAGAAAATGGCACAGTTCGGAACAAAAAACCTGAGCGCCTATCTGCGGAAGATGGCTGTGGACGGCTATGTGGTACAGCTGGACTTGCCGGAGCTGAAGGAACTGGTATCCCTGTTGCGCCGAAGCAGCAATAACCTGAACCAGCTCACCCGACGGGTACATGAAACGGGGCGGATTTATGATGCTGACCTGGAGGATATAGCCCAACGGCAGGAGCAGTTATGGGAGGGCGTGAAAGAAATCCTAACCCAGCTTTCCAGGCTTTCGTAACAGGGATATATGCCCCAACTGCGGAGGGAGGAACGGCGTTCTTTTCGCCGCGCCTTCCTCCGTTTTTTCTTTTGCCCATATCCTTGTCTTTTTGAAATGTTGGAAGGATAATATGGGTAGAAAACAGATTGCCGCAAAGGAGTTGAGAATAGATGAAAACCTTTGAGAAGGTGTTGGAGATTTTTCGTGAGTATTTGGACTGTGATCTAGAGGAAGAAGTCCTCCCTTGTCGAGAAGGTTATCTCCGCGTCACATGGAATGGAGATTCCCGCTACTGTGTGGATGGACTTCTCAGCCGGACACCGGACGAACTATTCGAGGTGCTGTTATCTGATTATCGCAGCTATGAGGAACTGCGGCTAACCAAAGGATGCCGAGAAGTGACGGAAGAAGATGAAAGACAGGCAGAAATTCTCTGTCAGAGCTTTCGGGAACGATGGAAGGAGGAAGAAAAATGAGGGCGATCTGGTTCATTCTGAAACTGCCGTTGAAGATTTTAATGGCTCCGGTGATTCTGTCGCTGACCCTGTTCGTCTGGATTTGTGTGGGGATTGTCTATGTCTCCGGTTTGGTGCTGGGGCTTATCAGCATGGTGGTTGCCCTGCTGGGTGTGGCAGTTCTGATTACTTACTCCTTGCAAAACGGCATTATCCTGCTGGTGATAGCATTTCTCATTAGTCCCTATGGTTTGCCAATGGCTGCAATCTGGCTACTGGGCAAGGTACAGGACTTGAAGTTTATCATTCAAGATTTGGTTTATGGATAATATGAAAACCTCCGACGAATTTCGTCGGAGGTTTTATGGTTCTAGGTTATCTTCTTGAAAAAGCGGCGATGCAAAAAAGGTATCTATCCCAATCCCCATTCCTTGGCACATCTCATGAATGATCCGTAGCTTAACCGAATCATACGAGCAGTTGATGACATTTCCAATCGTAGACTTGGGAACACCGCTTTTCATATACAGTTGATATTGTGTCATTTTTCTTTCATCTAGTAATTCTAACAGACGTTTGCTTACCGCCTCGTTTAGCTTCATTCTATACACCGCCCCTGTGACTGTACTATATTTAGTATATGGGCAGTTTTGCTAAAATTGGTCCCTGTACCTGTACTAATAGAGCTATTTGCAGTATGATGGTAATAGGGGTGCCATCGTATGAACGTAACTTTTTGTGGCCATTCGCAAATCACAAAGGCAGACAATATTGCGAATTGGCTTCGCAATGTAACACAAGACCTAATTGAGCAAGGAGCAACAACTTTTTATCTTGGAGGATATGGAGAGTTCGACAGTTTAGCAGCGTCTATTTTACGGGAACAAAAGAAAAAGTATCCGCAAATCGAGCTGGTTCTTGTATTGGCATATTTGAACACTGGCCGGGATGTTTCTGGCTATGACAGTACCGTGTATCCACCGCTGGAAAACGTACCGCGCCGTTTTTCGATTTCTCATAGAAATCGCTGGATGGTAGAGTCCGCCGATGTAGTGGTGGCCTATGTTCTCCATGATTGGGGCGGAGCAGCCACAACGTTACGGTGTGCCAAACAGAAAAAGAAGCAGATTATTTCATATCGTGATGAAATGGGCAGCTGAGGTTGTCTATTTTGCTGCCACTTCATATTTCCAAAACTGTTGAACGTTAAGCTGTCGGTAAAATTATGCCGAATTTTCATCACTTTACTTTTGAACTAATATTGCTTATAATATTAGTGTGAAAGGAAGTGGTACGGTGGGACAATTTGAACAGCTGGATCAGCTGCTGGAAACACAGGATGGGATGCTGCGAACAGCTCAAGTAGTATCTGCTGGTATTTCTAAGCCTGTTTTTTATGATTATGTGCACTCACGGGAATTGGAGCGGGTCGCGCATGGAATTTATCTTTCCAAGGATGCCTGGGTCGATGCCATGTACTTACTTCATCTGCGGGTCGAACAGGCAGTGTTTTCCCATGAGACAGCTTTATTTTTTCACGATCTGACAGACCGCGAGCCGCTGGAATATACGGTCACAGTCAAGACCGGATATAATCCCTCCAAGCTGAAAGCAGAGGGCGTACAGGTATTCACCATTAAGGCGGAACTGCATGGGGTGGGCCTGACAACGGCTCAGACACCATTTGGGCATACAGTTCCTGTCTATGACCTGGAGCGCACCATCTGCGACCTGCTCCGCAGCAGGAACAACATGGAGATGCAGACTTTTCAAGGGGCATTAAAGATGTATGCCAGAAGAAAAGACAAAGACCTGCGGACATTGATGCGGTATGCCGGTATGTTCCGGGTAGAAAAAATTCTGCGGCAGTATTTGGAGGTGCTTTTATGATAAAAACAGCAAGGCAGTTGAAGGATCTGATCCGCAATCTTTCCAGAAAAAAATCTGCGGACGCCCAGCTCTTGATGCGGAACTACATGATGGAGCGTTTTCTGGAGCGTATCTCCCTTTCTGAATATCGTGACAAATTTATTCTGAAAGGCGGTATGCTGGTAGCGGCTATGGTTGGTCTGGATGCCCGTTCCACGATGGATTTGGACGCTACTGTAAAAGGAGCCAATGTCAATGTGGAGGACATAGAGAATTTGATTTCCGCTATTGTGAGTGTCCCGCTTGATGATGGCGTCAAATTCCAGCTGAAAAGTATTTCGGAGATTATGGATGAGGCGGAATATCCGGGGATTCGCGTAAATATGACTACAACCTTTGACGGTGTGGTGACGCCTTTGAAGATTGACATTTCCACAGGGGATGCCATTACCCCCAGGGAGATCCGCTACTCTTTCAAGCTGATGCTGGAAGATCGCTCCATTGATATTTGGGCGTACAATCTGGAAACGGTTCTGGCCGAAAAGCTGGAAACGATCATTACCAGAACTACCACCAACACCCGCATGAGAGATTTCTATGACATTTATATTCTGGAACAGCTGCATGGGAATACATTGGACCCTCAGATTCTCCATGATGCGCTGCGGGCCACTGCTCACAAACGCGGGACAGAACGACATCTTGCAGAAGCTGCCGAAGTTTTTGAGGAAGTGGAGAACAGCTCGGTTATGCAGAAACTTTGGGAATCGTACCGCAAAAAATTTTCCTATGCGGCAGATCTGGAGTGGAACATCATCATGGGGGCGGTGCGCAGTTTATACGCTCTCAGTGAAAAGGAATCGAGCCTATGAAGAAGCACGGCCATTATTGTAAAGTCTGCGGAGAATATAAGGCTAATGAAAAATTTTCCGGCAAAGGTCATGCGGCGCACGTCTGTAAATCCTGTGCTTCTTTGCCGCCGGAGAAGCAAGCGGAGCAAATGACAATAAACCGCTTGCTGAATCTCCCATGGAGATTATCAAAGGAGCAGATTTCCTGGCTGAAGAACCGAATGAAAGATAAGCGCCGGGAAGTTCGTGCGCTGGCAAAAGAACAATACGAGATGAGGTTTCCTCCGAAGCGGTTAGAGGACATCGAGGACAATTTTGATTTTCTCGATGAGGACGATTTAATAGAATAACAAAAGCGGTCTGCACCATGCAGGCCGTTTCTTTTTTGGAAAGGAGGTCTCCCTTATGGCAACCACACGCATCATGCCGCTGCATATCGGCAAGGGTCGGACTGAGAGCCGTGCCATCAGCGATATTATTGACTATGTGGCAAATCCCCAAAAGACCGACAACGGAAAATTGATTACCAGCTATGGATGTGACAGCCGCACTGCTGATGCAGAGTTTCTGTTGGCAAAGCGGCAGTATATTGCCGCCACCGGACGAGTGCGCGGTACAGATGATGTGATCGCCTACCATGTGCGCCAGTCGTTCAGGCCCGGAGAGATCACACCGGAGGAAGCCAACCGGCTGGGCATAGAATTTGCCAGGCGGTTCACCAAAGGCAATCATTCCTTTGTGGTCTGCACCCACATCGACAAATCGCATATTCATAATCACATCATCTGGTCGGCGGTCAATATGGATTGTGACCGGAAGTTCCGTAACTTTTGGGGAAGCACCAGAGCTGTTCGACGTTTAAGTGACACCATTTGTATCGAGAACGGACTATCCATTGTGGAGAACCCCAAGCCCCACGGAAAAAGCTACAACAAGTGGCTGGGCGAACAAGCCAAGCCCTCCCATCGGGAACAGCTACGGGTGATGATTGACCGGGCGCTGGAGCAAAAGCCAGCAGACTTTGACACACTTCTGCAACTGCTTTCCGAGATGGGCTGCGAGGTATCTCGGCGCGGGAAAGCAATCCGCCTTAAAGCTCCCGGCTGGAAGAATGTAGCCCGTATGGATGACAAGCTGGGAGCCGGGTACAGCGAAACAGAAATCCGTGCGGTGCTGGCTGGAGAAAAGCAGCACACGCCCCGCAAGAAATCCACCGTGCAGCCGGAGCCACCCAAGGTCAATTTGCTGGTGGATATTCAGGCAAAATTGCAGGCCGGGAAAGGTGCTGGATATGCACGCTGGGCCAAGGTTTTTAACTTAAAACAGATGGCGCAGACCGTGAATTTTCTTACCGAACATCACCTACTGGACTATACAGAGCTGGAAGAAAAAGCGGTGGCGGCTACCGCCCATCACAATGAGCTGTCAGCGCAGATTAAGGCGACGGAGAAACGCATGGCAGAGATCGCCGTCCTGCGTACCCATATCGTTAATTATGCCAAGACCCGCGAGACCTATGTTGCCTATCGCAAGGCCGGTTATTCCCGAAAATTTCGGGAGGAACATGAGCAAGAAATTCTGCTCCATCAGGCGGCAAAAAATGCCTTTGATGAGATGGGAGTGAAGAAGCTGCCCAAGGTCAAAGACCTGCAATCTGAGTATGCCAAACTGCTGGAGGAAAAGAAGAAAACCTACGCCGAGTACCGGCGTTCCCGTGAGGAAATGCGGGAACTTTTGACGGCAAAGGCCAATGTGGATCGGCTGCTGAAAATGGATGAGGAACAGAAAAAAGAACAAGAAAAAGACCACGGCCAGCGGTAAGCCGGTCATGGTCATAAGCGTCCATCGGACGCGTAGCCGCAGAATGAAATTCTGCGTTCAAAGGGGCTTGGGGGCGCTGCCCTCAACAAGCAAAGCAGAGGGGGAAATCACGTCAGGATTTTTCCCTCTGTGGGCCGAGTGTATTAACACCGGCATTGCTTGCCACTTTTGTTCGCAAACAATATCCGTATCCTTTACACGATGATTTACTTTTATTATCATAGTCGTAATAAGTATATAAACTACTTACATATAAGCACCTAAAATATGAAAGGGCTGATAAAATGATGACCTTTGAAAAGGTTTTAGAAGTATTCAACGATTACCTAAATAAAGATAGTGTTTTGGAGGTGGTGAACACTAAGCGAGGATACACCGTTATGATTTGGGATGAAAAAGATGAGCAATGGTTTGGTGTGGAACATTGCAAAGCCCCCGAGCTTTTACGGGATGCCTTACTTGATGGCTATCGTGATTTTTTAGAGCAACAACTTACTCATAACCGCAGGAGTTTAACCGAAACAGAAATCTTAGATATTCAAAACCGATGTGAACAGCTTTATGATTTGTGTGGAGAATAAAAAAATAACCTAAAAAGTGCGATAGCCTGTGTAGGTGTCGCACTTTTTTCAGTTGGCTTGGCTTACGAAAACAGCGTTAATTATTCCGCAGTTTCTCTTGCCTTTTTCAAGCCTTGAGCCGTAGCTTCCATCACGATAAGCTCCTTTTCTTCCATATCATTCAACAGTACATCAACTTGTTTGCGGCGATTGTTGTCGCCATCTTCATTGCATGGAAAAAAGAACTGGTCTACAGAGATGTCAAGCAAGGTAGTAATGAGATAAAATTTGTTAAGCCTTGGGTGCTGCCCCCTGTTCTCTATATACATAATAGAGCGTGGCGTAAGGTCTACCAGTTGGGCAAGATATTCCTGTGTCCACCCTTTTGCTTCCCGAGCTTTTTTTATCGCTATACCTAACGGCTTAAAATCAAGTTTTCTTTCATCTTGGTACATTTTAATATCATCCTATATCATTGTACATTTCGGGTGATGATATTTGAACGAAGTATGATTTTATGTTTAGTAGTGTATAATTTCGTATTAGTGGAGAGAAACTTGCTATTATTCGTCATTCCGTATATAATAATTATATACTCTTTGCGAAAGGAAGTTGATATTATGAATTACATTTCTGTGAAAGCCGCTTCTGAAAAATGGGGCATATCGGAAAGACGGATACAAAAATTATGTGAGGAAAATCGCATTGACGGAACTGAAAAATTTGGTCGTGCATGGATGATACCAAAAGATGCAGAAAAACCCGTTGATGGACGTATGAAAACAAGGAACAAACAGGAGGAGAATCATGGAATTTAATGAAAAGCTACAACAGCTTAGGACTGGAAAGAACTTAACGCAGGAACAACTTGCGGAGCAATTATATGTATCAAGAACAGCCATTTCAAAATGGGAAAGCGGAGTTTCACATAATTAAAGATACCACACCAATCCCATGCTGACTTTTGCTCAACCGATACAGCCGGAGGGCTGGATAACAAGAAAAGGCGGTATGCGCCCCGTGGAGGGGTAGCGTACCGCCTTTTCTTGTGGGGGTTTCCAAAGGGGGCAAAGCCCCCATTTGGCACACGACTTTGCGAAGCAAAGTGTAGTGTGTTATACCTGCTGGCGTGGCTGGCGTGGAAAACGGGGTGCGGTGCTTCATGCGCCCTGTTTGCTCCGGCAGGAAAACAGGCTGAATTTTTGCGAATGGGAATGAGCGAAAAATCGGGCTGTTTTCAGAGAACGGCGGCAGGTATATGAAAGCCCCCGTCCCTCGTCCTACGCTCCGACTTGTGGACAAAGTGTCCCGAAGTTGTGGCCACACTCCCGGAAAAGTAGCAGGACAGCGGGCAACCGTCAAGGCTGAAATGAACGGGTTTACACCCGGCCTTGACCTCCGCCCGCTGTCCCGCTGAATGGGTGGACAAGGCGGCCAATCCCTCAAAGTGCTTGGCCGCTCTCTTTCTGATTTTGGAGCGTTTCTTTTCTAAAAATTGAAATGGGCGGGAAGCCATTTTAGGGCTTTCCCGCCTTGATTACTTTTTAGCAAAGACGGGCGTGACTGTCAACGGCGGCGCATGAAATGTGAACTGCACCCCAAAAGTTGGACAAGAAAGTCAACGAAAGGGGTGCAGAAATCTATGGGAAAAGAATTGTTCAGTGAGGAATTAAAATTAGCAGTTGTTCAGTATGTACTGGAAGGGCATACACGCAAAGAGGCATCCGAGAAATTTTGCGTATCCTGTACGCCGATTGAAAAATGGGTAAACTTGTATAAGCTGCATGGTGCAAAAGGACTTCTAAGCAGAAATCTGGTTGGCCGACAAAAAGGCTTTGATGGCGAGTTTCGCCTAAAAGTGTTACAATACAAGCAGGAACATCACTTATCCTGTACACAGACAGCTATGCACTTTTGCCTTGATGTTGTAACAGTGTGCCGGTGGGAGAAGAAATTCCAAAAGGAAGGTGCACGGGGACTTATGAAAAAGCAGGCGACAAAAGGTAGCGAAAAACGACAAAAGAAGCAGGAACAGTCGGAGCTGCAACAGGAAAACAAGCGGCTGTCAGAAGAAAATTACCGGTTGAGAATGGAGAATGATTACCTAAAAAAATTAAACGCCTTAATTCAGAAGCGGGAAGAACCCGAATAAGCGATGTTGTGGCTGCTGTTACAGAATTAAGGCGTGATTATCCTCTGGCAGCATTACTTAAACTGGCCGGCATTCCCCGAAGTACATACTACTATCATTCCCGGAAAGCCAATGCTGTGGATAAATACGCAAAAGAAAGGGCGGAAATCATAGCAATTTATCAGGAGAATCAAGGCCGGTACGGGTATCGGCGGATTGGTATGGAATTACGCAACAGAGGCTTTTGTCTGAACCACAAGACGGTACAAAAGCTGATGAAGGAGTCAGGCCTAAAATGTATGGTACGAATGAAAAAGTATCGTTCTTACCGTGGAGAAGTCGGCAAGATTGCACCAAATCTACTGGCTAGAGATTTCCATGCGGAAAGGCCGAATCAGAAATGGGTAACTGATGTGACTGAGTTTTCCCTGTTTGGAAACAAACTTTATCTTTCTCCTGTGCTTGACCTGTATAATGGTGAGATCATCAGCTATGCCATCAGTGAACGGGCTAATTACCGCCAGGTGGATGAGATGCTGGATAAAGCATTCTCCCGGCTCCCGGACAGCAGCGGGCTGATCCTTCATTCGGATCAGGGCTGGCAATATCAGAACGTCAGGTATCAAAAAAGACTGTTAGAAAAAGGCATTCGGCAAAGTATGTCCAGAAAGGGAAACTGTCTGGACAATGCGGTTATGGAAAACTTCTTCGGACTGTTAAAATCGGAACTGCTATACCTGCGGACGTTCCAATCATTAGACGAGTTCTGCCAGGAACTGATCGCTTATCTTGAATACTATAACCATAACCGAATCAAAGAAAAATTGAATGGGTTAAGTCCTGTCCAATACAGAATTCAAAATGGCTTTGCCGCATAACTTTTGTCCAACTTTTGGGGAGCACTTCAATGCGCCGTTCATCTTGACCGTTGACTGGCTCGGCTGGCTTTGCTATCTTCCTGACAAATGGGAATGTCTAAGATAGTAAAGACGTCCCACATGCAACTCTTTCTTTTATTGCGGAAACCGTATCTTTAATTGTGAATGTAGTTGTGTCTATGACATTTGATTCATATACTCCCAAACCGGAAAATTGCTCCCACATTGTTTCCACTAATTCAATATTTGTTTTTCTATCTAATTTTGAGCGTTCCACAGCTCGCTTCATAGTTTCTTTTTTACTCGCTCTTAATACAATATAGTGTACCTCGTAATCTTCTTGGGCAAGAGCTTTCCATGGCTCCAAAAACCATGGCCCGACAATCCCATCTACAATTACATCATATCCGCCACGAGCATATCGCTTTGCAGCCTCTAAAAAGGCTTCAATGACAACCAGATTTTGCTTGTTGGATTCTGGCAAATGTGGTGGTATTGCGCCTTTGCTTAAGTAATGAAAAAAGTCATCGGTGTGCATATGCACTGATTTATCCATATCTGATTCCTTTGCGACAATTGACGCAGTTGTTGTTTTTCCTGTCCCCGGTGAGCCTGTAATCACAATAATTCTTCCTTGATTCATCTATATTTTCCCTCACAATTTGAATTTATCACTTTGTTCCTGCCTGCTCAATCATCTTCTTCGCAAACTCGTTTTCCCTGACCCTGGTTGCCCACCAAGTAAAAAAGCGGTTGGCGATTCAACCGCTTTTTTTCCTTGAACCAATTCTTCTAAATTATCATTTAAGCGATTTTCAAATTGTTTGTCAGTAAAATTGACTATATTTGCCATATTAAGCCACTTTCTCTTTATTCAAAACTTGTTTTGAATAGCGATTCATTGACCGCCAATACTCATGAACGGCTTGTAATTCTTCTAAAGAATAATCAAAAAGATTTACACGTTTTGCAAGCTTTAATTGGTTTAATAAATTGACTTCCAATAATTGAGAGTCATTTTTATTTAATTCATGATTCAAAACATAGTTTAATACTCGATTATAAACGCTTGCCGATAATTCGTTAATGATCTCTATTTCAAATGTTTTTTCATAAGTAACTGCCATTTCATTTTCACTCCTTTTAAAGTTTGTCAGGTAAATATTTCCGAATATATTCTTCTAAGGCTTTATCCATAACTTCTTTTACGTTTCCGCCATTCTTTGCTGTTTCGATTTTTATAATATGGTGCAAGTCAGCACGAACACGAACCGTCTTATCCCCCATAATATCTTTTTTTGCACTGATTGGTGTATCATTTCGTTTTGCTTTTTGTGCGCCTAAATTTCCCACAACCACTCACTTCTTTCTATTTCTTCTTACTCTTATTTTATCATCAACAATCACAAATCACAAGTGATTTGTGATTAATCACTTGTGATTTGTGATTCTATTCTTTTTCGTTTTCTAATTGAATGATTCGCTCAAGCATTTCAAAAAATACGTTCTCATACATAGATAAAACTTTTTTGTCATAGCCTTTGTGTTCTGTAATGCCGTTTTTAGACCAGGTACTTACTTTATTACTTCGCTTGATAATATTTTGGAAAACCAAGTTATCTTCTTTATGTTGCTTGTACAGTTCTTCCAGGTTTGATTTTATCGTTGTGCTGTCCGTATCAACTAAATAAGGAACAAAACCGATCATATCTAGTCCAGGGTTAAACTGTTCTTGTAAATCAATCAAATAGGAAATATAGTTTTGAATGTTGTTTGTACTTTCTTCTTCTGCTTGTAAAGGGATCATGACGTAATCACTTGCCACGATTGCATTATTTGTATAAACGCTTGGCGTTGGTACAGTATCAATAATAATGAGATCATAGTCACTTTTTAAAGGTGCTAAAAGAGTAGCAAGCAATCTACTTTCATTTTCAAAAGTCCATGAGCGAGTTAATTTTGGCAGTAACATCAAATCAAACGTGCCAGGGATCAAGTCTAAATTATCAGTCAAATGAACAATAGAAGAAGCCAAGTTTCCATTTTTCAGTCCTTCATAAAAATTAACACGTGGCAATTCTACCTTAAATGTTTTTGCTAAGTCTTTTGTCAATGTTGCTTGTAAGTCCTTATCGATCATTAAAACTTTTAAATTAAATTTGTCTGTCAAGTAAGCAAACATAGTCGATAATTTTGACTTTCCAACACCACCTTTAAAATAATTGTTTAAGATAACAATCGCTTCATTTTTACTGTTTAAAATACGTCTTAATTCTTCAAGTATTTTGAGTTCTTCCTTCTCCATAACTACGCCCCATTCTTTTTTTGTATAGTAATATTGTATCATTAGGAATCACAAATCACAAGTGATTTGTGATTAATCACTTGTGATTTGTGATAAGTGATTTGTGATTAATATATAAAAGCCCTCTTTAAAGGGCTTTTATGCTTATTTTGAAAAAGAGATAAAATCAATATATCCCTTTTCTCCGATTTTTACAACGGCATTGTAGGACTTTCTATCTTTCGTTTTGATTCCTTTTACCAGGGTTTCTTTTCCCTCTAGTAATTCTTTTACATTTGTTTTGGTGAGTTTTTTCTTTCTAAAATGTTCAGCTAAAGTGAAGGTACATTCAGGATAATTTGAACAACCATAAAACGATTTTTTTAATACAATATTGTTGCCACACTTAGGACATTTTCCTACAAGGGGTCCCGAGCGCTTAGTGGGAATTTGTACCCCTTATCGATACAAATTCCCCGTAGGCGCTAGGGACCTCTTTAGCTCCTTGGAAGCTGTCAGTAGTATACCTAATAATTTATCTACATTCCCTTTAGTAACGTGTAACTTTCCAAATTTACAAAAGCGACTCATAGAATTATTTCCTCCCGTTAAATAATAGATAACTATTAAAAATAGACAATACTTGCTCATAAGTAACGGTACTTAAATTGTTTACTTTGGCGTGTTTCATTGCTTGATGAAACTGATTTTTAGTAAACAGTTGACGATATTCTCGATTGACCCATTTTGAAACAAAGTACGTATATAGCTTCCAATATTTATCTGGAACATCTGTGGTATGGCGGGTAAGTTTTATTAAGACACTGTTTACTTTTGGTTTAGGATGAAAGCATTCCGCTGGCAGCTTAAGCAATTGCTGAATCGAGACTTGAGTGTGCAAGAGCAACCCTAGTGTTCGGTGAATATCCAAGGTACGCTTGTAGAATCCTTCTTCAACAATCAGATAGATGTCAGACGCATGGCTTTCAAAAACCACTTTTTTAATAATTTGTGTGCTTAAATGGTAAGGAATACTCCCAACAATTTTATACCTCTGTTTGTTAGGGAATTGAAACTGTAGAATATCTTGGTGAATTAAAGTGACACGAGTATTCAGTTTTAATTTTTCTGACGATAAGTTGAATAGATGACTGTCTAATTCAATAGACGTTACCTGTTTACTTATTTTAGCCAGTTTCGTCGTTAAATGCCCTTTACCTGTTCCAATTTCGTAAACGGTATCGGTTTCTTTTAAATTCAATTGTTTTATTATTTGGTTGAGTACTTTTTCACTCGTTAAAAAGTTTTGAGAATATTTTATATTTTTGTTCATGTAATCACTCCTTCTTAATTACAAATTTTTAGCATCTAATTTAACTTCAATTCCTATTATACAAAATTTTAAGATACTGCACTATCAACACACTCTTAAGTTTGCTTCTAAGTCTTATTTCCATAACTTCTTTTACGTTTCCGCCATTCTTTGCTGTTTCGATTTTTATGATATGGTGCAAGTCAGCACGAACACGAACCGTCTTATCTCCCATTATATCTTTTTTTGCACTGATTGGTGTATCATTTCGTTTTTCTTTTTGTGCGCCTAAATTTCCCACAATCACTCACTTCTTTCTATTTCTTCTTATTCTTATTTTATCATCAACAATCACAAATCACTTGTGATTTGTGATAAGTGATTTGTGATTAATATATAAAAGCCCTCTTTAAAGGGCTTTTATGTTTATTTTGAGAAAGATATAAAATCAATATATCCCTTTTCTCCGATTTTTACAACGGCATTGTAGGACTTTCTATCTTTCGTTTTGATTCCTTTTACCAGGGTTTCTTTTCCCTCTAGTAATTCTTTTACATTTGTTTTGGTGAGTTTTTTCTTTCTAAAATGTTCAGCTAAAGTAAACTTACATTCAGGATAATTTGAACAACCATAAAACGATTTTTTTAATACAATATTGTTGCCACACTTAGGACATTTTCCTACAATACTTTTTTCTGCTTCTTTTTCTTTCTGTTCCTGGTAATCAGAAAAATTTAGTTTTTCTATATCGTTAGGTACAGCTTCCAGTAAATGAACAATGAATTTTTTGATATTCGTAATAAAGTTCTCTTGATTGCCTTCTCTTTTACCGATTTTTTTTAAATACGTTTCCCATTTAGCCGTCATTTCAGCACTCGTTAAAAGGTGCTGACTTTCAACTGCCTGGCACAATAATTTTCCTTTTTCAGTTACAACAAGCTTATTCTTAATCACTTGGATATATTCTTTTTGTTTCAAGGCTTCAATAATGCTTGCTCTTGTCGCTTCTGTTCCAATCCCCTCAACTTCTTGTAAAATCTTGATTGCTTCTTCATCATCAACCGTTTTATTCGCCGTTTTCATAGCAGTTAATAATGTACCCTCTGTAAAAGCTTTCGGTGGTTGTGTTTCTTTTTCGGCACTCTTAACGTCAACCTCGGCATGTTCTCCAATGATAACCAAGGGTAACGTTTGAACGTCCTCTTCTTCTTCTTTGGTTTGTTGTTTGAAAAGAATTTTCCAACCTTCTTGCTTTGGTGTCTTGCCTATTGATTGAAAAAGTAAGTCGGCTACTTTGGTTTGTATCTTAGTTTCTTCATACAAATAATCAGGTAGAAACATGGCAACGGTCGTTTTAACGACTAAAGCATATATTTTTCGTTGTAAATCGTCCATTTTCGCTAATGCAGATTCGGTAGGTACTTGTTTTGTTGGGATAATGGCGTGGTGTTCCTGTACCTTACTACCGTCCACATAACGCTTTCTAGGCTCTGTTTGAACCATTTCAAGATCAAGTCCTAAAAAACCGCTATATTTGCCAAAATTCGCTTTTAAATAAGCAAATTCGTTCTCTGTAATAAATGGTGTATCTGTTCTTGGATAACTCAATAATTTTGCTTCATACAGTCCTTGCATAGCTTTTAAAGTTTGGCTCGCTGTCGCTTTATAAAGCTGATTAACTTTTGATTGCAAACTACTTAAAGAAAACAAACTCGGACTATTCGTTTTCTTCTCTTTGGTTTGAACATCAGCAATTATCCCCTCTTGATTGCCTATTTTAGCTTGTTCAGAAGAAACAAAAGCTAAAAGCTCCTCTTGGGTTTTAAAGCGCTGTGTGGGGCTTATAACGCCCTTAAATGACCCTTGGTTTACTTTTATACTAGCTTCCACCTCGAAAAAAGGTTCTTTTCTAAAGTTTTCTATGGCTTCCTGGCGCTGAAAAATAAGATATAAGGTGGGCGTTTGAACACGTCCTAGTGAAAATGTACCTTGTACGCCCTTCTGCTGTAAATTTAACGTATACAAAGGGCTTGCATTCATGCCGATCAACCAATCGGCAATTTGGCGTGTTTGCGCTTCTTGATAAAAGGGATAGTAATTCATTCCTGGTTGCAAATTTTGAAAACCGCTACGGATCACATCTTTTTCTAAACTATTGATCCATAGTCTTTTATACGTTTTATCTTTAGAAAAGGCATTTGCTTTATGAATGATCGACCAGGCAATGTTTTCGCCTTCTCTGTCGCTATCTGTTGCGACAATGATTGTATTTGCTTGTTTTAAAAGTTCAGCAACAATTTTAAACTGCTTTTTTTTATCTGTTGCCACTTCAAAATCGTATCGATCAGGAAAAATCGGCAATGATTTATGTATGTTAGTGTATCACAAAGACACAAGCAAGTCAAGGAAAAGGGCAATGATGATAATGAGTATAAGGCAGGGTACTTTCTGTTTTTGCTTCTCTGCGGGATATGAGATTTCGTAAAATCCGATTTAGATGTTAAGGCTCATGTATAAAAGCGGATAAGGATTGCCCTGTTCGTCAAGGTCTGTCCTTTTATAAACCTGAAAGCCCATGTGTTCATAAAAGCCCTTGGCCTGTGGGTTTTGCTCATTCACAGCCACCCGCTCTACGGCATAGGTTTTAATCCCATATTGGAGCAGGCGCTTTCCGAGCCCCTTTCCTCTTTCTTCCGGGGAAATGAACAGCATTTCCAAGGTGCCGTCCTTGATCCCCATAAAAGCCCCGGGGCAGCCCCTATCATCTTCTGCGATCATCAAATGCGCAATTCCAGCGAGCGCCTGCGGTACATATTCTTTTATCTTTTTGATTTCACTGTCCGACAGAAACAGGTGTGTTGCTCTTACAGAACTTTCCCATACCGTCAGCAGCCGATTTATGAAATCCGCCGTCCTGTTTTTGGTTTCTACTTCAATGAATCTCATTTTTCCTTTTTGCATATCTAATTTCTCATTTTCTTCCCCGCTGCGGGTTTGGATTTTTCAGCAAGTCCGACTTCTGTGCAATCCTTTTCAGCCATTTCTTTTCCTCCTCCGACAGCTTCCCATAGTTCAGTTTGAGCCGCTTGCAGATAAAGGCCATCGCAGCCTGTTCCGGGTCGCTGTTTGGGCTGGCGGCTTCTTCGGCGGTCTGCAAGAAATCTTCCAGAGGATTGTCCTCCGGGACACTGAAAAAATCGTCCTTGTGGGCTTTCCGCAGGTCAAGGGCTATCTTGTTTATATCCTGCTGTATCACATGGCGGCAAAAGCTGTCATCGTCAATGTGGGCGGCGATCAGCTGCCTTAACTGCGGGTCGGTCAGACCGGGATTGTGCTGCTTCATAATAGTTGCGCTCACAGCGTCCACAATGGCGTTTGCCCCCTGTACCTGCTTTGCCGCTATGCCGTTTACATAGATTTCAAGGTCAGCCATGAGCCGGGGAAAATCCGGGTGCGTCGCCAGTTCACACAGGAGGGCATTATCCACCAGCCTGCTTTTCAAAAATTCAATCATATCATCACTCAAACGCAGGTCTGCAAGATCGGCGTTTGGGTGATTTTTTGTTTCAGAACGGCACAGCAGATAATCAACGGACACTTCGTAAAACTTTGCCAGCTGGATAAGGGCATAGTGGCTGATGTCCTTGAACTTGTCCCCCTCATAGCTGCCTAACGCAGACTTGGAGAGATGGGTTTCTTCCGCAAGCTGCTCCAGCGTCAGGCCACGCTCCACACGCAGGTCTTTCAGGCGTTCTTGTATGGATAGTTCCATGTTCTCCCTCCTTGTCTGCTCGACAAACTGGAATTGCCTAAAGCAGTAAAGCAGTACCCCTTACAATTTTTTCTTTTACTGCTGATACAGTATCTTTGACTGAGTGCGTAGTTGTATCAATAACATTTGATTCATAGATTCCTAAATTGGAAAATTGTTCCCACATCGTTTCAACTAATTCAATATTTGTTTCTCTGTCTAACTTTGAGCGTTTGATAGCTCTCTTCATAGTTTCTTCTTTACTTGCTCTTAAAACGATATAGTGTACTTCATAATGCTCTTGAACAATGTTGAGCCACGGCTCTAAAAACCACGGTCCTACAATACCATCTACAATTACATCATATCCACCACGAGCATATCGCTTCGCGGCTTCTAAAAATGCTTCAATGACAATCAAATTTTGCTCATTTGATTCTGGCAAATATGGTGGTATTGCCCCTTTACTCAAATAATGATAAAAGTCATCTGTGTGCATATGCACAGATTTTTCCAAATCCGATTCTTTTGCAACAGTAGATGCCGTTGTAGTTTTCCCCGTCCCCGGCGAACCTGTGATTACAATAATTCTACCTTGATCCATCTATGTGTTACCTCCACAACTTCAAATTTACTGTTCAGTTTCTTCCATTCTACCACAATTCCGAGAGCGTGGAAATGGGGGGATTTTCAGGCAGATTTCCCACCTTTCGGATATACGGGACGGGCGGTCATTTCGGTGTAGACTTAGGTTAGTTCATCGATGGACAGCACCTTGAAAACCGAATGACCGTCCGAAAAGGAATACCCCCGGCTGGGGAAGCACCGCAAGGAGCCGACTTCTGGACACTTTGTCCAGAGGTCACTTTGGGACAAGTTGTCCCGAAGTTATGGTGAGCGTGCCAACGCCGGAACACGCCGCAGGAATGGGGCAGGAAGCCTTTTCGGGGAGAACGGCAGCGGAAAGCAAAACGGAGGGAACGCATGAAAAATAATCCCTACAAAGACTTGCCGCCGCTGGAATGCAGGCCGGACGGTTCCCTTTACCGCATGACCCCGGCGCAGCGGAAACGGGCAAGCGCCCTGATACGCCGGGAGTGCTGTTGCTGTGAGGACGGCAACTGCATTGCCCTTGACGATGGGGACACCTGCACCTGCCCGCAGACGATTTCTTTCTCGGTCTGCTGTAAGTGGTTCCGCTGGGCGGTCTTGCCGCTGGACGGGACGCTGGAAGCGGAAATTTTCCGGGATAAGGACTTGAAACGCTGTGCGGTCTGCGGCGGTGTGTTCGTCCCCAAATCCAACCGGGCAAAATACTGCCCCGGCTGTGCCGCCAGAGTTCACAGGCGGCAGAAAACAGAAAGTGAACGGAAAAGGAGGTCTGCTGTGGACAGTTAGGAGCGAAAAAAGCCTTGATTTATCAGGCTTTGCAAGCCCCAAACCGGGGCAGGTGGTATAAAGTATCGCCCGCCCCGGAAAACGGGCTTCTAACCGTCCACAAAACGAACTATGACAAATACCATCTATATCCACCAGCCGGAAAAGGCGTTCAGCTTCACCCGGCTCCCGAATTTTCTCTTTGAAGCCCCCACATTCAAGCCCCTGTCCAACGAGGCAAAGGTTCTGTACGCCTTTATCCTGCGCCGGACAGAGTTATCCCGCAAGAATGGGTGGGCGGATGACTGCGGACGGATTTTCCTGTATTACCCTATCTGTGAAGTGGTCACACTGCTCCATTGTGGGCGGCAGAAAGCGGTGAATACCCTGCGGGAACTGCAATACGCCGGACTGGTGGAGATCCAGAAGCAGGGCTGTGGAAAACCCAACCGCATTTTCCCAAAATCCTATGAAGCGGTTCCAAACACCGACTTTAAGAAATCCCGTTCTGGTACACCGGAGGACTGAAAACCGTACCCATGAAGTACGGAAATCACTCCTGAGACGTACGAAAACCGGACGGTATATAGAAATACAAAGATAAAAAGACTGATTTATATTCTATCCATTCCAATCCTATCCGAGCTATTTTCTGCGGGATTTTCCCTGTGGAAAACCCCGGATAGGAAAGGAATGGGGAAAGGAGCAGAATGGCACAACACGCAATTTTACGGTTTGAGAAGCACAAGGGCAACCCGGCAAGGCCGCTGGAAGCCCATCACGAAAGACAGAAAGAACAGTATGCCAGCAATCCCGACATTGACACAAGCCGGAGCAAATACAACTTCCATATCGTCAAGCCGGAGGGACGCTATTACCACTTCATTCAGAGCCGGATTGAGCAGGCCGGGTGCCGAACCCGCAAGGACAGCACACGGTTTGTCGATACGCTGGTAACTGCCAGCCCGGAGTTTTTCAAGGGGAAATCCCCAAAGGAGATACAGGCGTTTTTCCAGAGGGCGGCGGACTTCCTCATTGGCCGGGTAGGACGGGAAAATATCGTGTCGGCGGTGGTACACATGGACGAGAAAACGCCCCACCTGCATTTGACCTTTGTTCCGCTGACAAAGGACAACCGCCTGTGTGCAAAGGAGATTATCGGCAACCGGGCAAACCTGACGAAGTGGCAGGACGATTTTCACGCCTATATGGTGGAGAAATATCCTGACTTGGAGCGTGGGGAGAGCGCCAGCAGGACAGGCCGGAAGCATATCCCCACCCGGCTTTTCAAACAGGCGGTTTCCCTCTCCCGGCAGGCAAGAGCCATTGAAGCCACACTGGACGGCATTAACCCGCTGAACGCCGGAAAGAAAAAAGAGGAAGCCCTCTCCATGCTGAAAAAGTGGTTCCCGCAGATGGAGAATTTCTCCGGGCAGTTGAAAAAGTACAAGGTCACAATCAATGACCTGCTGGCGGAGAATGAGAAGTTGGAAGCAAGGGCAAAGGCCAGCGAAAAAGGAAAGATGAAAGATACGATGGAACGGGCAAAGCTGAAAAGCGAACTGGACAATTTACAGCGGCTGGTTGACCGTATCCCGCCGGAAGTGCTGGCGGAGCTGAAACGGCAGCAGCGAACAAGAGGGAGGTAAACGCTATGAACAGAAATTCAAGCTGCATGATGAAAAATAATCATACGGAGGACACTGGATGGTAAAAAGCGAAAGCGACATTATTGATACAATACACACCGGGCAGGTCATTACTGACGAGAACGGCACACAGTATTTTGTATGTGGGAAAAACCGTATCAAAATCTCCGAACATTTTGCCGCTGGCGGTCGTCCGATTGGCGATCTGATTGTGGATGTCGTCCGGCACACGGCGGCAAGGGCAGCTTCTTCGTGACCCATCGTTGATACACGCCCACGCTTATGATATAATTGCCATAGAGCAAAAGTATTGTAAGCGTGGGTTGTTTCTTTAGAAGGAGGATTTTTACGGTGAAACAACCTTACAATACTACCATTTACAACACGGCTCTTTATATGCGGTTAAGCCGTGACGATGAAAGCTATGGTGACAGCGTAAGCATTGAAACGCAGCGGACAATCCTGCAACAGTACGCAAGGGAGCAGGGGCTTCATGTGGTCGGGGAATATGTGGACGATGGGTGGAGTGGGACAAACTTCGAGCGTCCGAGTTTCCAGCGCATGATGGACGATGTGGAAGCCGGAAAAGTAAACTGCATTGTCACCAAAGACCTGTCCCGTTTCGGGCGGGAGCATGTGATGATGGACTACTATCTGGAATTTCTGTTCCCGGAAAAACGGGTGCGGTACATCGCCGTTGCGGAGAATGAGGACACAGAAAAGGGACTGTCCGATTTTGTGCCATTCAAAAACCTGTTCAACGAATGGTTCGCAAAGGACACCAGCCGCAAGGTAAAAACTGCTTTCAAGGCAAAGTTTGCCGCCGGACAGCGTATCAGCGCCTATGCTCCCCTCGGGTACAAGAAGCACCCGGAAATCAAGAACAAGCTGATAATCGACGAGGAAACCCGCTGGATCGTGGAGAAGATTTTTGACCTTGCTATTCACGGCAAAGGGGCGGCCAGCATTACAAGGATATTGATTGCGGAAAAAGTACCGACGCCGGGATTTATCAACTTCCAGCGTGACGGGACTTTCGCCAATATCTATGCTGGCGCACCAGAGGAAAAAGGCTACGCATGGACGATAGCGCAGGTCAAAAGCATTATGAAAGATGAAACCTACATCGGCCATACCATCCACTACCGGGAGACCAATATTTCCTTTAAGAACAAGCGGAGGATACGCAAGCCCCAAAGCGAATGGGTGCGGGTGGAGAACACGCAGGAGCCGATTATCAGCGAACAGGTTTTCCGGCAGGTACAGGAGCAGATCGCAAGCCGCCGGAGGGAGCGCAAGAATGGCACGACACAGATTTTTGCGGGGCTGATAAAGTGTGCGGACTGCGGCTGGTCGCTGGCCTACGGGGAGAACAGACAGAACAGCAAGCCCTATGGCTACTACCATTGTAGCAAGAACGGGCAAGGCACACGCCAATGCTCCATGCACTACATCCGCTATGATGTGCTTTACGCCTATGTCCTCTCCCGTCTGCAATACTGGTCGGCGCTGGTACAGCACGATGAAGAACAGCTTTTGAAACGGCTGCTGAACGCCAATGACAAAGGACAGGCCGCCGCAAGAAAAAAACAGGCTGCTGAACTGAAAAAAGCGGAGAAGCGGAAAGCCGAGGTCGATACCCTGTTTGCCCGGATGTATGAGGACTGGGCGGCGGGGCGTATCACAGAATACAACTTCAATATGCTGTCCGGGAAGTACCAAAGCGAACAGGCGGAACTGGAAGAAAAGATTGAACAGCTTCAATCTGCTATTGCCGCTGAAAGCCAGAGTGCCGCAGACGCAGAAAAATGGATTGCCTTGATGAAAGAGTGCGTCAATCCCACGGAACTCACCGCTGAACTCTTGAACACGCTGATTGAAAAAATCCTTGTCCATGAGGCGGTCAAGAACGAGGACGGAAGCCGGGAACAGGAGGTAGAAATCTTCTACCGCTTCATCGGCAAAATTGATTGAATGACACCAATATCTTTAAGTATGTGATACCGGCAAGGGTTACCCTAACATTGAGTCGCTCAAGTGTATTTCTAAATTCTTTTCTGTGACCATAGATGAACTGCTATCGGGCGAAGAACTGATTACACTTGCCGAAACTGAAAATCGTTCCAACTTGAAAAAAATTTACAGTTTCATTTATGGAATATTAGATATGATGGCGGTTACTTTTATACTTTTGCCGTTGTATGGTAACGGTAACCTTGTTGACGGATATATTTATTCTGTCAATCTACTTTCATTTACAGACACTACCCCAATATATCTTGCAATCTATTGGATTGTTTTTATTGTTTTGATTGCACTTGGGATAGCGAAACTGATGTGTGTTTGTTTTGAAAAGGAATCATGGAGCAACATAATCACAAAATGCTCTCTCGTGCTGAGTACGCTTTTTATCTGCTTCTTCGCTGCGGCAAGACAACCCTATGTAACCGCCCTTATGTTTCTGCTATTTGTTGCTAAAATATTTGTCTGGATAAAGCAAACCCAAACAAAGTAAAATGCCATAAACCCTTTAAAATAGGCTCTGACACGATAAGTGTCGGAGCTTTTTTCGTGCTGACATCTATTGTGTCGGCATTGTGACGGTAGATTTCTTGGCTTCTATGCAATACTCGTGGATAATAAGATTGTGGTCAGCGAAAACAAGAACAGCAACCCACGGAAAGGAGAATCAAATATGGATTATATCATTGAAACAGAAAATCTTACGAAGCGATACGGAACAGCCACCGTTGTCGATAAGGTAAATCTTCATGTGCCAAAGGGCAAAATTTATGGTTTGCTCGGCAGAAACGGAGCAGGCAAAACCACAGCAATGAAAATGATGTTGCAGCTTGCTTTCCCAACGGAGGGAACGGTACGCTTGTTTGGCACAAACTATAAGGAAAATATCCATACCCTTTATAGCAAAGTAGGCTCTATTATCGAAACACCGGGATTTTACAGTAATTTAACAGGGTATGAGAATTTGCAAATTCTCGCTAAACTGCGAGGGGGAGTATCTAAAAGTGGAGTAGAAAAAGCTCTTGAAGTTGTGGGGCTGCATAAGGAGAAAAGAAAAGTCTTTTCCGATTATTCCCTCGGAATGAAGCAACGGCTTGGTATTGCCGCCGCCATTATGCACGAGCCGGAGCTTTTAATACTTGACGAACCGATTAACGGACTTGACCCCATTGGAATAGTTGAAATACGCTCATTTTTATCTGAACTTAGTCACAATCATGGCATTACCATTTTTATCTCAAGCCATGTTTTAAGCGAGATTGAACAGATAGCAGATATTATCGGCGTTATGCACGAGGGGCATTTAGTAGAGGAAGTGAATATATCCGAGCTTCACAAAAGGAATCGAAAATACATTCAATTTGATTTATCTGACAGTGAGATAGCCGGAAAGATTTTAGAAAACCACTACCACATGACGGATTTTACAGTGCAGGACGGTACGGTGAGAATTTATGACTTTAGCCAAAGTGTTGGAGAAATCAATCGAGAATTTGCACGAAATGGACTGCTCGTGACAAGGATAAATGATAGTGAGGAAAACTTAGAGGACTACTTTTCTAAACTGATTGGAGGTGGCGGTATTGCTTAATCTTATTTCTTGTGAATTATTAAAACTAAAGCGTTCAAAAATGGTGCTAATTAGTGTGGCAGGGGTATTATCTACCCCACTTTTGATGTTAATAGAAGCCTTGCAAACACATTTTGATAAGCCGGAGATTATCTTTACCTTGTCTGACATATACAGCGACAGTGTACTGTATATCATGCTGCTGGTAAACATTATGATATATGTGGCAATTGCAGCTTACTTGTTTAGCAGAGAGTACACAGAAAGCACCCTCAAAACCATATTGCCCATACCCATTTCAAGGACAAAACTATTAATTGGAAAATTTTGCACCCTGCTTCTTTGGATTGTTATGCTAACCCTTGTAACATGGGCAGGTATATTTATCGTTTGTGGGCTATATGACGCTGTCTTTACATTGGAGGGATATAGCTTACTAGTGGCAATAGTATGGCTCCCCAAGTTTTTGTTTGGCAGTATCCTATCATCTCCATGTGGTCTATGTTCCGGTTGTGGAGAAGCAGATCCTCTGGTCCAAGAGGTGCAAAGACAAATCACTTGTGGGAACTGTCAAGGAAACGATTATGCAGGTGAGCAGCAGTAAAAAATGGATGTCTAAACCGGCATTGGACGAGCAGGGAGCACCTATTCTCCAGAAGAATGGCAAGCCGGTGCTGCGGAAGTCTTACAGCGTCCTCCAGGATGATTTCTTCCAGGCCATGCGCAATGCCGGATATACGGATGTTGAACGTGGAGAACGGGGCAGTTCCGAGGAGAATTTGACCGTGACACAGTTCAAGGTGGAACGGGAACAGGAGCGATTGGAACAACTCACCGCACAAACGCAACAAAAAGAGCAGCAGGCAACCTCTCTGGAAAAGAAGATTGAGAAAATTCAAAAGCAACAGGTTGCCGTTCAGGAAGTGGAGCAAATAGAACCCCGTACGGTTCCGTTTTCCTCAAAAGTCATGCTAGATCGTTCTGAATATGAAAATCTGGCAGCTGCGGCAAAGAAGTTTTATGTCCAGGAGTGCAAGGAATCCAAGCTGCAAGAAGCTCTGGATGTAGCGATAAAAATGATAAGCGAGTTAAAAGCAAAGGTCGCTGCACTGACCGCAGAGTTGGCAGAGTACAAGTCTATTCGTGGCCAGCTCAACACCGCAGGTTTAGAGCAGCAAAATGAACTGTTGAGGAATAAGCTCCATCGGTACGAAACGGTGATAGAGCGAAATAGCTTGTGGAATTTGTTTCGACCCAATAGAAAAATAGATCACATGAGACAAGAAGAACACCGATAATCTTTTCATTTTCCTTATCTGTATTTTGCATACAGATAAGGAAAATTTTGTTGTAGACAGCGCAGAAAAAAGGTGAATTTTGTTGATTTATCAATGCTGGATTGCTATAATTGTTCTATGTTATAGAACGTAGAACAATTATAGGGAAGGAGGTGCCGAATTGCCCCCAAAAGTGGTCGCTGATAAAGCATCCGAGAGAGCCAAACAGAACCTTGGAACTCTAATTATGAGATGCCGTGGAACGCTCAGCCAATCCCAATTAGCAAAAAGGGTTGGCCTGCCCCGTTCCAACATGAAATATATAGAAGACGGTGTCAATGCCCCGACAGCAGAAGTCTATGAAAAGCTGATTAAGGAGCTGAAGCCGGATTTGCAGACACGCCGGCGTATGGATCGCCTGTATATGGCAATTCGGAAAGTGCCTCCGCCGGATATTTGCCGAACTATCACACAAAACAAGGATTTGGTAGATGCAATGCGGAAGTTGGAAGGTTGTAATCTAACTCCCGACCAGATTGAAAGTGTTGCCACATTGTTTGCGTCTTTTCAAGAGAATAGAGAAGGAGAACCCATAAAATGAGAGATAAGTATTTTTACGAAGTTATGTTTGATGATACGTCCATTGACGTAAGCAAAGAAGTGGGATTGGTCTGGTCCATTGCCAATTCGCTCCGTGGTGCTTATACCTCGGATAAATATAAGGACGTTATTATCCCCATGGTCATCATCCGTCGATTTGAGTGCGCTCTGGAGGCTACCAAAGATGCAGTTGCAGCAAAGCACAAGCAGAACCCCAACTTGCCTGCTGCGCTCCTTTGCCAGGTTTCCAAATATCCTTTTTACAACTATAGTGAATACAACCTCAAACGCCTTCTGGATGACAGCGACAACATTGCATCAAATCTCAAGTCTTACATTGAAGGCTTTTCCGCCAACATCCAGCTAATTCTGGAAAAGCTGCTGAAATTCAGCACCCAGATCGACAAAATGGATAAGAGCAACCGTCTTTACAGCGTGGTGAAAAAGTTCTCTGAACTGGATTTGTACCCCACCCATGTAGACAGCATGAAGATGGGCTACATTTTCGAGGATATTATCCGTCGTTTTTCTGAAAACGCTGAGGCCGGTGATCACTACACGCCCCGTGAAGTAATTCGTCTGATGGTCAATGTACTGCTGGCAGAGGGCTGCAACGACCTGCTGACGGATGAGGGTAAAATTGCCACCGTACTGGATGCTGCCTGTGGTTCGGGCGGTATGCTGTCCACTACCTATGATTTCCTGCGCCGCAAAAATCCCTATGTGGATGTGCGTTTGTTTGGACAGGAAATCAACCCCGAATCCTACGCCATTTGTCTGGCGGATATGCTCATCAAAGGCCAAGATGTGAAAAACATCATGGGTGATGAGGAAGCCAATACCTTGAAAACGGACTGCTTCCCGGATCAGAAGATGCGGCTGGTGATTATGAATCCTCCGTTTGGTACACCCTGGGGCGGCAAAGATGCGCCGGAAGGACAGGAGAAGAAAGTCCGTGAGGAAAACAAGAAGGGCGGACGGTTTGAGCACGGCCTTCCCGGAACCGGTGACGCCCAGCTGCTGTTCATGCAGCACGCCATCAATAAACTGGACGAGAAAAACGGACGTGCAGCGATCATTACCAATGGCTCGCCTCTTTTCTCCGGCGGAACGACCAGCGGTGAAAGTCAAATCCGGCGCTGGATGCTGGAAGAAGATTTGATTGAGGCTATTATTGCCCTGCCTACCCAGCTTTTCTATAACACTGACATCGGCATTTATATCTTTATTCTGTCCCGCAATAAGCGCCCTGACCGCCGTGGAAAGGTGCAGCTGATCAATGCGGTGGATATGTGGAAGCCCCTGCGCAAATCTTTGGGCAAAAAGCGCCGTGAAATCGACCGGGATAGCATGGCAAAAATCACCGAGCTGTACTCCAACTTTGAGGAAAACCAATACTGCAAGATTTTCCCCAACGAGGAGTTTATGTACAAGGAGTATGCGGTTTATCAGCCGTTGCAGCGCCGGGGTGTGCTGGATGCAGAGAGCATCGAGCGGCTGCGGACCAGCAGTTACTTCACCAGTAACTCCAGTATTTTCAATGAGACGGATTTTGAACAGTTGAAAGAGATGAACCCCCGCAGTGCTGCTGACGAAAAGAAATATCAGAAATATCTGGCGGGGCAGCAGTTTGTGGCAGATGTACTGACTATTCTGGAAGCCAACTGCTCTGACCGTGTATTTATGGACTACAGCGAGTTTGAAAAGTATCTGAAATCACTGCTGGGTAAGGTTGAGGGGATGTCTGCCAGCCGTTTGACCGGCATTGCCATGGTGCTGGCGGTGATGGACAAAACCGCCGTGGTACAGAAAGACCGCAAGGGAGAAATTATCAAGGATACTACTACCAAGGACACCGAGATTATCAAGCTCACACAGGAGCCGGAGGAATATTTTCAGCGGGAAGTTTATCCTCACGTGCCAGATGCCATCTGGGCCTATGAATTTGACCCGGAGAAAAAGGAGAGCGCCACAAACAAGGAAAAACTGGGTGCAGAGTTTCCGTTTACTCGATTCTTCTACGAGTACAAGGAGCCGGAAAAGGCAGATGATTTGCTGGCCCAGTTTATGGAACTGGAAAAATCCCTCTCCGAAAAAATTGCAGCCTTGCAAGAAAGTGAGGGAGTGTAATGGCAGAGCAGATGAAACCCAGCAAAATTGATTGGGTTGGAAATATTCCTGTAAGTTGGAACTGTAGCAAAGTCAAATTTTGCTTTTGTTTAGTTAATGGTTCAACTCCGGAAAGCAGTGATTATGATTGCTGGGATGGCGATATAAAATGGATAACACCAGCAGATATGAGTGACACTGGCACAATTTCACACGGAGAACGCTTTTTAACAAAGTATGGATATAATTCCTGCGGCACAACGCTACTACCAGCAGGAAGTATCGTTATTTCATCAAGAGCTCCAATTGGTAAGATAAACCTTACTACCGCAGAGTTATGTACAAATCAAGGTTGCAAATCATTAACACGAACTGGAGATAATAGATACTTCTATTATTTGTTTCTTGCGGGGCAACATGAATTATCCTTGCTTGGTCGTGGTACTACATTTCTTGAATTATCAACATACGATCTCAACGAATTTGGTATTGTGATGCCCGCCGAAGATGAACAGCAAGCTATCGCAGACTATCTTGACAAAGAATGTGCTCAGATTGACAGCATTGCCGCAGATTTGGGAAGGCAGATTGCGCTTTTGCAGCAATACAAAAAATCCCTGATTACCGAAACAGTAACCAAGGGGCTGGACAAGTCTATGCCGATGAAGGATAGTGGGATTGAGTGGCTTGGGAAAATTCCGGCACATTGGAATTTTAAAAGGCTGAAATTTATGCTGGAAAATAGCTCAGATAGTATGAAAGTAGGTCCTTTTGGAAGTGCACTCTCAGGTAGTGATTTCACAGATGAGGGTAAATGGGTATATAATCAACGAGTTGTTCTCGACAATAATTTTTCGGAAAATACTACCTTTGTTTCTGAAGAGAAATTTCAGAAAATGCAAAGCTTTGCTGTATATCCCGGCGATATCCTTATTACCACAAGAGGCACGATTGGAAAAGTTGCTATTGTTCCAGAAGGGGCTAATGAAGGTATCTTGCACCCATGTATTATTAAATTTAGAGTAGACAAAGAAATGATTATACCTGAACTGTTACAGCTTATTTTTAATGAATCAGACTTTGTTAAAGACCAATTTACCCTTATGAGCAATGCAACTACGATAGAAGTCATTTATTCTTATTCATTGAAAGATATTCTTCTACCGGTTATTCCAGCTGATGAGCAGAAGAAGATTTACGGCTATTTATCGAAGAAATGTATAGCAATTGACGGTATAATAGCAGAAAAGCAGAAGACTCTTGCTACAATTACCCAGCACAAAAAATCCCTTATCTACGAATATGTAACAGGCAAAAAACGAGTAAAGGAGGTGCAGTGAGATGGCCATCAAAGCAGGACAATTAAAGGAACGGGCAGATTATCAGGCATACATTCTGGAAATGCTGCGGGAGGAAAACGGCTATCAGGTCCGCCCCTCTACAGCTTACGATCCCGGCTACGGCATGGATGTGGAGCTGCTGTTCTCCTTTTTGCAAGCCACCCAGCCGGATGCATTGACCCGGCTGGAAAAACTCTATGGCGACAAGACCCGCCAGACCATCCTCAACTACATCAACAATGAGGTCAATAAGAAAAGCCGCAGCCTGCTGGATGTACTGAAGCACGGCGTGGAGTTTGATAACGGTGTATCACTGACCCTCATGTATCGCAAGCCTGCCACCACCTTCAACCAAAAGGCTGAGGCGCTGTATCAGCAGAATGTCCTCTCGGTGATGGAGGAGGTCTGGCACAAAGAGGGCGAGCGCATTGACCTTGTGATTTTCCTCAATGGCATTGCCATTTTTACCTTTGAGCTGAAATGCAACACCAGCGGACAGAACTATGAGGATGCGATCCGTCAGTATAAGTTCGAGCGGGATTACAAGACCCGTTTGCTGAAATTCAAGGCGGGCTGTCTGGCTCACTTTGCCATGGACTTGAACGAAGTCTATATGTGCGCCAATCTAAAAGGAAAATCTTCTTTCTTTCTGCCGTTCAACAAAGGCTGCGGCGTTGGGATTCACTCCGGCAAGGGCAACCCACACAACGAAAACGGCATCAATGTTTCTTATATGTGGGAAGACATTCTCAAAAAAGATACGGTGCTGTATCTGATTGATAAAATCATATTCCTGCAAAAGGAGACCAAGAAAGATCCGGATACCGGTAAGCGTGTCACCAAGGAAACGCTGATTTTCCCCCGGTATCACCAATTCAATGCCGTGCGCAAACTGGTGGCAGATGTCGTAGAACACCACAGTGAGAAAAACTATCTGATTGAGCACTCGGCAGGCAGCGGCAAAACCAATACCATTGCATGGTTGGCCCACCGTCTCGCCTCGTTGCACGACAGGGAAGACAAAGTCATTTTTGATACGGTCTGCATTATCACTGACCGTATCGTGGTAGACCGTCAGCTTCAGAATGCCGTACTGTCACTGGAGCACAAGGCCGGTCTGATTAAGGTCATGGATGAAAAATGCACTTCCAAAGATCTTGCGGATGCCCTCAACGGTAACACCAAAATCATTGTAACTACCATCCACAAGTTCATGTACATTCAGGAACTGGTCCAGGAGCTGAAAAGCAAGACTTTTGCCGTAATCATCGACGAGGCCCATTCCTCTACCGCCGGAACTGCCATGGAAGCAGTGACGTATGCTCTTTCGGAGAGCCGCAAACTGAGCGAGGCCACCCCTGTTGATGTGTCGGAAGAAGAAAAATCCATGGGCGATATTATCGAGGACGAAATTGCCCGTAGCGGAAAGCAGCCCAATGTTTCCATGATCGCCTTTACCGCAACCCCGAAGCCGACCACTTTGCAACTGTTCGGCTGTCTGAACGAAGAAGGAAAAAAGGTTGCTTTTGACCTGTATTCCATGAAGCAAGCAATTGAGGAAGGTTTCATTCTGGATGTGCTGCAAAATTATGTGACCTACAAGACCTATTTTGAAATTAATAAGGCCATTGAGGACGATCCAGAATTAGAGACGATTGCCGCAAAACGCAAGATTGCCAAGTATATTGAACTGCATGATACCAACATTGCTCAGAAAGTAGAAATCATTATTGAGCACTTCAAAAACAGAATCATGCAGGAATTGGGCGGAAAAGCAAAGGCCATGGTTATTACTTCGTCACGGCAGGCAGCAGTCAAATACCGGAACGAGTTTGAAACCTATATTTCCAAGCATGGGTACACTGGTATTCGTGCGCTGGTGGCGTTTTCAGGCAAGGTCTCTCTGGACGGCCACGAATACACCGAAGCGGTGATGAACGGTATTAAGGAAGAAGATTTGCCGGAAGTGTTTGACAGCAACAGCTATCAGGTGTTGTTGGTGGCGAATAAGTATCAAACCGGCTTTGACCAGCCAAAGCTATGCGCCATGTATGTGGACAAGCGACTGCGGGGAGTCAATGCTGTGCAGACCCTTTCTCGCTTGAACCGTATTTGTGCACCCTATGATAAGAAAACCTTTGTGCTGGATTTCAAAAATGAATATGAGGATATTCAAGCGTCCTTTGCCCCATTCTATACTGAGACAATTCTAAACGAGACGATCACCCCTTCGGATATCAGAACGGTGGAAGCTCAGGTGGATCAGTATAATTTCCTGGATATTGACGATATTGAGGAATTTAACGGATACCTGTATCAGGATAAACGAACCTCTAAAGAAAAGGCTCGGATGTGGGCTCTGCTAGATAAATCCCTGCAAATCATCAATCACCACCTGGAACTGGAAAAGTTGGAAATTCGCGCAACTATCAAGCGTTTCTTGCGGTTTTACAGTTTCCTGATTCAGGCAACCTGCTTTGAAAGCGTGGATCTGCACAAGAAGTACAATTTCCTTTCATACCTAGTTAAGGAGATCGAAGTGGGCAGCGGTGGAAATGATTTTGACATTGCGGACAAAATCACTGCCTCTAATTTCCGTCAGAAAAAGACTAGGGAAAACACGTACGAGATTGAATCCAAGCCGGAGGTCAGCTTGCCGACACCCAATGAGGTCTTTATGGATGAGGCCGTGAAAAAGAAACTATCCGAGATCATCGACGAGATCAATGCAGCATATAACAAGAACTTTGATGTTGACGTGGCTTCCAAGTCTGCTCTGCAGATGAGAGATATCCTGCTGAAGAACGGACATCTGCGGGATAGTGCACGGAATAACTCGCTAAAAGATTTCCGCTTTGCATATTTTGACGCCGTACAGGACGCCCTGATTGCTGGATATGAGCAGAACCAGGACTTCTTTGCGCTTCTGCTTGATAACGACGAAAAAAAGCGAGAACTGATGCAGGTGTTCTTGGAGGATGTGTATAAGAATTTGAGGGGCTGAAAGATAAAGTACTGACAAAATAAAAAGGTGGGGAGAATAAACTGTAGTAAAGCAGGTATGATTCTTTTGGTAAGAGGAAATATAACTGGTAAAGAAATCACAAGACGCAGACAATGTCGAAACGTTTAAGTTGAATATTTGCAAGAAAATTGCAAATTCGATTGATAAACGGTGTATTTTGTGATATAATTTTTTCAGGGAGGAGGATGTGTGATGTTATTGGAGTTCAGATGTTCTAACCACAAATCAATTAGAGCTGAAGTTCTATTTTCTGCAATAGCAGGCTCAGACAAAACTCATGCAGAAAACATAGAAAAAGTAGCAGATGTTGAGGTTCTGAAGTCGGCTGTTATCTATGGTGCAAATGGTTCTGGCAAAAGCAACTTTATCGATGCCATCGCATTTGTAAGAGGTCTTGTTATCAATAGTATTCATCATCAGCCTGGGCAAGGAATCCGGCAAGTCCCACACAAATTGTCTGGACATGACCAAGAAAGCACCTATAAAATTCAGTTTATTGTAGACAATATTAGGTACGCTTTTGGATTTTCACTAAAAAATATGCTTGTCACAGAAGAATACCTTTATTATTTCCCCAATGGTCGTCAAACCAAAATTTTTGAACGTGTTGGTGAAAAATACACGGCAGGTCGTAGTTTCCTCAACAAATTTAATACTTGCAAAGATGTCCTCAAGCCAAATCGCTTAATGTTGTCCTGCGCTGCAAATTTTAGTTCGGTTGAAGAAGTAACTGTTGCATATCGCTTTTTCAATGACGAGTTGGTAATTTACAGTTCGGTTAACCAAGACAATTGGATGAATTATTCACTGCACCAAATTAATGTTAACGAACAAATAAAGGCAATTGTTCTGAAGCTTTTGGACGCACTTGGCACTGGAATTAAAGATATTCATGTTGATATTAAGAAAGAGGATCTAGATGTTGCGAATCTTCCTCCCTTTTTATCAGACGAATTCAAAAAAATTCTTTTACAGGAAAAAATAGATGCAATTTCTGCTAAGGTTCTGTATGAAGGATTTGAAACGGATTTGATTTCAGAGGAATCCACAGGAATAAAAAAACTTTTTGGAATACTGTGTCCATTTATTGATATTATGGTCAATGGAAAAGTATTGGTTTGCGATGAGCTTGAATCCAACTTGCACGAATCACTTCTTTTTGGACTGGTAAAACAGTTTGTGAATACACGTGGAAGTAAACCTGCACAGTTGATTTTTACGACTCATGAAACCGGGTTGTTGAACTTGGATTTGTTCAGACGAGATCAAATTTGGTTTACAGAAATAAAAACAGAAGACCGTTCTACAGATTTATTTTCACTTACAGAGATTAAAAATGTCCGAAAAGATGAGAACTTTGGAAAAGGTTACATTGCAGGAAAATATGGAGCGATTCCGATGCTAAATCTGAATTTTGCCAGTATAATTTCTTCTGATATGTAAGTGGAGGTGGTGATATGGTATCTAGAGATATTTCACTAACTCCACGTGCGGAAGACACGCGCGATGCACACCCTGTTGTGGTACCTATCCAGTTTTCGTTGTCTGAGATTAAGCAACATTTTATAGAAAGTATGGATGAGGTTAAGGCACAGTTTGATGTCGCAGATGAATTAAATGCTGACGGAAATGAAATTGCTTGTAAAATGGTTTGGCGATCACAAGTCGTTTTGGCTGAGGGATTGCTAGACTTTTACATTCATGAAGTTAGTAAGTATTGTTTGGTTAGAATGTTCTCGGGAGCCTGGCCAAAATCAGAAAAGTACAAATCGTTTCAGATTCCTATGGAAAGAGTAGAGAATGCTATAGCTGCTTTGGAATCAAATGACTGGCTTTTTGAATATTTGAATGAGCGATTTAGCAGAGATGTGTTTTTATCGTGTGAAAGCATGAGAGATCAGTTAAACCTTATCGGTATACCGTTTAATAAAGTGATGGAAGTAGCTTTTCCTAGCGGAAATGAGCAAGAAGCAATAAAGACCGGAAAAGAAGCTATAGCGATGCTATTTCAGCGAAGAAATGAAATAGCACATCAAAATGACAGAAGTCATGCCTCTGCTGAACAAACAGACATTACTAAAGAATTTGTTGAAGATTATATATCAAAGATAGAATCCATCGTCAACGCTATACAGGTAATTGCAGAGGAAACAGATACATAGAGGAATAAGTTGGGCTTAACCGTAGACACGCAAGCATGAGTGGTGCAACATTTTAGCACCACTCATGCTTGCGTGTTATAGGTATGTTCTTTGAAAGTTTGAGGTGACTCCAAGAACAGCAACCAAGTTTCTTTCCCTACTGTTGTCCTGCGTTGCCCTGGGCAGCGATACGCAAGGCACACATAAGGAGCAAAACCTGCTTTTGGTGCGTGATGCACGAGGATAAAATTAGAATCTGGTGTGCAGAAAAACCGCAGTATTAAGCCAAAAACCAGGCGGAAAGCGAAGAAATCACCGGATGTTTGGAAGGGCCAGTACAGAGCTCTTGAAGTTTACCAAGCGCTAATTTTATTCCGGCAATACAAAATCCCTGGAACCGTATGGTTCCAGGGATTTTTTTATATGGAGTCAGAAAGCGAGAGGCTTCTTCAAATTATGTGTAAACCTCCTGAGTGGTGTAGAATAGAAGCATCACACAGGAGGTTATACATATGGCCAGAAAGAATCGCACGCCGGAAGAAAAGGCCCGGCGGGAGAAAATCCGCGAACTGCTGCAGATGGCGAATATCGGCAGCATGGATGACATTCAAAACCTGTTCAAAGAGACCATAGCCGAATTCATGGAGAACGGCCTGGAGGCGGAACTGGATGACGAGCTGGGCTACAGCAAATACGACTACAAGAACAAGAACACAGACAACAGCCGTAATGGCCACAGCAGCAAAAGGCTGCGTACCAGCTTTGGCGAGGTGGATGTGTCGGTTCCTCGGGACCGGAAAGGCGAGTTTGAGCCGCAGGTGCTGAAAAAGAACCAGACCAGCATCAGCCAGGATATCGAGGAAAAGATCCTGTCGATGTATGCCAAGGGGATGACCACCGGAGATATTGAGACCCATATTCAGGATATCTACGGTATTTCGGTCTCGGACAGCACGGTCAGCCGGATCACGGACAAGATCCTGCCTGTGGCCAAAGAGTGGCAGCAGCGGCCTTTGGAGTCCATCTACGCCGTGGTATTTTTGGATGCCATCCACTACCATGTCCGCAGCGAGGGGCAGATCGTAAAGAAAGCGGTGTATATTGCCATAGGCATTGATCTGGATGGCCGGAAAGATGTACTTGGCATGTGGGTAGGCGAAAATGAGAGCGCCAAGTTCTGGGCGACCGTGCTTAACGGCCTGCGGAACCGTGGTGTGGAGGATATTTTCATCGCCTGCACGGATAACCTTGCCGGATTTGATGCGGCCATCCATGCCACCTTTCCTCAAACCGAAATTCAGAACTGCATCATCCATCAGCTGCGCAATTCCAGTAAATATGTGTCCTACAAGGACTTAAAGGCGCTTATGGCTGATCTGAAGGCAGTTTATGCCGCCGTAGATGAGCAGGCAGCACTGGATGCCCTGGATACCTTCGGGGAGCACTGGGACCGGAAATATCCGAAAATCTCCCAGTCCTGGCGGGACAACTGGGCAAACCTGAGCACCTATTTCAAGTACCCTCAGGAGGTGCGGCGGCTGATTTACACCACCAATGCTATTGAGGGCTTCAACCGCCAGCTGCGTAAGGTGACCAAAGCCAAATCCGTCTTTCCCACCGATGACAGCCTGCTGAAAATGCTGTATCTGGCCATGATGGATATCACGAAAAAGTGGACCGGCCGGCGGCAGGACTGGAGTGTGATCCACGCCCAGATGGCTGTCTACTTCGCTGAGCGCATGCCTGAGTAATGCCCGTTCAGATCGATGGCTGAGGGGATATGAATGCCTTCGTCTTGACATCCCCTCTCGCTGGCGTTATGTTGTTAACAAGGCGGCAGCCGTTTTACCCGTCTGCCGCCCATGATAAATTTCGCTCTATTTGCACCACAAATGACCTTTACACAGAATTTGGGATTGCCCTGAATGCGAAGCCTTTTGCTGCAATTTTTCAATTTTTTTGCGGGCACGCAGCGCACGGAAAAATTCCCGCAGCACTTCGGCGCATTCGGCTTCCAAAAGGCCGGGGATGACCTCCGGCTTGTGGTTGTAATCCAGGTCAAACAGATTGGTCAGCGTGCCACAAGAGCCGGCTTTGGGGTCGGGGGCGCCAAAGTATAGGGTTTTGATGCGGCTGTTGATGATCGCCCCCGTGCACATCGGGCAGGGTTCGAGCGTCACATACAAATCACACCGGTGCAGCCGCCAGCCCCCCAATTTCTTGCAAGCCTTGTGGATGGCTTCGAGCTCGGCGTGGCATAGGGCGTCCTTTTTGGTTTCCCGCCGGTTGCGGCCCCGGCCGACGATCTTTCCGTCGCACACGACCACCGCCCCGACCGGCACTTCTCCTTCTGCGGCAGCCTTGTGCGCCAGCCGCAGCGCGGCTTTCATATATTTTTCCTGTTCGGTCATCGGCCGAGCCTCCTCCTGTTGATTGGTTCAGTATAGCATACCCCGTCCGCGAAAACAAGCCGCCCCGCATATCTTCCGGCTTTGGGACATACACAACAATAGACAGGAGGATTGCCATGGAATTGCTCACCCACATCCGCTATGCCCTTTGGGGCCCGTTTACTGTGCTGCTCATCCTGGGCACAGGCGTCTATTTGACCATCCAGACCCGCTTGGTACAGGTTTGGTGTTTGCCGCGCCTGCTGCGCGGACGGACGCAGAGCAAAAGCGGCGGACTCTCGCCCTTACAGGCGCTTTGCACCTCGCTGGGCGGTACGCTGGGGGTGGGCAATCTGGCAGGCGTCGCGATTGCGATCACCCTCGGCGGGCCGGGGGCGGTGTTTTACATGCTGCTGGCCGCCTTTTTCGGCATGGCGACCAAATACGCCGAACTGCTGCTTGCGGTGCGCTTTCAAATATCGGACGGCGCGCCGCTCGGCGGGCCGATGGTCTATCTGACACGCGGCGCCGGTCTGCCACGGCTGGCCAAAGTGTTTGCCGTATGTTGTATCTTTTCCGCGCTGGGGAGCGGTGCGGCCGCCCAGGGCGGCGCGATCGCTGAGGCGGTGGAGGCTGTCTGTCCTGCGCCGCCAGTGCTGATCGGGATTTTGACCGGCATCCTGCTGTTGCCGGTCCTGTATGGGGGCGGGGAACGCATCGCGCGGGCATCCTCGGTCTTGGTACCCGTGATGACGGTCGCCTATCTGACGGCGGGCGCGGCGATTTTATGGATGCACCGCGACCGGCTGCCGGCCGCGTTTGCGGCTATTTTGTCCGGGGCGCTCGAACCGCTGGCCGCAGGCGGTGGGGTACTCGGTCTGCTGACCGCCCATGCCGTATCCGACGGCTTTGCCAAGGGCGTCTTTTCCAACGAAGCCGGGATGGGTTCGGCACCTATTGCACACGGCTGCACCACAGGCGCCAAACCCTGTGAAGAAGGGATGCTGGGTGCGGTGGAAGTGTTTTTGGACACCTTTGTGGTGTGTCTGATGACCGCGCTGGTCATTCTGGTCACGGGTGCAAACGAAAGCGGCCGCATGGGGCTTTCCATGACGGCCGCGGCCTTTTCTGAGCTGTTCGGCCCGCTGGCGGAAGGGTTCATTGCTGTGACCGTGTTATTTTTGGCTGTGTCGACCGTGCTGGGGTGGAGTTTCTACGGACTGGCCTGTCTGCGCTTTCTGCGGGTGCGGCGGGCGCTACGGGCGCTGTATCCGCTGGGCGTTGCCCTTTCAGTGGCTGCGGCTGCCCACTTTCCCTTGACCGATTTGCTCTATCTGTGCGACATTTCGGCAGCCCTGATGGCGTTCCCCAACCTGTATGGCCTGTGGGTGCTGGCGCCGGTCGTGCGGCGGGAAACGAAGGCATTTTTAAAAAAGCCCTAGAGCCGTGCCAGCAGTCTGGCCTTGGCGGCGTCGAATTCTTCCCGGGTCAGGTAACCGCGATCGCACACATTGGCCAGGATTTCAATTTGCTCTGCAATGGTGGGTTCGCGCAGTCCGGGCATGTTTTCAAAGGACTTTTCCGGAATCAGGGTTTGCAGCGCTTGCAGCGAGGCATAGGAGAATTTCATGAGACCGCGGCGGCCTTCCAGCCGCACGAGCAGTTCGATATAGCGGTTATCGTGTTCCACACGTTCGGTGCGGATGGGTTCCGAGCTGACGGCCGCTTCGATGGCCCGGCCATGGGGATTGAGCGAAAACGGATGCTGCCATCCGGCCCAATAGGCCGCGCTGCGGTCCACCGTGACCCCGCCGCCGGACACCTTGGTTTCATAGTCGATGTCGCCCTTGGGCTCAAAGCATTCGATGGCCGAAACCGGCAGCACGCCATAGCGGACCTCGGTCACGCTGGTGTAATAGGCATTGCGGATCTGCTGCAAAAAATGCAGATTGTCGTCTGCCCGCCACACCGAAAGCGGACATTTGTTAGGCAGCAATCCGCCGCCCTGCTCGCAAAACAGCTCGCACGCATCCGCGGGTTCTTCCAAGATGTCATATACGCTGCGCAGCCGGCAAGCAGGCAGATATTTTTGCAAAAAGGCTGCCGTATGCGGCCGGTTGGCGACCGTGAAGCGTACAGGCGTCCCGCCGTCCACGGTCATCGTGAGTGCCACCGGCTGGATGGCATACACGGCAAGCAGCCCTTCCTGCCGGATGGGCTCGCGCTGGGGCTCCTCTTTGCCAAACTGCACCCGGTCCGCGGCGTACGACTGGATAGACGCCTGCCCCAGCGCGTCATCGGGCGCATGGTAATCCAGATCGGGCAGCAGCAGCCAGGCGTCCTCCTGTTTGGCCAGAAGATAGGTTTGCCGCGGAAATTCGGCTGTCGGTTGGTCGATTTGCAGCCGCAGCGTATCCGAAGGCATGCTTTCTTGCAGGCTTTTATAGTGTGCCACCGCGATTTCATAGGCGGTTGGCTCCTCCCGCTCCGGCTCGCGTCCAAACCCAAAGATCATCTTGGATCACCCCTTTTCAAATTTTCTTTATTCTACCATATTTTCGGTAAGTTTTTGAGCGCTTGCTTGAAAAAATATAGAAAAAACCAGGGCCGAAGCCCTGACTTTTTTTAAGTCATCATTTGCCGCCGGCGGGACAGATTCATGGTGCCGTCCTGCATGGTGGCCAGGTGCTCGAGGCACGAGCCGGTACCCAGCGCAACGCACGAGATCGCCTCGTCGGCCACGCGGGTGGGGATGCCGGTCTTGGACGCGATCAGCTTATCAAAGCCCCAGACCATGGCGCCGCCACCGGTCATCACAATGCCGTTGGTCGAAATATCGCCGGTCAGTTCGGGGGGCGTGCGCTCCAAAACCGCGTGGATGGCTTCCACGATGGTCGAGGATACTTCCTCGAACGCGCCCAGAATCTCGTTCGATTCGACCGTAAAGGTGCGCGGCAGGCCGGTCATCAGACAGCGGCCCTTGATCTCCATCGAGGTTTCCTCCGGACGGGGGAACACACAGCCGATCTCTTTTTTGATATCCTCCGCCGTGCGCTCACCGATGAGCACATTGTGCTTGCGGCGGATGTATTTGATGATTGCCTCGTCAAATTTATCGCCTGCGACCTTGATGGAAGTGGATTCCACGATGCCGCCCAGCGAGATCACCGCAATATCGGTCGTGCCGCCGCCAATGTCTACGATCATGTTGCCGTTGGGCTTGGCAATGTCGATGCCTGCGCCGATGGCAGCAGCCACCGGTTCTTCGACCAGAAAGACGCGCTTGGCGCCTGCCTGAGAGCCGGCATCGATCACGGCGCGTTCTTCTACTTCGGTGATGACCGAAGGTACACACATGACCACATTGGGCTTGAACAGGCGGAAGCCCAGCACTTTGCGGATGAATTCTTTAATCATGCGCTCGGTCATTTCGTAGTCGGAAATGACGCCTTCGCGCAGCGGCCGGATGGCGACGATATTGCCCGGTGTGCGGCCGAGCATTTTTTGCGCGTCCTCGCCGACCGAAAGGATCTTACCGGTGGTCTTATCCACCGCGACGACCGAGGGCTCATTTAAAACGATGCCCTTGCCCTTGACATAGACGAGCACCGAGGCAGTGCCCAGGTCAATGCCGACATCACTTGTAAAAAATCGAAACGTACTCATCATCCTTTTCATGCGGCAAGGCACACCGTGATGGCCGCGCCTGCCTTCCAGAAACCTTTCCTTGTTATACGAATCTATTATACCGTATTTACGAACTATTGCAATGGTGAAAAGATAAAAATTCGCTTACAATTTGCATATTTGAAAATCATTTTCTGCGAACAGGCGGAGTTTTTGTCATACTAACCAAAAAGATTGCCTCTGCGCCCGCATCACGCAGAGCCTCGGCACAGGCAGCTGCCGTGGCACCCGTGGTGACGACATCGTCGATCAGCAGGACCCGCCGGCCAGCGACGGTCGCCGCATCCCGTACGGCAAATGCCCCGCGGACATTTTCCATCCGCTTCTCATGCGGCAGCGAGGACTGCACCCGGGTGCGCTTACATTTGCGTAGCGTCCGCACACAGGGCAGACCAAACGATTGGGCAACCAGCCGCGCCACCAGAGCCGACTGATTGTAGCCGCGCCGCATCCACCGGAAAAAGGAAACCGGCACAAACGTGATGCAGTCGGGTTTCCAACCGTCCAGATACCCGTCCAAGCAGTCGCTTACCATGCGGGCAAACCAATCGGCATAGGCGCGTCGGTACTGGAACTTGTACGCGTGCATGGCTTCGCGCACGAAATCTTTATAGACCAGCGGCGCGTCGGCTTCGTCCACACCGAGCACCGAAAAACTCTGATAAAAGTAATATTCGCCATCCTCCAGGCATTGGTCGCACAGAATGTGCTGATGTTCGCGCAAGCTGGCGCCGCAGCGTTTGCACCGTTTGGGGTAGAGCAGGGAAAGCAAACTCATCGGCCATCCTCCAGCAGCATGCGCGCCTTGAGGGCGCTGTACCGGCGGCCGCGCGTGTTGGTATTCACCATGGTTTCCAGCGTTTCCTGCGCGCCGACAATGACCAGCAGCTTCTTAGCCCGCGTGATGGCGGTATAGAGGATGTTGCGCGTGAGCAGACGCCGCGGTACCCCGGCCGACAGCGCGACGATGACGGCTTCAAATTCGCTGCCCTGCGCCTTGTGGACGGTCATCGCATAGGCCAGCTCGAGCTCGTCCAGCATATCGAAGGTATAGGTCGCCAACTTGTCGTCGAATTTGACGATCAGGCATTCCTGGCCGGGGAAAATTTGCAAAATCTCCCCGACGTCGCCATTGAACATCCCGGTGCCTTGTTCGTGGTTGTCCATCCGCTCCCAGACGATGTCATAGTTGTTGCGAATCTGCATGACCCGGTCGCCTTCGCGGAATACGGTATCGCCAAACCGTTTTTCGTTCTTTTCCGGGGTCGCGGGGTTGAGTGCCTCCTGCAACCGGCGGTTGAGTTGAGCGGTCCCGGCGCCCTGCCGCCGGGAGGGGGTCAGCACCTGAATCTGGCTGGGACTGAGCCCATAATACCGGGGCAGACGGTCGCGGCACAGTTCGGTGACCGTTTGCAGAGCTGCTGCCGGGTCGGCCTTTTTCATCATGAAGAAATCGCCGTCCTTGCCCGATGGCACCGGCATCCGCCCCTCGTTGATGGCGTGCGCGTTCATAACAATGTCGCTTTTCTGCGCCTGGCGGAAAATTTCGGTGAGCTGCGTGACGGGCACACAGCCGGAGGTGATGAGGTCGCGCAAAAAGTTGCCCGGCCCGACCGGCGGGAGCTGGTCGGCGTCGCCCACGAGCACCAGCCGCGCCCCGGTGGGCATGGCGGCAAGAAGGGCCTGCATGAGCGAGATATCCACCATGGACACCTCATCGAGTACGACCACGCCGCAATCCAGCGGATTGGTCAAGCAGCGCTGGAAGGCCAGCTTGCCGCCCGGACCATAGCCGGCTTCGAGCAGCCGGTGGATGGTCTTGGCCTCCATGCCGCATAGTTCACTCAGGCGCTTGGCTGCCCGCCCGGTGGGCGCGGCCAGCACGGTTTCCAGCCCCAGCGCTTCGAATACGCGCAGCATGCCGCGCACGGCGGTCGTTTTGCCGGTGCCCGGCCCGCCGGTCAGGATGGACACGCCGCATTTGGCCGCGGTAGCGATGGCCTTTTTTTGCAAGGGCGCATAGGCTACATCGGCATCCTGCTCGAGGGCGTTCAGTAGCTCGTCCAAGTCAAAGTCATAGGTATAGGTCTGGGCGGCCAGTTGCTTTAAACACCCGGCCAGGAAATCTTCGGCTTCGTACATCTGCCGCAGATAGACCGCATCCCGTCCGGCAATGATCTCGCGCACGACCTGACCCCGGGCAGCTAAGCGTTCGATGCTTTCCATGGCGCGCGGCTCCTCGAACACCACATCGTCATCGGACAATAGTGTGCACGCTGCGCCGACCAGCTTTTCCACCGGGATAAAGGTATGCCCGTTATTGAGGTTAAACGTCATGGTATACAGGATGCCCGCGTCCGCGCGCTCCTCGCTCAGGCGCGGCAACCCCAGATTGAGCGCCAGCGCATCGGCCAGTCCAAAATCGATCTCATAATACTCGTCGCACAGAAGATAGGGGTTTTCGGTCAGGGCGTCCATGGCCGCGACGCCAAGCCGCTTGTAAAGTCGGGGCGTCAGCCAGACAGGCAGACCGTTTTCGGTCAGGAAATCCATCAAAAGGCGCATCTCGCTCATCTCGGTGAACTGCCGGCCGATGTCCTGTGCCTTTTTGGTCGTGATGCCGCGGATTTCGGTCAGCTGCGCCGGGTCGTTTTGCAGGATGTCAAAGGTATCCTCTCCGAATTTCTCGGCGATCTTGACCGCCAGCCGCGGGCCGATGCCCTTAATGAGTCCCGACCCCAAATAATCGGCAATGCCGCGCACCGAAACCGGCAGGCGGCGCTCAAACGATTCGGCCGTGAACTGCTCGCCATAGGACGGGTGAGTCGTCCAGCGCCCGCCTAGCGTCAGTTCTTCGCCCAGCCCCAGGCCGGGGATGTAGCCGGTCGCTGTGATCTCCTCGCCATCCGGGGCAATCAGGCGCAGGACGGCATAGCCATTTTCCTCATTCTGAAAAACGATCTGCGACACTGTGCCGCAGACCATTTGATATTCCTGTTGTGCTTCCTGCATAGCCGTCCTCGTCCTTTTTATTTGATGTAGGTCGCCTGGCAGCGTGCGGCCGTGCGTTCGGCCAGATTCGGCCCTTCGCCGTCGCGGGCTTGCTCGAGAAAAAGAATCTCCAGTCCGGGCAGATACAGCCGCCGCGCCTCGCGCGCCGCCAGCAGCAGCCGTTCGCTCTCGGGCAGGCTGCCATCGCCCTTGAGCACCAGCGTAGCGCTCCCTTCTGCGCGCGTATAAGTCGCCATTATTATATCATACACGGCTTTTAAAATGCAAATCAGTCCCACTGCCGCCAGCGTGCCGACGACGCATTCGAGTACATAAGGCATACTGCGTCCCTCCTTGTGTCATGCTATGTCGGAGCCGCAAAAGGGGTGCTTCAAAAAAACTGAAAAATTTTCTTTTTTCCTGTTGACATTTTTCCAAAACCGCGCTATACTAATAAAGCTGCTGATGAACAGCGAAAAACTTCTTCGAGGTGTGGCTCAGCTTGGTAGAGCGCTTCGTTCGGGACGAAGAGGCCGCAGGTTCGAATCCTGTCACCTCGACCATCTAAAACATCCGAATCGGTTTCGATTCGGATGTTTTTTTGTTTTGGCACTAGAAAATCAAAAATTTTACAGTATTGTGATAAAAGTAGGAGGTAAAAAATCCTAAAAAAACAAGATTGCGAAAAAAATCACAATCAAAAGTTGCGTTTTCCTATTTTTTTTCTTACAATAAGAGATAAGCGCGAGCGCAGGCATCGAGGTGTCCGAACAAATGCTGAGGCCACGTGAACAAAGGAATGGGAGTGTCGGCAATGGAATTATCGGAAGCATGGGAAGTATTTGGGAAAAATGCTCCGTTTACGTTTTATTCCCTGCCAGCGCAGCTGCAGCAAAAGGGACAATACATGGAATTAGACGCCAATCAGGTGGTTGTCCATCAGGGAGAATTTCCGGAATACATTTATTTTGTATTGGATGGAGCAATCGCCGGGGTGCGGGAACAAGACAAAGAGAGTGAATACAACTATTTTCGCCTGGAAGCCAACAACGGAGGCATTGGGGTGCTGGAACTGCTGGCGGGCGAAAAGCATTACATGGCAACCATGGTCAGCCTGACCAAAGTTCGTCTGGCCAAGGTTCCGGCTGTATCCGGTCTACATTGAGATCATGAGCGATTTTTCGATGCTGCGCCAGTGCACGACCGTGCTGGCCAAGAGCTTATACAAGCGATTCGGCAGCGAGAACACCCTGCACGATCTGCGGGGGCTCGACCGGGTGCGCTATTATTTGTTTACCTATTATGAAACGTACTATCCGATCCCGGAGAAGGGGACGCTGCTCATTCAGGAGCAGTATCAGGACATTGCCGATAAGATCGGCATGAGCGTGCGAACGGTGGGTCGCAACCTGCAAAAGCTGCGGGAACTGGGCGAAATCAGTTCCTACCGGCGCAATATCTGCATGACCGAGCAGCAGTACGAACAAATGAAACAAAAAATCTGCAAAAAATAAAAAAACGCCCGTTCCAGTTGGAACGGGCGTTTTGGATTTCAGCTTACTTGGATGCCTTAGCTTCCTTAACAGCCTCGATCATCATCGGAACAACCTTGAACAGGTCGCCGCAGATGCCGTAGTCTGCTACGTCGAAGATCGGAGCCGAGTCAGACTTGTTAACGGCTACGATGCACTCGGAATCCTGCATGCCAGCCTTGTGCTGGATCGCACCGGAGATACCCAGAGCAACATACAGCTTCGGATGTACGGTCTTACCAGTCTGGCCAACCTGATGGTCAGCAGACAGCCAGCCAGAGTCGATTGCTGCACGAGAGCCGCCGACTACGCCGCCGAACTCTGCTGCCAGCTGCTCTGCCAGCTTGATGCCGCCTTCTACGTCCTTGGAGATACCACGGCCTACCGATACAACGACGTCAGCGCCGGTCAGGTCAACCAGTTCCTTGGCTTCCTTCACGATCTCGGTTACCTTGGTCTTCAGGTCTGCATCCGACAGGGAAACAGCCAGCTTTTCAACCTTAACAGCGTTTGCCTTTGCTTCGTCGTATGCGCCCTTCTTCAGAACGCCCGGACGAACGGTTGCCATCTGCGGACGGAAACGCGGGCAGATGATAGTTGCCATCAGGTGACCGCCGAATGCCGGACGGGTCATCTTCAGGTTGCGGTCTTCACGATTCAGAGCGTCCAGCTGTGCCTGCGGCAGAGTGGATGCTTCCTTCAGGAATGCAGCGTACTTCTCTACGTCTACGTCCAGATGGGTGCAGTCTGCGGTCAGGCCGGTGTGCAGACGAGCTGCGCAACGCGGGCCCAGGTCACGACCGATGTTGGTTGCCGCGATCAGCATGATCTCCGGCTTCTTGTCCATAACCGTGTCGCAGATGACCTTTGCATATGCATCGGTGGTGTAGGTTTCCAGCAGGTCGTCTTCGCATACCAGAACCTTGTCAGCGCCGTATGCGCCCAGTTCCTTCGCCATGCTGTCGCCTACGCCCTTGCCGCCCAGCAGCAGGCCGCATACTTCCACGCCCATGTCATCGGCCCGCTTGCGTGCCTCCGAGATCAGCTCCAGTACGGTCGGCTGCAGCTTGCCCTGGCGCTGCTCACAAAATACCCATACGCCGGAAAAATCGGCCAGGTTGGTGTTGTTAAATTCAGCCATTGTTCTAAGTTCTCCTTTCGAAATTAGATGATGTGCTTCTTCAGCAGTTCAGCAGCCAGCTCTGCGCAGGTGTTCTTGTCCGCGCCTTCCAGCATGCGGCCCTGGCCCTTCTGCGGCGGGGTGAACGACTTGAAGATGTTGGTGGGAGAACCCTTCAGGCCGATGGTGTCCAGCTCGATCAGCGGATCATCCTTCAGGGTGTTGTAGTCATATACGTCGACCGGCTTGTTGTAGCAGTCGAAGATACCGCCAACCGACATGTAACGGGGCTCGTTGAGCTCCTTGATGCAGGTCAGCAGGCACGGAGTCTGGGTCTCGATGGTCATGTAGCCATCTTCCAGCATACGCTTTACCGTTACCTTTGCGCCGTCCTTCTTGATGTCAGCAGCGTAGGAAATCTGCGGAATGTTCAGCTTTTCAGCGATCTGCGAACCTACCTGAGCGGTGTCGCCGTCGATTGCCTGACGGCCGCACAGTACCAGGTCGTCTGCTTCCAGACCGATCTTCTTGATTGCAGCAGCCAGGATCTGGGAGGTTGCAAAGGTGTCCGAACCGCCGAACTCACGTGCCGATACCAGCACGCCACGGTCTGCACCCATTGCCAGCAGCTCACGCAGCATGCCTTCTGCCGGCGGGGGGCCCATGGTTACAACAACAACTTCACAGCCGGTGTTGTCCTTCAGGGTCAGCGCTGCTTCTACGGCGTTCTTGTCGTCCGGGTTGATGATCGTTGCCATCGATGCACGGTTCAGCGTGCCGTCCGGATTTACCGCTACCTTACCGGAGGTGTCCGGTACCTGCTTTACACAAACGATTACTTTCATGATCTATGTACTCCTCCTGTTCCTTACTTGCCCAGAATGTTGCCGGAGATAACGACGCGCTGGATTTCGGAGGTGCCCTCGTAGATCTCGGTGATCTTTGCGTCGCGCATCATGCGTTCTACCGGATAATCCTTGGTGTAGCCGTAGCCGCCGTGTACCTGAACAGCCTTGGTGGTGATCTTCATAGCAGCCTCGGAAGCGAACAGCTTAGCAGTTGCTGCATCCAGGGTGAACTTCTCGCCTGCGGTCTTCTTGCAAGCAGCCTTGTAGGTCAGCAGACGTGCTGCTTCGATGGCAACATGCATGTCAGCGAATACGAACTGGGTGTTCTGGAACTTGGAGATCGGACGGCCGAACTGCTCACGGGTCTTGGCAAAGTTCATCGCCTCTTCCATGGCGCCTTCGCAGATGCCGAGCGCCTGTGCAGCGATACCGATACGGCCACCGTCCAGGGTCATCATGGCAATCTTGAAGCCCTTGCCTTCCTGGCCGAGCAGGTTTTCCTTCGGAACGATGCAGTCTTCGAAAACGATTTCTGCGGTGGGGGAGCCGTGCAGGCCGAGCTTTTCCTCGTGCTTACCAACCGAGAAGCCCGGGAAGGAGCTCTCTACGATGAAGGCCGAGATGCCCTTGGTGCCCTTGGACTTGTCGGTCATTGCAAAAACAACGAATACGTCAGCAACATAGCCGTTGGTGATAAAGATCTTGGAGCCGTTGAGGACATAGTGGTCGCCTTCGAGCACTGCGGTGCAGGTGCCCTTAGCAGCGTCCGAACCTGCGTCCGGCTCGGTCAGAGCAAATGCGCCAACCTTATGGCCTTCGGTCAGCATGCGCAGGTACTTTTCCTTCTGTGCCTGGGTGCCGTGCTGGATGATCGGGCCGCAGCACAGGCCGTTATGGGTGGCTACGATGTCGCCGGTGGAAGCGCACTGCTTGGACAGCTCTTCGATTGCGATCGAGCCGCACAGGTCGTCTGCGCCAGCGCCGCCGAATTCCTTGGGAACGATCATGCCCATTACACCGAGATCAAACAGCTTCTCGATATTTTCACGGGGATACTCGCAGGTTCGATCGGTCTCTGCTGCGATGGGCTTGACTTCATTTTCGGTGAATTCGCGCACCATCTTCTGGACCATTTCCTGCTCACGGGTCAGATGGAAATCCATGTTCAAGTCTCCTTTTGTCTGAATGAGTTGTGTGTGTATTTGCCGATGCCGGAAGACCGGCTTCTTGCCAAAGGAAAACAGCGGGCCGCGGGGAGCGGCCTGTCCCAGTTACACAAAAAAGCCCGCAGACGATCGCCGGGGCCGCAGCGCCTCCACCATATGGACATCCAAAATGGCAATTGCAGTAAGAGTTGGTGCACTTATGTGTTTTTGTCGTTTGGATGCGTCATGGTTTGGTGTTGTTGGAAGCATGTTTTGTGCACTTTTCTGTTAATTTTGGTGTTTTCGTACTTCAATATACCACACAAGTGCCCATTCGTCAATCATCAAAATCGCCGTATTTTGGGCATGAATTTCGGGAAAGCAATTATTTACGCAGCTAAAACAAAAAAATCACCGAAAATTACCCAAAAACACAATGCAGATGCGCGAAAGTGTGACAGAAAATTTATCCGATTAGACGCGCAAACGGCAGAAATCCGGGGAGGAATGCCGGTTTGACCGGAAAAACCGGTCGAAATGACCAACAGATGATTTGATAAAGCGACCAAAAGATGACCTGACAGGAATGCCAGCGGCGTGAAATAAAATGTGCAAAAGATACCCAGGAAAATGGAGCAAAAGTTTGTCAGGTTTTGCAGGCGCCACGCTTGCATTTGGGAAATTTCGTGCCAAGGCAACAAAGTTTTCTGTCAAAGCGGTGGATTTCATGGAGGAATGCACATTGCAAAAAAAGAATGGCGGCAGTATAATGAACTATAAAAATTCAGAGGCACCTCGTGGGAATTCCCAAAGTGCCAGGAAAGGGGAAAACTATGAATACCATGCAAATCCTTTCGATCGTGGTTTTTCTGGCGGTCATGGTGGCCATTGTGTCTGAAAAGATCCACCGTACCGTCGCAGCGGTCGCCGGCGGCGTGGTGCTGGTCTTTGTGCACATCCTGTCGGTGGATGAAGCGGTCAGTTACATCGACTTCAATACCATCGGCGTGCTCATTGGGATGATGCTGTTTGTTGCCGTAGTGCGCAATTCCGGCCTGTTCGAGTATGTTGCGATCAAGTCGGCCAAGATCGCAAAGGGCAATCCGTGGAAGATCATGCTGTTCTTTACCATCATCACCACTGTGCTGTCCGCGTTCCTGGACAACGTGACCACCGTTTTGCTGGTCGGCCCAATGACGATCGCCATTACGGGCGTCCTGGAACTCAATCCGGTACCGTTCCTGCTGACGCAGATTTTGGCGTCCAACATCGGCGGTACGGCGACGCTGATCGGTGACCCGCCGAACATCATGATCGGTTCGCAGGCAGATCTGAGTTTCGTCGACTTTGCTGTCAACACCGGTCCGGCGGTTGTCATCATCATGGTTGCCGTATGCATATGCTTTTACGCCCTGTATGGTCGCAAGATGCAGGTGGCCCAGGAGAAGATGGCCGGCGTCATGGAACTGGACGAAAATAAGTCCATCAAGGACCATAGCCTGCTCGTCAAGAGCCTGGTTATGATCGTACTGGTTGTTTTGGGCTTTGTGTTCCACAGTTCGCTGGGCGTGGACTCTTGCTTGATCGCCCTGGCGAGTGCTACAATAATGTTGATAATCGGCAAACAGGACACCGAAGAAATCGTACTGGGCGTGGAATGGTCTACCATCCTGTTCTTCACCGGCCTGTTCGTTGTCGTCGGCGGCATGGTGCAGACCGGCGTTATCACCGCGCTGGGCAACGGCCTGGTGGCTGTGACCGGCGGCAATGAGATGCTGCTGATGATCCTCATCCTGTGGGGTTCGGCTCTGTTCTCGTCCGTACTGGACAATATCCCGTTCGTCGCGACCATGATCCCGCTGATTTTGTCCATGCAGGGCGACGGTATGGATGTTACAGCACTGTGGTGGGCCCTGTCGCTGGGCGCCTGCCTGGGCGGTAACGGTACGCTCATCGGTGCGTCGGCCAATGTGGTGCTGTCGGGCATTTCGGCCAAGCATGGTCACCCGATCACCTTTGCAAGATACCTGCGGGTCGGCTTCCCGCTGATGATCCTGTCGGTCGCAATCTCCACCGTGTATCTGTTGGTTCGGTTCCATGGCTAAGGGGTAGAAAGAAGGGTTTTCGATGATTACAAGCAATTTTTATGGCGATTTGATCAATGCGAGCCTGCGTCAGATCGGCGCCTCGTCCATCAAGGAGATCCGCAACGGCATCCTTTACATCATCACATTTGAACTGACCGAAGAAGTCAATGTGGTCTATGTTTTGGATGTAACCAAGCGGGATAAATATTTCCTTCAGCGTGTGGTGCCCTATCCGATGTCGCATGGCCGCTTCTCCAGCCCGGAAGACGTCGTCCGCTTTATCAAGAACGATATCCGGAAATTTACACACGCCAAAAATTCGCAAAACTTCCCGAAGTTCCTGCGTACCGCCGACGAAATGTCGCGGTTTACCCACGCAGCCGAACTGCTTTTCTTGGAGCGCAACGTGTCCAAGGAAGATTTGGAGCGCCTGTCCGCCTGCATGGCCCAGGCGATGGATTTGCTCAAGGACATCCGCGAGCATTCTCCCAAGATCGACTAATAAAAAATCCCTTATGGCATTTATGGACTGCCCCAGATTGTGCGGACAGTACAAAAAAGAGCCCTGGTAGGAAAGATTGAGTTTTAAGCGGAGAGGCGTCGCGTAAGCGGCGCTTCTCCAGTCTTTAGCTGGATGCGCTCATGGTTGTAAAAGTAGATGTAGCGGTCAATCATTTCATTGGCTTGCGAGAAGGTAGCCGGTTTGTGGCGGTAGATGCACTCTGTTTTGAGGATAGAGAAGAAATTTTCCGCCATAGCGTTGTCATAAGGATTTCCACGTCTTGACATAGACGGCGTAATGCCGTATGTTTGAGTTAGCTCAAAATATGCTTGTGAGGCGTACTGAGCACCCTGGTCGCTGTGGAGCTGCAACTCCGCAGCGACCCTCTTTTTCTCTTGCTTCATTGCCAGACGAATGGTGTCCAGAACCAGATTCACCGTTTGTTCCGTTCCGGTTTTGTAAGCCACAATACTGTTGTCATAGAGATCCCGGATCATGGACAGGTACAGTACGCCCTGCCTGGTGTGGATGTAGGAGATGTCCGTTACCCATTTGCTGTTGGGCTTGTCGGCCTGAAACTGCCTGCTTAGCAGATTCTCGTACTTGTGGAGCTGCTGCCCCATCTGCTGCCATTTCCTGCGTCGGCGGATTTCTGAGAGCAGATCATATTTCTTCATAATTCGCAGCACTGTTTTTGGATTACAGAAAATATTCTGGTTCTTCAGCCATAGACACATCCGTCGGTAGCCGTAGGTGCGGAAGCTGCGTTCCCGCTGTTGTCCAATTAGCTCTGCAAGAGCTGCGTCCTTCTCCGGCTTACCAAGGCGATGGACGAAGGCATAGTATCCGCTTCTGGATACTCCAAAGAATTTGCACATAACTGCCACGGGATACTCTGCTCTGTGACGATATATAATGTGATATTTTACCTTTGCCCTCACTTCCTTCCTATGCAGTGCAGAAAATCCCGCAGCAGTTTATTCTCCATACGAAGTCGCTGGATCTCATGTGCCTGCTCGGTTACAATATCTCTTGGTGCGGCATTTGTTCTTGGCCGCCCTTGGGGCCGCGCAAGGATGCCAGCTTCTAACATACGTTCTTTCCTCCGTTCACGCTTAAGTAGACTTTTTATCACCTGCTTATCCTGAAAACCGTAATATTCTGCAACTTCCCGCTGGATTTTCCCCGCTGCCAGCATAGCCTTGATTTCTGGCAACAGCACTTGAATGTGTGTGTATTTTCGTTTCTCCATGACAAAACCCCCTGATGTAGTCTATTTTCCTACATCAGGGGGTTTTTGTCACTGTCCATTTTTACTGGACCGGTTCATTTACGCCATAAGGGATTTTTTTATTCACTGTCTGCCATGCGGTAGCCGACGCCGTTTTCGGTCAGTATGTAGTGCGGTTCGGCCGGATTGGCCTCCAGCTTGCGACGGATGTTGGCCATGTTGACGCGCAGGATCTGATTGTCCTCGCCCTTATACGGACCCCAGATGTCGTGCAGCAGGGTCGTGTAAGTGAGCACCCGGCCGGGCTGACGGGCCAGCCGCTCGACGATCTTGTATTCGTTTTGGGTCAAATGGATCTCCTTGCCTGCAATGGTCACACAGCGGCGCTCGAAATCGATGCGGAAATCCTGGAACTCATAATAGGAAGACACCATCGCCCGTTCGGCGGCCACCTGATTGGCGTGACGGCGTGCCGCGCGGATGCGCGCGAGCAGTTCGCTGGTGCCAAAGGGTTTGGTGATGTAGTCGTCCGCGCCCAGGTCAAAGGCGCGGACCTTTTCTTCCTCTTGGTCGCGGGCCGATACCACTAAAATCGGGGTGCCCGACCATTCGCGCAAACGGCGGATGACTTCAATGCCATCCATGCCCGGCAGTCCGAGATCGAGCAGAATGAGATCGGGACAATGGGAACTGGCCATACTCAGGGCTTGCTGGCCGTTTTCGGCGTTGAGCACCTGATAGCCATTGGCCGTCAACACGGTGGATAAAATACGGGAAATGGTCGCCTCATCTTCGACGACCAGAATCTTTTCACTGTTCGGCATAAGCAGAAACCTCCTCAATGGGTAACGTAAAACTGATGCAGGCGCCGCCGTCGGGCATGTTGCGCGCCGAGATCTCCCCGCCATGGGCCTCGACGATGGTGCAGCAGATGGAAAGGCCGATGCCCAGCCCGCGCGTGGCGTCGCTCGATTCCCGGTCCCGCGCCACAAAGCCTTCAAAGATATTGTCCAGGTCTTCGGGCGGGATACCGCGGCCATGGTCACGCAAGGTGATGCGTACCCGGCCTTCTTCATTTTGTGCGGACAGTTCGACCGCATAATCGCCGCCATGCAGGATGGCGTTATCGATCAGATTGACCAGCACCTGCACGATGAGCATTTCATCCATGGGCACCAGCGCGACCTGATTGGGGATGTGCATTTTGAGCTGGATTTGCGGGTATCGTTTGCGGGCCTTGGCCGCAACTTGAGAAAACACCTCGTCGAGCGGTTCGCAGACCTTGTGCAGCGAAGGGGCGCCGCCCGAGATACGGGTGACCGAAAGCACATTTTCGACCATGCGCAGCAGCCATTCGGCGTCGTCGTGGATGCCGGACAGCAGGTCGCGCCGGCTGGCCGCGTCGATCAGGTCGCCGCTGTCGAGCAGCGCGCCCGATGCGCCCAGGATACCGGTCAGCGGGGTGCGCAGGTCGTGCGAAATGGCGCGCAGCAGATTACCGCGCATCTTTTCTTTTTCGGCTTCAATGAGCATCTTTTGCCGCTCTTCGGTCAGGCGGGTGCGTTCGCGTGCAAATTCCCGCTGTTTTTTGATGCGGCCGCTCAGCGCACTGGTCGCAATGGCCACGGTGAGCATGACCAGAAAGGTGAGGGGATACCCTTTGAGCGTAAAATTAAAATCGGTATATGGATAAGTGAAAAAGTAGTTTACGCAGAGAACGCCGGCCAGTGCGCCCAGGATGCCCCAGAGATATCCGGTGGTATTCAGGGAGATGAGCAGCACCCCTAAAACATACAGTTCCGACGAGTTTCCCATGGTCTGGAAACGGTCGAGCAGGATGGCGTTGATGGCCGTAGCGGTTCCGAGGATGGCGGCCGTTTTGAGTGCGTTGACCGCGATCCGCTGCGGGTTGAGGTGTATGGATTTCATGGATGGGACCTCCTGTCCCCCTTATTATACACGAAAACATTGGGTGCCGTAGGTATTGAGAAATTTTTAACAATATCTTAACAGGAAAGGGGGATAAAATCTGCTATACTAACAAAATACAAGGTGTAAAATTATATACACCGAGAATATCGCGCAAAGAGGTGTTTTCCCATGGAGTCCTATGAGTTCCTGTTGATCATTGCCATCATCCTGCTGGCAACGAAAATACTGGGTTTGTTGTCTGAACGAGTGCATATGCCGCAGGTGGTCGGTGCTTTGGCCGCAGGGATTTTGTTAGGCCCCTCGGTGCTGGGCGTGGTATCGGAAACCGACTTCCTGACCAAGACATCCGAGATCGGTGTCATCCTCTTAATGTTCCTGGCCGGCCTGGATACCGACTTGGGCGAACTGAAAAAGACCGGTCTGGCTTCGTTTGTCATTGCCGTCATCGGTGCGGGCCTGCCGCTCATCGGCGGTACCATCTGCTATGAAGCCTTTTTCCGTGACGTCACCGACCCGATGGACTTCCTGAAAGCGGTCTTTATCGGCGTAGTGCTGACGGCGACTTCGGTATCCATCACCGTAGAAACCCTGCGTGAGATGGGCAAGCTCAAAGGCCGAGTCGGCACCGCTATTTTGGGCGCCGCGGTCATCGACGATATTTTGGGCATCATTGTGCTGACCGTTATCAGCGGCTTTGCAGACCCGACGGTCAATCCCATGCAGGTCTTTGTCCGCATTGGTCTGTTCTTTGTCTTTATCGGCGTGGTAGGCTTCCTGTGCTATAAGGTGTTCAGCAAGATGGATGTCATCTGGTCCCATCACCGGCGCATTGCCATTGCTTCGCTGGCATTCTGCTTTGTGCTGTCCTACATTGCCGAGCAGTTCTTCGGTATTGCCGATATTACGGGCGCGTATTTCGCTGGCCTCATCCTGTGCAATATCATGGAACTGCGTGAATATGTGGCCAAAAAGATCAATATTATGAACTATATGTTCTTTGCCCCCATTTTCTTTGCTTCCATCGGCTTTAAGACCGAACTGAGCGGCATGAATACCGAACTGGCGATTTTTTCGGTGCTCCTGCTGATCATTGCCGTGCTGACCAAGGTGGTCGGGTGCGGACTCGGCGCCCGGTTGTGCGGGTTCAATGGACACGAATCGTTGTCGGTCGGTGTGGGCATGATCTCCCGTGGTGAAGTGGCGCTGATCGTGGCCCAGAAGGGTGCAGCGGTCGGACTCATCAGCACGAGCATGTTCCCGGCCATCGTACTCGTGGTCATTGTCACCACGCTGGTCACTCCAATCCTGCTCAAGATGGTCATGACCCGCGATCCTGTGCCGCCGCAGGGCGCAAAAGCATAAAAAAACAACCCCTGGTTTTTTAAACCAGGGGCTTTTTTTAGGATTCTTCGTCGGCCAGAGCGTGCTGCATCAGCGCAAACTGGCAGTCGACCGGCGGCTCGCCATCGGCGCGTTTGGGCCGTTCGAGTTCGCCGTGTTTGTCATGGATACGGGCCTTGACATTGTCGCGCAGGCACAGATCCAGAATTTCATGCAGACGATCCACACAAGCCGGGTCGGTCACCGGGCAGGCGACCTCCACACGTTTTTCGGTGTTGCGGGTCATCAGGTCGGCCGAGCCAATGAAAATGCGTTCCTCGTCGCCCACACCAAAGCTGAGGATACGCGAGTGTTCCAGGAACCGGCCCACGATCGACCGGATGCGGATGTTTTCGGTCTTGCCCTTGAGGCCGGGTGTCAGGCAGCAGATGCCGCGCACGATCAGGTCAATCGGCACCCCAGCGCAGGATGCGTCAGCCAGACGGTCGATGACATCGCGGTCGGTCAGGGAGTTGAGCTTCATGACGATTCGGCTGGGCGCACCGGCCTGAGCCTTGCAGATTTCCTCATCAATGAGGGACAGGACCGCAGGCTTGAAGATGTGCGGTGCGACCAGCAGTTTGGCGCTGGTTTCCGGCGCAGCGCCCAAAGCCATGTGGGTGAAGAAATCGGTTGCATCTTCACCGATGACCGGGTTGGCCGTGATGAACGACAGGTCGGTATATAAGGTAGCAGTCTTTTCATTGTAGTTGCCGGTACCGATTTGGGTGATATATTGTACGCCCTGATCGATTGTGCGGGTAATCAGGCACAACTTGGAATGCACCTTGAGATCTTCGATGCCATAGATGACCTTGCAGCCTGATTCTTCCAGACGCTCGGCCCATTCGATGTTGTTTTGTTCGTCGAAGCGGGCGCGCAGTTCGACCAGAACGGTCACATCCTTACCGTTTTCGGCGGCATCGCACAAATAGCCGATGAGTTTGGATTTGCGCGCCACGCGATAAATCGTGATTTTGATGGAAACCGTCTGCGGATCGCTAGCCGCTTCCCGGATGAGATGCAGGAAGGGATTCATGCTCTCATAGGGATAATGCAGCAGCACATCGTGTTCCAGGACTTGCGGCAGGATGGGCGCATCGTTTTCGAGCATGGGGCAGGGCTGCGGGGTCCAGGGTTCGTATTTCAGACCCGGTGCAGGCGGCAACATACCTTCCAGGCCATATACATACTCCATGTTCAGCGGCGCTTCACAGTTATACACTTGGTCGAGATCCAGGCCTAGGCGGACGCACAGCTGATGCAGCACCTGGCTGGGCAGCTTGCCGTGATACTCCAAGCGGACCGGCGCCAGACGGGTACGCTTTTTGAGCAGCTTTTTCATGCGCTGCCGGAAGTCGACATCCATTTCGAAGGCTTCGTCATCCGGGCTGATGTCCGCGTTGCGGGTGACTTTGATGATGGCCTTGGACTGCACCCGGAATCCGGTGAACAGGCTGGATACCTTGCCGATCAGGATGTCCTCGACCAAAATATAACGCAACCCATCGCCAGGCAGGCGCAAAAAGCGCGGCAGGGAAGCCGGAATGGGCAGCAGACCTAACAGGCTGCGGTCTTCAAAGTGCAGGCGCACCAGGATATGCAGTTGTCCGCTGGGCAGATGGGGGAACGGATGATGCTGGTCGACCACCTGCGGCGACAAAATCGGCTTGGCCGAAGTGCGGTACCAACGGTCGACAAAGCGCTTTTCCGCGGCGGTGAGGTCTTTGCGGTGCAGGCGCTCGACCCCCATCGCAGCCAGCGACTCTTCCAAATGGGCATAGACCTTGTCGCGCCGCTTGAGCAGCGGGCCGCATACATCAAAAATATGCTCGAGCTGTTCGGCAGCCGTCCAGCCGCATTTGTTATCCGGCAGGTCTTCCTTGGTCACGGCGGCGATGTCTGTGAGCGAACCGACGCGAATCATAAAGAATTCATCCAAATTGGATGTAAAAATCGAAACGAACTTGAGCCGTTCAAACAGAGGGACCGCTTGGTCCTCGGCTTCTTCCAGCACCCGGCGGTTGAATTGCAGCCAGGAAAGTTCACGGCTCTGGGTATAGCTGGTGTCAAAAGAAAAGGGACGAAGTTTCTTTTTCTTGTTTTCGTGTTTTTTTGTCATGGTACTCCCTCCGATTGGACGCACCCGGGCGACCACCCCCTCGGGCCGAAACCGGGCACGGGGAGAGAAAAGACTCCCCCACATCTGTTCATACATCTTTAGTTTAACAGAATGCTCGCAGAATAGCCAAGGGAAAGACGAAAGTTTTTCTGTAAGTTCAGTAAAATCTTTGTAAAATAAAACCGCAGGCGCGGGAAAGTCCAACGCACTGCGGTCCAAGGTGGCCCTCTATGGTACAAGCAGCCGAATGAAACAAACGGCTGGATATCCCCAGGAAAACAACCCTGTAAAAGGGTTCAAAAAAACCACGCCTCGGCGTGGTCTACGCCGGCAATCCCGAATTCGGATGGCCGCTTACTTTTCGCTTTCCCCAACATTTCCTTCTTCGTTAAAGATCAAATCATCGATATCGGGCGGATCGGGTAACTGCGGCCGAATGTAAATGCGCATATCGTGCACCTCCTTTCTATATTCTATGCTAGAGTGTTCTCGATGGTTCCTGGACAGCGGCCGGGCCGCGTCCGAAAACAACCTCGTTTCTCAACCTCGTTTTTTAGTATAGCACAAATCCAGTGCAAAATGAAGGGATATTTTGTAAATAACTGTGAATTTTTTATAAAGTTTTTGAAAAATGCAAGAAAATAAAAAAACAGCAAAGGAGCGATGCTGCACCTTTGCTGTCTTTGTGCTCATAAGGCCCCCGCCTCTGCCGATGCAACCCCATTGCTAACCTGCACGTGAGAGCAGGTGGGTTTCCTATCCCGGGTTTCTGTGCTTCCAACATCCACTTTTGATTCGCGGGAGGCCTGCGCTCCACCAGGGAAGATTTTCGGAATCCCTTATAAGAGATGTGGGTTGAAAAAGGGTTGCTGTCGAACAGGGCAGGGGGATGAAGTCATTCTTCGTCTTCGTACATATCCTCGACCCGCTCCATGACGATGTCGAAGATCTTATCAGCCTCGTCGTCGTCCTCCACGGTCGCGAGGATCTCCTCGCCGTTTTCTTCCACGACCTTGAGGATAACGACCTCAGCTTCTTCGTCCACAGCCAGCTCGGCCGGGATGAAGGCCATGTAGGTCTGGCCATCGACCTCTACGGTGTCGATGTGCTGGAATTCGACTTCGTTGCCGTCCTCATCGGTCAGCACGACATAATCGTTGCCAAATGCTTCGCTCATAGCTAGATCCTCTCTGTGTGCAGATTGCGGCGGTGGCCGCCGTGATTCCTTACAACCAATAGAATAGTACAAAAAATCGGATTTTTCAACACAAATTTCGATGAAATAACCAATTTGTAATCTTCGAAGGAAATCGGTTCTGTGGTTACAAACGATACACTATTCTATGTGGTTTTGTCAAGCGCCATACCTACAATTTTTACGGATGTTTTTGGTGCAGGAATTTTTCGGTTTTTGCTTGACAAGTGCGCAGGAGCGTGATATAGTATCATCTGTACAAAAAAGCAGGGCAAGTCTGCCCTCACCCGCCGCATGCTGCAAACGGGTTCACAAGGTCCGCGCTTTTTTTATGCGCATTTTTTGTGAACGGGTAGTGCAGCTGCCCGGTTTTTTTATGTCTCAACCATTTTCGTGATTACCGTTTAGGAGGTGCTTTCGCATTAGCAGCATGGAACATCAGATCAATGAAGAAATCCGCGATAAGGAAGTCCGTCTGATTGCCGACAACGGCGACCAGCTCGGCATCGTGTCGAGCAAAGAGGCGCTCGAAATCGCAATCGAGAAGGGCATGGATCTGGTCAAGATCGCCCCGCAGGCGCAGCCGCCGGTCTGCCGCATCATGGACTACGGCAAATACCGCTTTGAACAGGCCAAGCGCGAGAAAGAGGCGCGGAAAAACCAGCGTGTCGTGGAGATCAAGGAGATCCGCCTGACCCCGGGCATCGACGTGGGCGACCTCAATACCAAGGTCAAGAATGCCTGCAAATTCCTCAAGGGCGGCGACAAGGTCAAAGTCTCGGTCCGTTTCCGCGGCCGTGAAGTGACCCATTCTTCGCTCGGTCTGGATCTGCTCCAGCGCTTTGCGGAACTCTGCACGGAGGTCGGTACCGTGGAGAAGGCCCCCAAGCTCGAAGGCCGCCAGATGCACATGTTCCTGGCGCCCAAAAAGGATAAGTAAACTATTTTCCCCCGTTTCTGCGGGCCAAGCAAATGAGAGGAGTCAACAATATGCCTAAGATTAAAACGCACAGCGGCGCCAAGAAAAGATTCAAGGTTTCCAAGACCGGTAAGATCAAGCGTGCACACGTAGGCCGCCGCCACATCCTGACCAAGAAGAACACCAAGCGCCTGCGCCATCTCCGCAAGGAAGGCTACGCGGACAGCACCAATGTAGCACAGGTTAAGCGCCTGATCCCCTACATGTAAACAACGTATCGATCATTTGGAGGTATTTATAGATGGCTAGAGTTAAGGGCGCAATGATGACGCGCAAAAGAAGAAAGAAGATCCTCAAGCGTGCAAAGGGCTACTTTGGCGCTAAGTCCACCCATTTTAGAACTGCCAACCAGGCGGTTATGAAGTCCCTGAAGTATGCTTACATCGGCCGTAAGCACAAGAAGCGCGACTTCCGCCGTCTGTGGATCACCCGTATCTCGGCTGCTTGCAAGATGAACGGCATCAATTACAGCCGCTTCATGAACGGCCTGAAGAAGGCTGGCATCGAGATCAACCGCAAGATGCTCGCTGACCTGGCGGTCAACGATCAGGCTGCTTTCGCTTCTCTGACCGAAAAGGCAAAGGCTGCCCTGTAATTTCTCAAAAACGACAAAATCCCGGGGAGGACCATCATCCTGTCCGGGATTTTCTGTGTTTATTTGGTGAAAATCCCGGAGAGAACATTGTAATCCATGAGATGGGGTGTTATAATACCCTTTGTATGGCCGGCCCCGCTCCGGCAAGCAGACACTTTATACGGTATGGGAGAATTTTGAATGATGAAAAATAGTGTAAAACGCATCGTTGCAACCGTGGCCATGACAGCCGTCTGCCTGGGTGCGACCATGCAGATCGGCCTGCCGCAGGTGGCGTATGCGGTCAACGAAGACGCCGATGCACCGGTAATGATCACCATTGACGGGACCGAAGTCCGTCAGGGTGAATATGCCGACTATTTCAGCTACTGCAAGACCATGATCGAGAGCAATTCGGGCATGGGCCCCTATGTCTGGTCGATGTATCCGGACGCTCTGCAGCAGCTGATTGAGGCCACTGACCAAAACTGTTTGTATGCCCGCGTCGTCGTGGACCATTTTAACGAACTGGGCCTGAAGCTCGACCGCGACACAGCATGGAACTACAAGAGCACCATGAACAAGACCAAGACCGAGCTGCAAAAGCAGGGCATGGACTTTGATTCCTGGCTGTCGTCGATGGGCATGGATGAAGAATTTTACAACAACATCTTTGCGCAGGGATACTATCTGGAAGCCCTGGATGAATACTACTTTGGCGTCGGCGGCGAAAAGGCACCTTCGGAAGACGAACTGCGTGCCGAATTCGATAAGTATTACAAGGCCAAGCATATTCTGATTCGCAACACCGATGACGAAGGCAACGAACTGACCGGGGATGCACTGGCTGAAAAGCAGAAGCTGGCACAGGAATTGCAGGACCGCATCAATGCGGGCGAAGATTTTGACGAACTGATGAACGAGTACAGTGAGGATACCGGTCTGCAGTTCTCGCCCGAAGGCTATATCTTCCAGGATGACGGCACCTATGTCGAAGGCTTTGTCAACGGCGTCAAGGCGCTGCAGCCGGGTGAAACTTCCAAGGAACTGGTTGAGTCGGAATTTGGCTGGCACATCATTCGCCGCGAGCCGCTGACCGACGAGGACTATCAGTCCATGCGGCCCGATCTGGTCTATGCACTGACCGGCGAGAGCATCGACGACCTGCTCAACACCTGGATGGAAGAAGCACAGATCGAATACCCGGAAGGGCATGAAAATCTGACCATTGCAGACGTACTGGGCGAAGAAGCTGGTGCGGTTCCGGACATCTCCGAACTGCTGGGCGGCTCGACTTCGTCGGGCGCCGCAAGCTCCTCGGCGGCATCGTCGAGTGCTTCGGCTGCAAGTTCGGCAGAATAAAGATAAAAAGGGCTGGGTTGACCAGCCCTTTTTTGGCATAAAAGGAGGGACGAAATGCAGGACCTTTGTGAAGCTTGTATGTTCAGCGACTACGATGAGGAGTATGAAGAATACACCTGCGCGGCGCTGTGGGAGGAGGATGTCGCAGCGCGGTATCTGGAAGGGCAGTATCGGCAGTGCCCCTATTTCCGGCCGGGCGACGACTATACCGTGGTACGGCATCAAAATTAAGCAAACCGTGGAAGCCTTTTGCAAGAAGGGCCTTCCACGGTTTTTTGTGCTTCAAAGCAGGGGCATATTACAAATTCAGGTTTTTTGTGAAGATTCTGTGACCAACCCCAAAAAATCGGATGGTCCTTCCGCATGAATAAGTGAAGGACAAAATCATGCAGAAAGGATCTGAACTTTGTGAATGCTTATCAAGGCGTATTCCAACGCTACGAAAAAAAATATCTGGTGACCCCAGAACAGTATGAATATCTATCGATGGTCTTGGAGCCGCGTATGGTGCCCGACCGGTTTGCGCAATCGACAATCGGCAATATCTATTATGACACCCCAGATTTCCGGCTCATCCGCCGTTCGCTCGACCGGCCGGCATACAAGGAAAAACTCCGTCTGCGTACCTACCGCACACCGCACGCCGGTACCGAAGCCTTTGTCGAAATCAAAAAGAAATTCGACCACGTTGTCTACAAACGGCGCATTGCCATGCCTTATGCACAGGCTGTGGATTATTTGGCCGGAGGTCCGGCGCCCGAAGTCAGCCAGATCTCCCGCGAGATCGAATGGTTCCGCGGATTTTATGAAGGGCTGCAACCGGCCATGTGCATCTGCTATGACCGTTATGCAGTGTTTGACCGTCACCAGCCCGCTTTGCGCATTACCTTCGATTCGAACATCCGCTGGCGCGACCAGGCGCTCGACCTGGCGCGCGGCCTGGATGGGCAGCCGGTGATGGAGAACGGTTTGCGCCTGATGGAAATCAAAATCCCAGGCGTGACGCCCATCTGGCTGGCACGGGCGCTGTCCGAAGCCGGAATTTTCCCCACCCATTTCTCCAAATATGGGCGGGCTTATCAAATCATGCTGCGCGGGGAGACCGCAACGAAAGGGGGCGTTTTCTGTGCTTGATGCGCTTTGTGGTTCGATTTTGGTATCCGGACTGACCGTACAGAACTTTGCCATTTGTATGGTCGTATCGCTCGCGCTCGGTGCCCTGGTCGCGGCGGTTTATATGTTCCGCAATGCCTATACCCAGTCTATGGCAATCACACTTGCGTTGCTGCCGGTGCTCGTACAGTCGATCATTTTGCTGGTCAACGGCAACATCGGCGCCGGTGTCGCGGTGTCGGGTGCGTTCAGTCTGGTGCGCTTCCGGTCGGCCGCCGGTTCGGCGCGGGATATCACCTGCATTTTCCTCGCCATGACCCTGGGTCTTGCCACCGGCATGGGCTATGTCGGCGTAGCGGCCATCACCGGCGTGGTCGTATGCCTGCTGCTGATGATCTATTCGGTGCTGTCATTCGGCAAGAAGCCGCTCGAAGAAAAGGAACTCAAGATCACCATTCCGGAAAATCTGGATTATACCGGCCTGTTTGATGACCTGTTTTATGAATATACCCGGTCGTCCGAACTGATCTCGGTGCGCACGACCAATATGGGCAGTCTGTATAACCTGCACTACCGCATTACCCTCAAATCCACAGACATCGAAAAACAGCTCATCGATGCCATCCGCTGCCGCAACGGCAATTTGGACATTGTCTGCGGCAAGGTCCCGCAGGTGCGGGAAACCCTATAAAGGAGGAATCACCATGAAACAATTATTATCCGGGCTGGTGGCCGCCAGCATGGCAGTGACCCTGCTGCCCGCGACCGCCTGCGCGGCCGATTATACCGAGTCCAATGCCACGCTGCTGTCGTTTTCCGATGCAGCAGTCACCGCTGCCGGCAAATACGATGGGTATGAGATCGACGGCACCCAGGTTTCCATCACCGAGGCGGGCACCTATGTCTTTTCTGGATCGTGCGCAGACGGTACGATCACCGTCAAGAAGGAAGTCACCGGCGTGACCCTGGTGCTCGATGGTCTGACCCTGTCGTCCTCAACGACTTCGCCAATTACCATCAACAAATCGGCCGAAGCATCGCTGTTGGTGGATGCAGGCAGCCAGAACACGGTCTCGGACAGCGCTTCGGCCAACGATGAAAGCGCGGCCATCAAAGTCAAGACTGGCGGCTCGCTCACCTTGGGCGGCACCGGCACGCTGACCGTCACGGGTAACTATAAAAACGGCATCAAGGGTGCCGCCGAATCGACCATTGCCGTAGACGAACTCGCACTGGACATCACGGCCGTGGATGACGGTTTGTCCTGCGACAATGTATTGACCATTGCGGGCGGCACGCTGGACATCACCGCAGGCGGCGACGCCATCAAGGCTTCGCCCGATGTGGACGATGCGACCGCACCGGATACGGTTTCCAAGGGTGATATCACGATCACCGGCGGTACGTTTGCCCTGGACGCGACCGGGGATGGCATCCAGGCTGACGGCGCGCTGACCGTTTCAGACGGCGCGTTTACCATCACAACAAACGGCGGTCATGAAACCACCTTGGCAGAGGATGCGTCCTCGTGCAAGGGCCTGAAATCCACCGGCAACCTGACCATTACGGGTGGCAGCTTTACGCTGGACACCGCAGACGATGCCCTGCACACGAACAGCGATTTGCAGGTCACGGGCGGTACATTCACGCTGGCGACCGGCGATGACGCGCTGCATGCCGATAACGCGTTGACCATGGGCACGCAGGACGCGGGCACCGGCCTGCCGCAGATCGCCATTACGGACTGCTATGAGGGGCTGGAAGGCACGACCGTGACCATTTATGACGGCGATATCGATGTTACCGCTTCGGACGATGGCGTCAATGCGGCCAACAGTGACATCGGGGAGCGCAGCGACCTGTTTGCCATCAACATCTACGGCGGTGACCTGTATGTGGAAGCTGGGGCAGATGGTCTGGATTCCAACCATGATATCTTGCTGGCAGACGGCACGGTAGAAGTCTATGGCGCCAACACCGGCGGCGATACGGCCATTGATTGCGACGGTACGTTTACCTTGGACGGCGGCACCCTGCTGGGTGCAGGCATGCCCCCCACAGCTGGTACCCAGGCCTATGTGCTCTTTGGCAATGCCTCGAATATGATGGGTGGCGGCGGAATGCACGGCGGTATGGGCGGCGGCACACGGCCGGACGGTACTACCCTGCCAGACAGCACCACGCTGCCGGATGACATGCCTTCGGATTTCACCCCGCCCGAAGCGGGCGAGATGCAGCGTCCGGACGGCACGACCCGTCCGCAGGATGGCGAACGCCCTGAAATGCCGGACGGTGAACGCCCGGGCGGCATGGAGATGGAAGGCGCCTTTTCCATTCAGAGCGGCAGCACGGTGACCATCCAGAACGCTGACGGGCAGACGCTGTACACAGCCACCGCGGTCGGCAGTGTACCGAATGTGATCTTTACTTCGGCCGATGTGACCGAAGGGGAAACCTATACGCTGCTGGTCGATGGGGAAGTCGCAGCCGAAGCAGAAGCCGTTTTGGGTACGGCGACTTCCTCGATGCCTCAGGGACAGCCGACCTCTACCTTTCAGGATGTAAGCGCGGATGACTGGTTTGCTCAGGCGGTCGCTTACGTATCATCGGAGGGCCTGATGAGCGGCGAAAGCACCAACACCTTTGCTCCAAACGCTTCGATGACGCGCGGCATGCTGGCAACTGTTTTATATCGTCTGGCTGGGCAGCCGGAAACCACCGCACAGACGACCTTTGCTGATGTGACAGCGGGTGCGTATTACGCCGATGCGGTCGCATGGGCCGCCGAGCAGAGCGTGATCGCCGGAACGTCGGATACCGCCTTTTCGCCCGAGCAGGCCATCACCCGCGAGCAACTGGCTGCCATGCTGTATCGCTATGCCGGTTCGCCCGCGACCGAAGGCAGCTTGAGCGCTTACACCGATGCGGCGCAGGTTTCGGCCTATGCTGAGGATGCCTTGTGCTGGTGCGTGGAAAACGGCATCCTGACCGGTACAAGCACGGATACCCTGTCGCCGCAGGCGACCGCCACCCGGGCCGAGGTCGCAGCTGTGTTGCAGCGGATGAATCAGGCATAAGTTTGCGCGTTTTACAATCAATTTTACACAAATTGAACACATTCCTTTTCTATAATGGAAGCATTCCAGCGGAAAGGAGGCGGCTCGGATGCAGACGATGCAGCAGGTCGCACGCGCGCAGCAGGACCGCGCATTTTTGGAAGACTTTTTGAAAGAGTCTCAGCCCTTTATCCTGCGGGCCGCCTCCCGGTGCGCGGGCTTTGCAGTGACGCGCAGCGATGATGAATTTTCGGTCGCGCTCTTTGCCTTTTATGAGGCCGTGCGCACCTATGACGCCGAAGCCGGCGCCTTTCCGGCGTGGGCACGGCTGATCATCAGCCGCAGACTGACCGACCATTACCGTGCGGTGCGCCGGTTTTCATCCGAAGTACCGCTGGCGCCCCAGGTGTTTGATGGGGCGGTCGAAAGCGACGACGCCGATGCCGAAGTGCAGCGCGCCGTCGTAGAAAAAATCGCCAACCCAGCGACAGCAACAGCCGCCGAGGAGATCGAGGCGGCCAACGCATTGTTTGCACCCTATGGCTTTTGCTTTTATGATTTGGGCAAATGTTCCCCGCGGGCGGAAAAGACCCGCAAAGGGTGCGCCGCTGTGGTCGCCACACTGCTGCATACCAGCGATCTGTTCCGGCAACTCGAGCGGACACATACCCTGCCGGTGCAGGCGCTGGCGCAGCACAGTGGTGTCAAAAAGAAACTCATTGAACGACACCGGGAATATATCATTGCCGCCGCGCTGCTGTTGCGCGGCGAATTTCCGACCCTGTCTGCCTATTTACAGACCATACGGAAGGAGGTTGCTTCATGCGGGCTGTAATCGTGGAAACGCGTGGCCGTCAGGCGGCAGCGCTGGGGGAAGATGGGATCGTGCATCTGGTCCCGGCCAAAGGCCGCGCCGTGGGCGAGCAGATCATACTGGACACCCGGCCCCGCCGCCGGTGGAAAAAGCCGCTCACGTGGGCAGCCTGCGTGGCGATGCTGTGCGCGATGGCGACCACCGGCGTATATGCAGCATATGAACCTTATACCTATGTCAGTTTGGACACCAACAGTTCGGTCGAATATACGCTCAACCGCTTCGACCAGGTGCTGGATGTGCGGCCGCTGGAAGAAGAATCGGCCGACTTGGCGCGCGCGCTGCGCGAGAATGTGCCCAAGTTCACCCACATCGACCGAGCGATGGTCGACACGGTGGACGCCATGTACCGTGACGGTTCCCTGACCGGCGAGCAGGACGACCAAATGGTGGTCACCATCAGCTCGAAAGAAGAGCGCAAGGGCCATGCGCTTAAGGAGCATCTGGGCAAGGCCTTGAGCACCGAGCGGCCGGATGGCAAACCGCAGCCGCCGTCCACCGTGGTCCAGACGCATGGCGGCCCTCCTCCGAAAAAATAAAAAAACGCCTTCCGGTCCCCTGGGATAAAACAGAGGATCGAAAGGCGTTTCTTTGCTTGAAGAGGTGGTGAAACGGGACAAAAAAGTTGGTCGCCAAAGCGCTCAAAGGGGCCGATGGGCCGCCTCCCGCACAGAGCTTTCCTTGACTGCCTATATGTTAGCATAAGCTAACTCTTTTGTCAACCCAAAAAGTGTACGTTTGAAATTTTATTTTGCCGTGGCGGCGTATTTCTCCACCAGGCTGCGGGCCAGCCCGAGCGGGACTTCGCCCTTGTTCATGCGCAGCGAGATATAGGGCTTGCTGCCCGCGTTGAGCAGCAGGCGGCCCTTGTAGTCTTTGTCGCCGCACAGCACGCTTAGGCGCTGGAAATCGGGGTTTTGGAAGGTGAGCAGCAGGCGACCGTCCTGTTGCTTGATTTCGGTCACGCCGGCGTCGGACGCTTCGGCGCGCAGCAGCGCGATGTCCAGCAGGGCCACCGCTTCGGCCGGCGGTTCGCCATAGCGGTCGATGAGTTCGTCCAAAAGGTCCGAGCGCGCGTCCTCCGAGCGAATGAGCGCAATGCGGCGGTACAGGTCCACGCGCTGGCCGGGGTCAGCCACATAGTCGGCCGGCAGGTTGGCCGACAAGGTCAAATCAGCTGCGCATTCGACACGGGGCGCCGGGGTCTGGCCCTTTTCTTCCAGAACGGCTTCTTCGAGCAGCTTGAGGTAGAGGTCATAACCCACGCTCATCATGTGGCCCGACTGCTCGGGGCCGAGCACATTGCCCGCGCCGCGGATTTCCAAATCGCGCATAGCGATCTTGAAGCCCGAGCCAAACTCGGCAAATTCACGCACCGCGCTCAGCCGCTTTTGCGAGATTTCGCTCAGCGCCTTGCCGCGGCGATAGGTCAGATAAGCGAACGCCCGGCGCGACGAGCGGCCCACCCGACCGCGGATCTGGTGCAGCTGGGCCAGACCCATATGGTCGGCGTTTTCGATGATGAGGGTGTTGGCGTTCGGGATGTCGATACCGGTCTCGATGATGGTCGTGCAGACCAGAATGTCGATTTCGCCGTCGGCCATCTGGGTCATGGTAGCGGATAATTCGCGCTGGGTCATCTTGCCGTGCGCGACGCCGATGCGCGCATCGGGCAGCGCCTTTTGCAGACGGGAAGCCGTGCGGTCGATCGATTCAACGATGTTGTGCAGATAGTAGACCTGTCCGCCGCGCGCCAATTCGCGCCGGATGGCATCCAGAATGAGCGCTTCGTTGTATTCGAGCACATAGGTCTGCACCGGGTGGCGGTCGTGCGGCGGCTCCTCAATGGCCGACATGTCGCGGATACCGGACAGCGCCATGTTGAGCGTGCGCGGGATGGGGGTCGCGGACAGGGTAAGCACATCGATCTGACGGCTCATTTCCTTGAGCGTTTCCTTGTGGGAAACGCCGAAGCGCTGTTCCTCGTCGATAACGAGCAGGCCGAGGTCGTGGAAAGCGATCTTTTTGTTAAACAGCTTGTGCGTACCGATGATCAGGTCGATCATGCCGGTTTGCAGCTGCTCGAGGATTTTTTTCTGCTCTGAGCCGGTCTTATAGCGGCTTAAAAGCTCAATTTTGATGGGATACCCGGCAAAGCGGCTCTTGGCAGTCAGGTAATGCTGCCGGGCCAGCACGGTGGTCGGCACCAGAATGGCCGCCTGCTTGCCGGCCAGGATGCACTTCATCACCGCGCGCAGGGCGACTTCGGTCTTGCCAAAGCCCACGTCGCCGCAGAGCAGGCGGTCCATCGGCCGATCGGATTCCATGTCGGCCTTGATCTCCTGCACGCAGCGCAGCTGGTCGTCGGTTTCTTCATAGGGGAAGGATTCCTCGAATTCCTGCTGCCAGACGTCGTCCGCCGGGAAGGCATAACCCTTGAGCTTGGCGCGCTCGGCATACAGCTTGACCAGCCCTTCGGCCAGCTCCTTGGCAGCTGCCTTGGCGCGGGCGCGTGCCTTGGACCAGTCGGCGCCGCCCAGCTTGTTGAGCTTGGTCTTTTCCGGGTCCGACCCGCCGCCGATGTATTTGGAGATCAGGTCCAGATTGGTCGCCGGGACATAGAGAAAGTCAGTCCCGGCAAAGGCGATCTTGACAAAATCGCGGTCGGCGCCGTCCACGGTCATGCGCTCCATGCCCACAAAGCGGCCGATGCCGTGGTGCTCGTGGACGACCAGGTCGCCGGGCGTCAGGTCGGTGTAGCTCTTGACCCGGTCGCGGTTGGACTTTTTGACCGCGCTTTTGCGTGCCCGGCGGCCCAAGATCTGCCCTTCGGTCAGAACGATCGGCCCCGGCGCGGGGAAGTCAAAACCCGCGCTCAGCGCGCCTTCCATGATGTGCACATGGCCGTTTGCCGGCATCTTGCGGCTCAGCCGCGCCGGGACATCGTGCGCGTCCAGGGCTTCGAACATGCTCTGGCAGCGCATTTCCGACCCGCACAGCACCGCGACCGCCCGGCCGGACGCCGCATACGCGGCAATGTCGGCCGCTGCCATGTCCAGACTGCCGCCGTAGGCGTTCATCTGGGTCAGGGTAAAGCTGACCAGCGTTTGGGGCGCCAGTTCGGGCACCGAATTTAAGAAGGTATCTGCCCGCACGGCGGTCAGGGCGCACAGCCGCTCGGCCAGCTCGGCAAAGTTCAGCGCATACCCGGTCGAAGGCGGCAGTTCGCCGCGCTCGGTCAGCGCTTCGATGTCGCCCGCCAGCCGCTGGACAAAGCCGCGGCTCGCTTCGCGCAGGCGGGGCGTGTCGTCGATGAGGACGATCGTGTTTTCGGGCAGGTAGTCGAGCGCGGTCGCACCGTCAGGATAGAGAAGGGGCAGGTATTTATCCGCCGCTGGGAGCGAACCGGTCTCGCGCAGGCGCTCGATGTCCCGACGCAGGTTTTCTTCCAAATCAGGATGCTTTTTGCGGCGGGTCTTGAGGGCAGCTTCCAGCTTGCGGCACAGGCCCTCGACCCCGCCGTCGCACAGGCCGGGCAGAGCTTCCATGCACGGCAGGCAGGTGAGGGTTTCCACCCGCGCGCCGCGCCGCTGGGAACCGACGTCAAAGTATGCCATCGAGTCGATGTCATCGCCCCAGAACTCGACGCGCACCGGTGCAGCCTGCTGGGGCGGGAACAGGTCGAGGATGCCGCCGCGCACCGAAAACTGACCCGGACCTTCGACCTGGGTGCTGCGCTGATACCCGGCCGCGGTCAGCGCGGCCGTAATTTCGCTGAGCGGGCGGGTTTCGCCTTCAGACAGGATGAACGCCGCCTGTGCAAGCGCCGCGGGCGGGATGCTGGCCTGGGTGAGGGCGGCGACCGACGCAGCCATGAGCGGCGCGCCTTCGGTCAGCTGCCACAGGGCGGCGATGCGGGCTTGTTCATATTGGCGGGAGGACGACTCCACGCCGAGCATAACAAAATCGCGCTCCGGGATGCGCAGCACGTTTTTTTCGGTCAGGGCGGAAAGGTCGTCCGCCAAGCGGCGGGCCGCCGCTTCGTCATCGGTCAGCAGCAGCACCGGGCGGCTGGTGTCATGATGTAGGGCAGCCGCCAGCAGCGCCTTGCCCACTGGCGGCAGGCCGACGGCCATGGCGGGAGCCTTGCCGTCCCGCAGGCCGGTGAGAAGCTGTTCGTATTCGGTTGTATTGCAGATACTGCGCGTGATTTCGTTCATTTCATCACCAGATTTTTCACAAATGCCAAAAGGGCAGATTTTTCAATCTGCCCTATTTTATGCGTGTTGGAGAGAATCAATGCTCACCGCCGTGGCAGTGTGCACAGTCCATATTGCAGCCCAGAAGCGGTTCCGGGTCCTTGCCCATGCGCTTGTAGTAGTCGGCAATGGCCGAACGCAGCGCTTCTTCGGCCAGCACCGAGCAGTGCATCTTGACCGGCGGCAGACCGTCCAGCGCTTCGGCGACCGCCTGGTTGGTCAGCTTGAGCGCGTCTTCGATCGTCTTGCCCTTGACCATTTCGGTAGCCATGGAGCTGGTCGCAATCGCAGCGCCGCAGCCGAAGGTCTTGAACTTGACATCCTCAATAACGCCGTCATCGGACACCTTGAGGTAGATCTTCATAATATCGCCGCACTTGGCGTTGCCGACTTCGCCGACGCCGTTGGCGTCCTCGATCTCGCCGACGTTGCGCGGATGGGTGAAATGGTCATAGACCTTTTCGCTGTATTCCATTGCCATAATCGTTTTGCTCCTTTATTGAAATCTCGTAAACTCAGTGTGCATGCAGTTCGCTGGCCGCGGTCAGGTTGGGCTTGCCGTTTTCCCAAACCGGGCTCATTTCGCGCAGACCGGCGACCACGTCGGTCACGGTGTCGATCAGGTAATCGACATCCTCTTCGGTGTTCTGTTCGCCCAGCGTCAGACGCAGCGAACCGTGCGCGATCTCATGCGGAAGGCCGATGGCCATGAGCACATGGCTGGGGTCGAGCGAGCCGGTCGAGCAGGCCGAACCGGTCGAGCCGCAGATGCCGGCAAAGTCCAGTCGCAAAATCAGGCCTTCGCCCTCAATGGCTTCAAAGACGAACGACGCCGTGCCCGGCAGACGGTTGACCGGGTCGCCCGTGTAGTGAGTGTAGGGAACCTTGTCCATAATGCCCTTGACCAGACGGTCGGTCAGACGGCGAACATAGCCCATCTTCTTGTCCAGATTGTCGCCGCAGGCATCCTCGATGGCCTGGCCCAAACCGACCATACCGGCCACGTTCTCGGTGCCCGAGCACAGGCCGCGCTCCTGGCCGCCGCCGTAGACCAGCGGCTTTAATGCGATGCCCTTCTTGACATACAGCGCGCCGATGCCCTTGGGGCCGCGGAACTTGTGCGCCGACAGGCTGAGCATATCGATGCCCATTTCCTGCACGTCGATGTGCATATGGCCAACGGCCTGTACGGCATCCGTGTGGAACACCGCGCCGTGCGCGTGTGCGATTTCGGCGATGGCCTTGAGGTCCTGGATGGTGCCGATCTCGTTGTTGGCGGCCATGATGGTCACCAGGGCGGTGTCATCAGTGATGGCGCTTTTCAGCTGCTCCAGATCGATGTGGCCTTCTTTATCTACATTCAGGTAAGTGACCGGGAAACCCTCTTTTTCGAGCGCTTCGCAGGTGTAAAGCACCGCGTGATGCTCGATCTTCGAGGTGATGATGTGCCGGCGGCCCTTGGCCGACGGACCCTTGACAAAACCGGTGATGGCCAGGTTGTCCGCCTGCGAGCCGCCGCCAGTAAAGATGATTTCGGACGGGTCGGCTGCGTTCAGGGCGGTTGCGACCTGACGGCGTGCCTGGTTCATCGCGTGCCGTGCCTCATTGCCGATGCGGTAGAGCGAGGACGGGTTGCCGTAAAACTCGGTCAGCCACGGTTTCATAGCGTTATATGCCGATTCGGACAGGGGCGTGGTGGCCGCATTGTCCGCGTAAACAAATTTACTCATGGGAAAATGGTCGCCTCCTTATGGCGTTTTCTACTATCTAAAATATACACCGAAATGGTATGAAATATCAAGCGAAAACATGCACGAAACCGAGGGGCCAAAAAGGTCGAAATTCGGCCATATCGTGCATGTTTGGCCGTTCAGTGCCATACAAAATTAAGTGTACTACAAGTTTATCCAAATTGCAATCGCCGAAACCAGGTTTTTCTGCGCCGAAGGGCGGATTTTTTCAAAAAAGCAGGCAGAAATGGCACTGGAAATGGGAAGAGCCGGCCCAACGCACCAAAGGCGGGGACCGGCTCCAAAGAGGGTAAAAATAGGAGAGATCGAAAAATCAAATACGCGCCGCGGACGCCTCCAGAAAGGCGCGGAACAGGGGATGCGCCCGGTTGGGGCGGGACTTGAACTCCGGATGGAACTGCGCCCCGACGTAAAACGGGTGCTCGGGCAGCTCGACCGTTTCGACCAGTTCACCCGAAGGCGAGGTGCCCGAAACGACCAAGCCGGCCTGTTCCAGTTCGGCGCGGAAGAGATTGTTAAATTCATAGCGGTGCCGATGGCGTTCGCTGATGGCGGCACAGCCATAGGCCTGTGCCAGCCGGGTGCCCGGCTGCACGGCACACGGATACGCGCCCAGGCGCATAGTGCCGCCCTTTTGGCTGACGCCCTGCTGGCTGTCCATCAGGTCAATGACCGGATGGGCGGTGTGCGGGTCAAACTCGGACGAGTTGGCGTCCGTCCAGCCGAGCACACTGCGTGCATAGGCGATCACAGCCACCTGCATGCCCAGGCAAATGCCGAAGTAGGGGATGCCATGCGTGCGCGCATAGGTGGCCGCGCACAGCATGCCTTCCACCCCGCGACCGCCAAAGCCTCCGGGCAGGATGATACCATCGGCCTGGCCGAGCAGTTTGTCGGCCGTGGCGTCGGACAGTTCTTCGGAATCGACCCAGTCGATGTCTACAAAATGGCCGGTCTCGTAGCCGGCGTGCTGGAGTGCTTCGGCGACCGACAGATAGGCGTCGTGCAGGCGGACATATTTGCCCACCAGCGCGATCTTGACATGGCCGCGCCGAGCATCGATGCGGCCGAGCATCTCCATCCAGTCGGACAGATCGGCTTCGGGCGCGTCAAGCGCCAGTTCGCGGCAGACGATGTCGGACAGATGGCTTTCCTCCAGCATGAGCGGCGCGCGGTACAGCACCGGCACCGTCCGGTTTTCGATGACACAGTCGGGCCGCACGTTGCAGAACAGCGAGATTTTGGCCCGGATGTCGTCATCCAGCGGGCGGTCGGTGCGGCAGATGATGAGGTCAGGCTGGATGCCCATGCCGCGCAGCTCCTTGACCGAGTGCTGGGTAGGTTTGCTCTTGGGTTCGTCCGACCCGTCGATGAAGGGCACCAGCGTCACGTGTAAAAACAGGCAGTTGCGGCGACCAGTTTCAGCCGCCACCTGCCGGATGGCTTCCAGGAAGGGTTGGGATTCAATATCGCCGGTCGTGCCGCCGATCTCGGTGATGACCACATCGGCCCCGGTCTTTTTGCCGACCGAGTAGATGAACGATTTGATCTCGCCCGTGATGTGCGGGATGACCTGCACGGTTTCGCCCAGGTATTCGCCCGCGCGCTCTTTGTTGAGCACGTTCCAGTACACCTTGCCGGTGGTCAGGTTGGAAAAGCGGTTTAAGTCCTCGTCGATGAAGCGTTCATAATGGCCGAGGTCGAGGTCGGTCTCGGCGCCGTCCTCGGTGACGAACACTTCGCCGTGCTGAAAGGGGCTCATGGTGCCCGGGTCGACGTTGATATACGGGTCGAGCTTTTGGGCGGCCACTTTGAGGCCCCGGCTTTTGAGCAGCCGGCCGAGCGATGCAGCCGTGATGCCCTTGCCAAGGCCGGACACCACGCCGCCGGTTACAAAGATATATTTGGTCATGAATAAAGGTTCCTTCCTGGGCTTGCAGACAGCCAAAATTTAGGGGGGAGTGGATTCCAGAAGTTCGCGTGCCACGTCCCGCCGGGTCTGGCGGGTGTCCATGGCGCGCTTTTCGATATAGGCGTGCGCCTCGGGTTCGGTCATGCCGCAGCATTCGATCAGCACACATTTGGCGCGGCTGATCAGCCGCAGATCGTCCAGCCGGGTGCGCAGTTTGCGGTTTTCGCGTTCGAGCGCATCGATGCGGTGGTGGGTGGCCAGCGCCAGGCGTGCCGCCCCCAAAAAGCCGGTCCGCTCCAGCGGCTTGGTCAGAACGAGCACACCGGCGTCGGCCACCGCGCCGGGCAAGGTTTCGGCAATGTCCTCCTTGACCAACAGCAGCACCCCTGCACCGGTTTGCGCACACGCATATTGCGCCAAATCCGCGCCCGCTTCATCGGGCAGCGGCGCGCTGACAATCACAAGCCCCCAGTCATTTTCCGCGATACAGCGGCGTGCCTGAGCGCCGCTGGGCGCCCAAACACAGGACAGCTTGCCCAGAAATCCGGTCAAGGCTTTGGATAAGGATACATAGCCTTTTTCGGCTGGGGCAGCAATGAGTACAGGCTCCATGGGTTGGGTTCCCCCTTTTGGTGTCGGTTGTGAAAACGCGGGTTAGTAGCGTTCAAAATAGAGCTTGTAAGCGGCTGCCTGGGGCGTGTGATAGGTCACATATTGGCGGCATTCCTGCCGCTTGGCAGAGAGATAGCTTTCCAGTGTGCGTGCAGGCAGCACTTGGCGCACAAATTCGCTGGCCGCGGCCGCGTCAATCGCTTCCTCCAGCGAACCGGGCAGGGATTCATAGGTCGAAAGTTCGTCTTCGTTTGCCGTAAACAGGTTGATGTTGCAGGGTTCGGGAAGCTTCAGGCCGCGTTCGACGCCATCCATGCCGGCGTGCAGCAGCAGGGTAAAGGCCAGATAGGGATTGAGAGTGCCGTCGGACGCGCGGTATTCCATGCGCCGGTGGCTGCCCTGCGCCGCCGGGATGCGGATGAGGGGCGAACGGTTCTGGTGCGACCAGGTGATGAACCGCGGCGCTTCAAACTCTCCCAGGCGCTCGTAGGAGTTGACCAGGGGATTGAAAAACAGGTTCATCTCGCGCGCATGCGCCAGGATACCAGCGATGAACGATTCCACGGTCTTGGAATGGGCCACGCTCGGGTCGCGGAAGATGTTCTTGCCGCCACGGAAGAGCGACAGGTTGATGTGCAGCCCGCTGCCCGGTTCGCCTGCGAGTGGCTTGGGCAGGAAGGAAGCAAACAGACCGCTCGAGCTGGCAATGGTCTTAACCACCCATTTGAAGGTGACCATATTGTCCGCGGCCTGCAACGCGCCCGAGTATTTGAAATCGATCTCATTTTGGCCGGGGCCTTGCTCGTGGTGGGATGCTTCGGGCTGGATGCCCATTTCTTCGAGCGTCAGGCAGATCTGGCGGCGCACATTTTCCGCGCGGTCGAGGGGTGCCACATCAAAATAGGACGCCGTATCGTGCGGGATGCGGGTGGGCGCGCCGTTTTCATCGAGCATGAACAGATAAAATTCGCACTCAGTGCCCAGCATGCAGGTCAGCTCCTTGTCGTGCATCCGATCGACCGCCTGCCGCAGCAGGTGGCGGCCGTCGCCCTCAAAGGGCTGGCCGTCCGGATACCGGATGTCGCAGAAGAAGCGCACCACGCGCCCGGTCGACGGCCGCCAGGGCAGCACACACAGGGTCGACGGGTCGGGGAACAGCAGCAGATCGCTCGATTCCACATTCATAAACCCGGTCAGGGCAGACGCGTCAAAGCAGATGCCGTCGGAAAAGGCGCGCATCAGTTCGCCCGGTAAAATGGAGATGTTCTTCTGCATGCCGAAGATGTCGCAGAAGGCCAGGCGGATAAACTTGACGTCGTTGTCCTCGATGAACTCCAGAACGTCGCTGATAGAAGTGCTCATAAACAAACCTCCCAAAGGAATTATTCGAACGTATATAATTGTTTATACCCCGCCTCCGGGTTAGGCGTCAAGACATAAAAACGTTCGGACAGAATTTCTTCGGGGGTCGAGCCGAAATGCTGGCAATAAGCGGCCAGATGGGGCATCAGTTCGGCGCGGTCCTCGTCGTTCATTTCGCGCACGAGTACCTGCGGCGGCAGGCCGGACGGCTTTTCGTCGCAGCGCAGGACGATCTTGCCGCCGTGCATGCCCGTGCCGCAGAAGTAGCTGCACGGCAGCGCGCCGTTTGCGCCCCGGCCGAGTACGGCGATCAGCCCGCCGGCCAGGTATTCGCCCAAAAACGAACCGGCGCAGCCGCCCACGATGACCACCGGGAACTTATCCAGATAGGCCTTCATGTGGATGCCGGCACGATAGCCGACATTGCCTTCGATGAGGATACGGCCGCCGCGCATGCCGTAGCCGCAGGCGTCTCCCACGTTACCGTGTACGATGATCTCGCCGTCGTTCATGGTGTCGCCGACTGCCTCCTGGCAGTTGCCGAACACCTCGATGGTCGAGCCGGACAGGTACTGGCCCAGGCCGTTGCCCGGCGTACCGTAGAGTTTGAAAGTCTTATCCGAGCTGCCACAGCCCAGGTAGCGCTGGCCGTAGATCTCGCGCACGGTGATCTCGGCATCGGCGCAGGCGCGGATCTGCTCGTTGAGCCCTTTATAGTATGTGGTGTTTGCCGTGATTACCATGCGCGTGCACCTCCCAGTTTTTTGGCGCGTTCGGTGGAAGAGAAGGCCATCAGCTGCGGTTTTTCGCGGATGAGGTCAAAGTCGATGGACGAAAGCGGGGTGCGCTCCCGGATGAGCGAGGTATAGATGCCCGCACGTTCGATGTCACCCAGCAGGATAAAGCCGACCAGGTGGTCGTCCCGGGTGACGAGCAGCTTGTAGCCGTCCTCGTTGTCGTCCAGATACTGCGTGCCCTCGTACGAGCCCGCGGTGACCATGTGCAGCCCCAAAAAGCCCGAAGCGTTCATGGGGATGGCCTTGTCAAAGGTCGCGTTGCCGCCCGCCATATTGCGGCCCGCCGTTTCGCCCTGCATGTAGGCGCCCGGCAGGATGGCCAGAATGCGGTCGGTATCGCACGAGATGTCGTGCGAGAGCGTGCAGTCGCCGGCCGCGTAGATATCCGGCACCGTGGTCTGCATGTGATCGTCCAGACGGATGCCGCGCTCGACGGTGCAGCCCGCCATTTCGGCAAGGCCGGTGTTGGGACGTACGCCGACCGCAACGACTAGTACGTCAAAGTCGATGCCCAGGCCGCTTTGCAGAATCGCGTGCGTCGGGGTGTCAAACCGGGCAACCGAGTCGCTCAAATGGAACATAACACCCTTGCGCTCGAGATGCTGCTGGATGATGGCCGCCGGGCGTTCGAGCATGACATTGGGCAGGATGCGCGGCGCCATATCGATGACCGTCACCGACTGCGCGCGCTCCAGAATGCCTTCGGCGCACTTGAGGCCAATGAGGCCCGCGCCGACGATCAGCACGCGCTTGTCGTTGGCATTGCCGAGCATGTGGTCAAGATTCTTGGCGTCGTCCAGTGTCATAAAGCTGGTCTGTTCGCGCACCTGGTCCAGGCCTTCCATGGGCGGTACGAACGGCCGCGAGCCGGTGCAGATGCACAGTTTATCATAGGGGAAGGTCTCGCCGCTTTCCAGCGTGACCGTTTTGGCTGCGGCATCCACCGCCTGGACTGTCTGGCCCAGGTGGGGAGTCACGCCGTTTTTCTCGTAAAAGTCGGCTGGACGGTAGCCGAACATCTTTTCTTCGGTCGTTTTGCCTTGCAGCAGGTAGGAGATGAGCGGACGGCCGTAAACCGGATAGGGTTCGGCGGAAATCAGCGTGATCGGACCTGTGCGGTCCACCGCGCGGATGCCTTCAATGGTTCCCACGGCTGCGGTGCCGCCGCCGATGATGACATACTGCATACCGTTCACCTCTCCTCGTAGACAATGGCTTTGTTCGGGCAGCCCTGGACACACATGGGCTGGCCAAACTCGTTTTTCTGACACAGTTCACATTTCTGGATGGCGCCCTGCTCGGAATGGCTGAGCGCGCCGTAGGGGCAGGACAGGATGCACGTGCAGCAGCCGACGCATTTGTCCGAATCGATGTGCACGGCCCCGTTTTCGATGGTCAGCGCACCCGAGATGCAGCCCTTGACGCATAAAGGGTCGTCACAGTGGCGGCAGGATACCGCAAAGGAAATGTTGTTGCGCTCCTCGATCTTGATGCGGGGCGCGATCTTGTGGTCCTTGAGCGCCTTGACCATCGAGGACTTGCCCGAGTTGGCAAAAGCGCAGTAATATTCGCATAAATGGCAGCCAAGGCACCATTTTTCGTTGACATATACCCGTTTCATGTTGCCTCCTTATTCGCCCGCGTGCTTGATACCCAAAATGTCCAGTTCCTTCTGGTTCAGCCCCAGTCCGCGCAGCATCAGGCGGTTGCCGCGCAGCGCTTCGATGGAGTTGATGCCCATGCCGCCCATCATTTCCTTGAGCTCGTGGTCCCAGGCGGTCACCAGGTTGACCAGACGCTTGGAGCCGATGTCGGGGTTTAAGCGCTTGACCAGATCGGGGCGCTGGGTGGCAATGCCCCAGTTGCACTTGCCGGTCTGGCAGGTGCGGCACAGGTGGCAGCCGAGTGCCAGCAGGGCCGAGGTAGCGATGTAGCAGGCGTCGGCGCCCAGGGCAATGGCCTTGAGCAGGTCGCCCGAGTTACGGATGGAGCCGCCCACGACGATGGATACCTGGTCGCGAATGCCCTCGTCGCGCAGCCGCTGGTCGACTGCCGCGAGCGCCAGCTCGATCGGGATACCCACGCTGTCGCGGATGCGGGTGGGCGCAGCGCCCGTGCCGCCGCGGTAGCCGTCAATGCAGATGACGTCTGCGCCCGAGCGGGCCACGCCGGATGCGATGGCCGCAACGTTGTGCACAGCCGCAATCTTGACCATAACCGGCTTTTTGTAATCGGTCGCTTCCTTGAGCGAGAAGACAAGCTGCCGCAGGTCTTCGATCGAGTAAATATCGTGGTGGGGCGCCGGGGAGATGGCGTCCGTGCCGCGGGGGATCATACGGGTCTTGGAGATGTCCGGACCAACCTTCAGGCCGGGTAGATGGCCGCCGATGCCCGGCTTTGCGCCCTGGCCCATCTTGATTTCAATGGCGGCGCCGGCTTCCAGGTAATCTTTATGGACACCGAAACGACCGGATGCAACCTGGACGATGGTGTGCGGGCCGTACTGGTAGAAGTCCTCGTGCAGACCGCCCTCACCGGTGTTGTAGTAGGTGCCGAGCTCGACGGCCGCGCGGGCGAGCGATGCGTGCGCGTTGTAGGAAATCGAACCGTAGCTCATGGCCGAGAACATGATCGGCACGTCGAGCTTGAGCTGAGGCGCCATATTGGGAATCAGGTTGCCGTTTGCGTCGCGCTCGATCTTGCCCGGCTTTTTGCCGAGGAAGGTGCGGGTTTCCATCGGCTCGCGCAGCGGGTCGATGGACGGGTTGGTCACCTGGGAGGCGTTGATGAGGATTTTATCCCAGTAGATCGGGTAGGGTTCCGGGTTGCCCATGGAGCTGAGCAGGACACCGCCCGAACCTGCCTGGCGGTAGACCTCGGAAATGGCCTTGCCCGTCCAGTTGGCGTTCTCTTTAAAGGTATGGTCGGTCTTGACGATCTTGAGCGCCCGAGTCGGGCAGAGCGATACACAGCGGTGGCAGTTGACGCACTTGCTCTCGTCCGAGGTCATGTAGCCAAAATCGACATCGTATTTATGGACTTCGTTTGCGCACTGGCGTTCGCAGGCGCGGCAGGTGATGCAGCGGTCCATGTTACGGACCACCTCATATTGCGGATACAGAAAATCAATAGCCATTACTGCTGCCCCCTATCATTTAAATGGACGATGACCGCTTCGCCGCCGCGCGGCGCCCAGATGCGGTCCAGCTCGGGTTCCACTACGCGGATGGCGCATTCTTCGGACGCGATATAGACCGTTTCGTCCTTTTCGCCGACCACCATCGAGCGCAGCTTCAGACGGTCATTGAGGGCCATCAGGCCGCCGTCAAAGCCCACCAGGATGGAGAACGGGCCGGTGACGAGCAGGGAAGCGAATGCGTTGCGCAAGTAGGTCAGGCGCTCGCGCTCGGCCGGTTCCTTGCTTTCAATGGTCGACCAGAAGGGCGCGGCAATGACATTGGCGATCTCGGGATAGGTCAGCCCCAGCTTGCGGCCCAGGTAATCGATAATATAGGTAATGACCTCGGTGTCGGTCAGCAGGTCGCACGAATAACCGAACATCTCAATAAACCGGCGGTTGGCGTCATAGCTGGAAATTTCGCCGTTGTGGACGACCGTGGTGTCCAGCAGCGCAAACGGATGCGCGCCGCCCCACCAGCCGGGGGTGTTGGTCGGATAGCGGCCATGGCAGGTCCACGAGTAAGCCTCATAGTTTTCCAGCATGTAGTATTCGCCGACATCTTCGGGGTAGCCGTTGGCCTTGAAGACACCGACATTCTTGCCCGAAGAGAAGATGTACGCGCCGTCGATGTTGTGGTTGACATAGATGACGCGGCGGGCGACGAATTCGCGTTCGTCGAGCTGCGAAAACTCGAGAACGGTCGGCAGCGGCTGGACAAAATAGCGGAAGATCATGGGCTCGTCGGTGATGCGGGGGTGCCGGCGGGTCGGGATCTTGGCCATGGAGATGACCTCAAAATTCTTTTTTAAGAAGGCTTCACACGCCTCCTTGGCGCGCTCGTCGTCGAAAAACACGTGGAACGCATAATCATCTTTATATTCCGGATAAATGCCATAGGCGGCAAAACCGCCGCCCAGTCCATTGGAGCGGTCGTGCATGGTAGCGATCGAGCGAATGATGTTTTCACCATTTTCACGTTTGCCGTCCTTATGGAAGATGCCGGAGATGGCGCAGCCGGCCGGGATGCGGACTTGACCTTCTTTCAAAAGCATGGGGATCTCCCTCCTCACAAAAATCACAAGGCAGCTCCGATTTGTAATGAAAAAGGGGCTGCCAAACCGGGCGTCCCTGCCCGGAAAACGAAAAAAGGCGCTCATCCAGAGCGCAGCAGAGAGGGGAAGCCCTCTAGCAGTTCTGCTATCTGGAGGAACGCCTTTGTTCATGGGCTTATTGTACCGCACGGGCGGGCAATGGTCAAGAGGAAAAATGCGAAAATGCAGGAGGAGAATTCATTTCTTGCATTTTTCATAAAACGGGGGAGAAAAAAGGGGGAATGCCTTGTAAAATGCGGCGAAGTTCGGTAAAAATAAAAATTTACCTGGAAAAACGCCTTGACAAAGCTGCAAAACCGGCCTATAATTTGGCTCGTGAACAGCAAAGGCGCTGCGGTCAAAGATTTGACTGCGGCGCTTTTTCTTTTTTCCCCGGCACATCTTGAATACTTAGGAGGAAAAGACAATGCGGAATGTACCCGAATTGTTCGGCAGCATGGTGTTTAACGAAGCTGCCATGAAGGAACGGCTGCCCAAGGAAACCTATAAGGCGCTCAAGCGCACCATGACCGAGGGCACAGCGCTCGACCCCCAGATCGCAGGCGTGGTCGCCAACGCGATGAAGGACTGGGCCATCTCCAAGGGCGCGACGCACTTCACCCACTGGTTCCAGCCCATGACCGGCGTGACGGCTGAAAAGCACGACTCGTTCCTATCCCCGTGCGGCGATGGCGCGGTCATTATGGAGTTTTCGGGCAAGGAGCTCATCAAGGGCGAACCGGATGCGTCTTCGTTCCCGTCGGGCGGTCTGCGTGCGACCTTTGAGGCCCGCGGCTACACGGCCTGGGACCCGACCTCCTATGCGTTTATTAAGGATAACACCTTGTGCATCCCGACGGCGTTCTGCTCCTACACCGGCGAGGTGCTCGATAAAAAGACCCCGCTGCTGCGCTCGATGGACGCCATCAGCAACCAGGCCTGCCGGGTTTTAAAGCTCTTTGGCAAGGATGTCAAGCGTGTGACCACCACGGTCGGCCCCGAGCAGGAATATTTCCTGATCGATAAGAAGCATTATGCGCAGCGTCCGGATTTGATTCTGACCGGCCGCACGCTCTTTGGCGCCAAGGCGCCCAAGGGGCAGGAGATGGAGGATCATTACTTTGGTTCCATCCGTCCGCGCGTCAAGGCCTTTATGGAGGATCTGGACGAGGAACTTTGGAAGCTTGGCATTTATTCCAAGACCGAGCACAACGAAGTCGCACCCTGCCAGCATGAAATGGCGCCCATCTTTACCACCACCAACATCGCCACCGACCACAACCAGCTGACCATGGAGGTCATGAAGCGCGTGGCGGATAAGCATGGCTTTGTCTGCCTGCTGCACGAAAAGCCGTTTGAGGGCGTCAATGGTTCGGGCAAGCACAACAACTGGTCGATCTCCACCGATGCGGGTGAAAACCTGCTCGAGCCGGGCAAGAGCCCGTCGGCCAATGCCCAGTTCCTGCTGTTTTTGACCGCAGTCATCAAGGCAGTGGACGAATACCAGGATCTGCTGCGCATTTCGGTCGCGTCGGCCGGCAATGACCACCGTTTGGGCGCAAACGAAGCGCCGCCGGCGATCATGTCCATGTTCGTCGGCGAGGAACTGGAAGCTATTTTGGATGCCATCGTGTCGGGCGTCGACTACACCGATGCAGCTAAGACCATGATGGACATTGGCGCCGCTGTATTGCCGCCCATCCCCAAGGATACGACCGACCGCAACCGCACCTCGCCCTTTGCCTTTACCGGCAACAAGTTTGAATTCCGTATGCTGGGTTCGGCGCTCAACATTGCCTGCCCCAACATCATGCTCAACACCGCGGTCGCCGAGGAATTGCGCCAGTTCGCCGACGAACTGGAAGCCGCCAGCGATTTCGACGCTGCCCTCGGTACGCTCATCCGCCGCGAGATCAAGGCGCACCGCCGCATCATCTTCAACGGCAACGGCTACGGCGCTGATTGGCCGATCGAAGCCGAAAAGCGTGGGCTGATGAACCTCAAGTCCACCCCGGAAGCGCTGCCGCACTACACTGACGACAAGAACGTCAAGCTGTTCCAGGCGCACGGCGTTTATACGCAGGCCGAGATGCAGTCGCGTGAAGAAATCCTGCTCGAAGAATATGCTAAGACCATCCAGATCGAAGCGCTGACCTCGCTCGAACTGCTGAGCCGCCAGATTATCCCGGCAGTGGTCGCTTACTCGGGCAAGGTGGCCCAGAGTGCGGCGGCCAAGGCATCCATCGGTGTTCAGGCGTCGGCGGAGACCCAGCTGGCACGTGACTTGGCCGAACAGACGGCCGACCTGATGCAAAAGCGCGACGCGCTGGCACAGGCGCTCGAAACCATCCCGGCGGACGTGCAGCAGGCGGCACAGTATTACCACGATACGGTCATTGCTGCCATGGATGCCGCACGTGCGGTGGCCGATGCACTCGAAACCCAGGTGGCAGCATCCGATTGGCCGCTGCCGACCTACGGCGAAATGCTGTTTTATGTTTAACTGATACACAAAGGCGTGTACCTCCCAAGACCAAGGGGGTACACGCCTTTTGAATTTTCAGGGGGGGTTATCTTATGGAACTTGCAAATCTTGCAACTGCGCTCAATACGGGCTGGGTCCTGCTGGGCGCGGCGCTGGTGTTCTTCATGCAGGCCGGCTTTGCCATGGTCGAAACCGGCTTCACCCGCGCGAAGAACGCCGGCAACATCATTATGAAGAACCTGATGGACTTCTGCCTGGGCACGCCGATCTTCTGGATCCTGGGCTTTGGCATCATGTTCGGAGCCGCCAGCCCGTTTTTCGGCGGGTTTGATTTCTTCACCGACGGCGCCGTCGGCGAGGGCTACGACTGGGCGACGCTGATCTTCCAGACCGTGTTCTGCGCGACCGCGGCGACGATCGTATCGGGCGCCATGGCCGAGCGTACCAAGTTTTCGGCGTATTGTGTGTATTCTGCCGTGATTTCGGCGATTATTTACCCGGTTTCCGGGCACTGGATCTGGGGCGGCGGCTGGCTGAGTGAACTCGGCTTCCATGACTTTGCTGGTTCCACAGCGGTTCATATGGTCGGCGGCGTGGCGGCATTCGTCGGCGCTTCCATTCTGGGGCCGCGTATCGGCAAGTATACCAAGGACGGCAAGGCGCGTGCGATTCCGGGCCACTCTCTGACCCTGGGCGCACTCGGCGTATTCATCCTGTGGTTCTGCTGGTTTGGGTTTAACGGCGCTTCGACGGTCGCTTTGGCCGACGGCGCTGCCGAAACCGCAGCCCGTGTCTTTGTGACCACCAACCTCGCGGCTGCGATGGCGACCGTAACGGTTATGTTCATCACCTGGGCGCGGTATAAGAAGCCCGATGTTTCCATGACGCTCAACGGCTCTTTGGCCGGCCTGGTCGCCATTACGGCGGGCTGTGATACGGTCACACCGGCTGGCGCAGCCATCATCGGCATCATTGCCGGTCTGGTTGTTGTTTTTGGCATTGAATTTGTCGACCAGAAGCTCAAGGTCGATGACCCGGTTGGTGCGGTTGGCGTACATGGCTTGTGCGGTGCGACCGGTACCATCATGGTCGGCCTGTTCGGTTACTACGAATACGGCACCAACAATGTCGCACCCGTGGGCCTGTTCTACGGCGGCGGCGCCCATGCCCTGCTTGTGCAGCTTCTTGGTATGGTTTGCGTCATCGCCTGGGTTGCCGTTACCATGACCATTGTGTTCCAGATCATCAAGCACACCATGGGTCTGCGAGTTTCCCGCGAAGAAGAAGTCATGGGTCTGGATAAGCCTGAACACGGTTTGGCATCTGCTTACGCTGACTTTATGCCCGTGCCGCAGGTGCTGGGCACCAAGGCGGGCGAACGCGAAGCCAAGGCCGCCGAAGGCATGCCGGCGCCTGCCGAGCAGGCCGTACCGGTTACCCGCGTATCGACGGATAACGGCGCGAGCGGTATCCACAAGGTGGTCATCCTGGCCAAACAGTCCCGTCTGGAAGCACTCAAGGATACCATGAACGATATCGGTGTCACCGGTATGACGGTCACCAACGTTATGGGCTTTGGCCAGCAGAAGGGCGCAGCCGAATACTACCGCGGCGCCGAACTGGATGTCACCCTGCTGCCCAAGGTCAAGATGGAGATCGTCGTCACGGCTATCCCGGTCGATACGGTTGTGGATGCAGCCAAGAAGGCGCTGTACACCGGTCACATCGGCGACGGCAAGATCTTTGTTTACGACGTTGTGGACGTGGTCAAGGTCCGTACCGGCCAGAGCGGGTACGATGCCTTGCAGGACTAACTTTTGGATAAAAAGGGAATCTCCCATTTTATCATCTTCCCTTTTCACAAACGCAGGCCCCGGACAGATATCCGGGGCCTGTGCTTTCTTTCGGCGAAAACCGCTTGCCGCCTGCGCGGCAGGGGCTTATAATGGAGGAAAAACATCCGCGCCGCATGGCGCGGGATATGGGAGCTTTTGGTATGACCGATCGTTTCGGGCGCGCGATCACCTATGCGCGCCTTTCTTTGACCGAGGCCTGCAATCTGCGGTGCCGCTACTGCATGCCGCCCGGCCGCGCTTCCGCCCGTCCGGCGATGGACGACCGGCAGGTCGAGCATCTGGTGCAGGCGCTGGCAGCGATGGGGGTGCGTAAAATCCGGTTCACCGGCGGCGAACCGCTCGTGCGGCCGGGCGTGCGGCCCCTGCTCGAGCGGGTGTGCCGGCAGCCCGGCATCGACTGGGCCATCACCACCAACGGCACCACCCTTGCGCGGGATGCCGAATGGCTGTGCCGCGCCGGGGTCACGCGAGTCAATATCAGTTTGGATACGCTGGATGCAGCCGATTATCAGGCACTCACGGGCGGGAATGTACAGGACGCCCGGCGCGGAATAGAAGCGGCGCTCGCAGCCGGATTTCGGCAGGTGCGGCTCAACGCTGTGCTGGTGCGCGGGGTGAGCGAAGGACAGATTGCCGTTCTGGCCGACTGGACACGCGACTGGCCGGTCGATGTGCGGTTTATCGAACTGATGCCCATGGGCACCTGTCAGGACTGGGCCAAGGCGCATTTCCTGCCCGCCCGGGCGGTACGAGAGGCATTGCCCGAACTGCAGGAGACCGAGCAGGACGCCCACGCTCCGGCACATTATTTCCGCCTGCCGGGCGCCAAAGGCCGGGTGGGGCTGATTACGCCGCTGAGCGGCCATTTCTGCGCGGCCTGCAACCGCATCCGCATCACCTTTGACGGCAAACTCAAACCCTGTCTGCACTCCAACGAGGAAATCGATTTGCGGCCTGCGCTGGACGACCCGGCCGCGCTGCAAGAACTTCTGCGACAAGGCGTGCAGTGCAAACCGGAACGCCATCACCTGTGCGAAAACCAGTTCATCCGCCGTGACATGTCCCAGATCGGCGGATAACAAAAGACCCCGGCCCGTATGGGCTGGGGTCTTGATGTTTTTAGTTGTAGACCGCATTTTGAACCAGCGTGTTGATGTCGGTATCGTAATACATATCCATGCGCACCAGAATGTCGTCGGCGGCAAACTGACGGCCCTGCACAAGCTGCAGCTTATACCCGGCACGCTTGGCCAGCTGATAGGTTTCTTGGTTGTGGTCGCCGTAAGGATATGCCAAGAAGAGGGTCTTTTTCTTCAGTTCCTGCGACAGGCTGTGATACGCGGTGCTGAACATGCTGGACAGTTCGGCGCTGGGCATGGACGTTGCGCGCTCGTGCAGCAGGTTGTGGCTGTAAATGGACACATAGCCGCTTTCCTCCATTTCACGCGCTTGATCGTAGGTGAAATGGCTGTTCCGTCCGCCGCTCAGGTCCTGCACCACGCAGAAAATATCAGCATGCAACTGCATCTCCTGCAACAGGGGATAGGCGATCTCGTAATTGTTTAAGTACCCGTCGTCAATGGTGACGATGAAATATTTCTTGTCGGGGTCGGCTTCGCCGTTGTAATACTGCTCCAGGGTCAGCGGTTCAAAGCCCAGGGCGAGCAGATCGTTGATGTTCTCGCGGAAGCGCTCGGGCGTGGTATATAAGGTGGGGCTTAAAAGCGCCTCTTCTTCGGTTTCGCAGAAGGCGTGATACATCAGAATGATGGTATTGCCCTGCCGCTCAAAGTAATGGGCGGTTTTATCCAGTTCGACCGCTTCGCGCGCACCGTCGTAGATGGCCTGGATGTCCAGCGCCCGAGCCAGGTCGCGCAGCTTAAAGTAGTTGTAGCCGCCGATCTCATAACCCTGGATGTCGGACGGCGCATCGTTGACCAGCACTTGCTGGCTGGTGGGCGCTGCCGTGACCGTTTCCGGCCAGTTGTCTTCGGGAAGGTCGCGGTCGCCCTCATAGGTGCCCGAGGACGAGATGGAAACCGTGCCGGCGTCTTCGTCGTAGGTGACCGAGTAGTCGAGCATGCGGCCAAAATCGCGCAGGCGGACATAATTATAGCCATCGATGTTGTAGGCGTGCGTCGATTTTTGGGATGAATCGACATAAAAGGTCTGGCTGGCCAGATGGCCTTCGATGGGCGCCTCATCGGCCGCAGCGGCAGACGGGACCAAAAACAGGGCGCACAGCGGCAGAAAAAGAAATTTCCACAGTTTTCTCATAAAATCCCCCTTTGAGCGTAGGTATGGCGGAAATGCAAAAAAGAAAGCAGGCTCCCCGGCGTTTTGGCGTCGACGACCTGCTTTGTGGTGACTTTTCAAAAAAACAAAGGGATATAGATGCACGATTTATGAAAAATTATTCTTGACTTTCGGGTGAAAATAATGGTATAATAAATCGCTTATCGAAATCGATGGAATTTACCTTATAACTACCAACATAATAGCATGATTTCTGTGCAAAAGCAAGCATTCCATTTGAAAAATAACCACGCCACCCGGCGTATCACACAAACACCCCGGACGAACGAAAAGGAGTGATGGGTTCAACATGATGGTCAAAGACGTACAGCATGGCAAAACCACACGAAAGAGCTTCGCGAAGATCGAAGAGATCCTCGAGATGCCCAACCTCATCGAGGTGCAGAAGAAGTCGTATCAGTGGTTTCTGACCGACGGCCTGCGCGAGGTTTTTGAGGATGTGTCCTCGATCACCGACTACACCGGCAACCTGGAGCTTTCCTTCCTCGACTACACGCTCGAGGACGAGCCCAAGTACAGCGTTGAGGAGTGCAAGGCGCGCGATGCCACATACGCCTGCCCGCTCAAGGTGCGCATGCGCCTGCACAACAAGGAGACGGGCGAGATCAAGGAGCAGGAGATCTTCATGGGCGACTTCCCGCGTATGACCGACTCGGGCACCTTTATCATCAACGGCGCCGAACGCGCCATCGTTTCCCAGATCGTCCGTTCGCCGGGCGTATACTACGGCCGCGAGCTCGACAAGACCGATAAGGCGATCTTGTCGGCAACCGTTATCCCGTATCGCGGCGCGTGGCTGGAATACGAAACCGATGTCAACGACGTATTCTATGTCCGCATCGATAAAAACCGCAAAATCCCGATCACCTCGTTCATCCGCGCCATCGGCGTCAAGACCGATGCCGAGATCCTCGAGATGTTCGGCGAAGATGAGCGCATCCTGGCGACCCTGGACCGCGACCCGTCCAAGACCGTCGAAGAAGCGCTGATCGAAATCTATAAGAAGATGCGTCCGGGCGAGCCGCCGTCTGTCGAGTCGGCTACCAGCCTGATGAACGCGATGTTCTTCGACATGCGCCGCTACGACATTTCGGCAGTCGGCCGCTACAAGTACAACAAGAAGCTCAACATTGCCCGCCGCATCGTAGGCCGCAAGATGCTCACCCCGGTCGTTGACCCCATGACCGGCGAGATCCTCGCCGAAGAGGGCGAGATCCTGACCCGCGACAAGGCGCGTCTGATCGCGCAGCGCGGCGTCCATGGCGTCATCGTGGAATCGGCCGAAGGCAAGCCGGTCAAGGTGTTCGGCAACGGCATGGTTGACATCGGCGACTTCTCCGATTACACCGGCTTTACCGCCGAAGAGCTGGGCATCAAGGAAAAGGTCCGCTTCGTGATTTTGAAGGAGATCATCGAGTCGGGCGTTTCGGGCGAGGACATGAAGAAGGCCATCCATGACCGCATGATCGACCTCATCCCGAAGACCATCATCGTCGACGACATGCTGGCCTCCATCTGCTACCTGCTCAACATCGGCAACGGCATCGGCACCACCGACGACATCGACCACCTGGGCAACCGCCGTCTGCGCTGCGTGGGCGAATTGCTCCAGAACCAGTTCCGCATCGGCTTTAGCCGTATGGAGCGCGTCATCCGCGAGCGCATGACCATCCAGGACCTGGACATCGTTACCCCGCAGTCGCTCATCAACATCCGCCCGGTGACCGCGGCCATCAAGGAATTCTTCGGTTCTTCGCCGCTGTCCCAGTTCATGGACCAGAACAACCCGCTGGCCGAACTGACCCACAAGCGCCGTATGTCCGCGCTGGGTCCTGGCGGTCTGTCGCGTGACCGCGCATCCTTCGAAGTGCGCGACGTACACTATTCGCACTATGGTCGTCTGTGCCCGATCGAGACCCCTGAAGGTCCGAACATCGGTCTGATCTCCTACCTGGCGACCTATGCCCGCATCAACGACTTTGGCTTCATCGAAGCGCCCTACCGCATCATCGATAAGGAAAATGGCCGCGTAACCGATGAAGTACAGTATATGACCGCGGACGTCGAGGACGAATACATCGTCTGCCAGGCCACCGAGCCGATCGACGAAAACGGCTACCTTATCAACGACCGTGTCACCTGCCGTATGCGCGACGAGTTCGTCGAAGTTGACCGCAAGGACGTTGACCTGATGGACGTTTCGCCCCGCATGATGGTTTCGGTTGCGACCGCATTCATTCCGTTCCTCGAGCACGACGACGCAAACCGTGCACTCATGGGCGCGAACATGCAGCGTCAGGCTGTGCCGCTCCTCAAGACCGAGGCGCCGGTCGTTGCCACCGGTATGGAATACAAGGCCGCAGTTGACTCGGGCACCATCCCGCTGGCCGAGGGCGACGGCGTTGTTACCCGTTCGACCGCCCGCGAGGTTTCGGTCCTGTACGACAACGGCCAGGAAAAGACCTATCACCTGACCAAGTTCCTGCGTTCCAACCAGTCGACCTGTATCAACATGCGTCCGATCGTCGATTTGGGCGAGCGGGTCAAGTGCGGCGACGTGCTGGCCGACGGCCCGTCGACCGATAAGGGCGAGATCGCGCTCGGTAAGAACGCGCTGATCGGCTTTATGACCTGGGAAGGTTACAACTACGAGGACGCCGTTCTGCTCAACGAACGTCTGGTTCGTGACGACGTGTATACCTCGATTCACATTGAAGAATACGAATCCGAATCCCGTGACACCAAGCTCGGGCCGGAAGAGATCACCCGCGACGTGCCCAACGTCGGTGAAGATGCTCTGCGCGATCTGGACGAGCGCGGCATCATCCGTGTGGGCGCCGAAGTACACGCGGGCGATATCCTGGTCGGTAAGGTTACGCCCAAGGGCGAAACCGAACTGACTGCCGAAGAGCGCCTGCTGCGCGCCATCTTCGGTGAAAAGGCGCGCGAAGTACGTGACACTTCGCTGCGTGCACCGCACGGCGAAAGCGGTATCGTCGTAGACGTCAAGGTCTTTACCCGTGAAAACGGCGACGAACTGTCCCCGGGCGTCAACATGGTTGTTCGTGTCTATATCGCCCAGAAGCGTAAGATTTCGGTCGGCGATAAGATGGCGGGCCGCCATGGTAACAAGGGTGTCGTTTCGCGCATCCTGCCGCAGGAGGATATGCCCTTCCTGGAAGACGGCACGCCGCTCGACATCGTGCTCAACCCCCTGGGCGTACCGAGCCGTATGAACATCGGTCAGGTGCTCGAAGTGCATCTGGGCTTTGCGGCTAAGAAGCTGGGCTGGAAGATCGAGACCCCGGTCTTCGACGGCGCGACCCTGGACGACATCAAGGAAACCCTGGTTGCCGCTGGCGTCAACGAGGACGGTAAGAGCGTCCTGTACGACGGCCGTACCGGCGAACAGTTCCACAACCGCGTTACCGTCGGTTATATGTATTACCTCAAGCTGCACCATCTGGTCGACGATAAGATTCACGCCCGTTCGACCGGTCCGTACTCGCTCGTCACCCAGCAGCCGCTCGGTGGTAAGGCGCAGTTCGGCGGCCAGCGCTTCGGCGAAATGGAAGTTTGGGCGCTCGAAGCATACGGCGCCGCTTACACCCTGCAGGAAATCCTGACCGTCAAGTCGGACGATATTACCGGCCGTGTCAAGACCTACGAGGCCATCGTCAAGGGCCACAACGTGCCGCAGCCGGGCGTACCCGAATCCTTCAAGGTTCTGGTCAAGGAACTGCAGTCGCTCTGCCTGGATATCAAGGTGCTCGACGAAAACATGGAAGTAATCGAACTGGCCGACGATGAGGACGACGAGGAAGAGATCGGCCGTCCGATGGCGGAAGCACCCGCAGTCGGCACCGACGAGGAGTTCAGCGCCGCTGGCTTTGGCATCAATGACGCCGAAGAGGGGGATACCGACCTGGATGCGTTTGACAGTGCGTCGGGCGCAGAGGACGATACCTTCGCCGATGAGGACAACTACGGCGACGGCGACTTTGATATGTAATGCGGATTAGGGAAGGAGCAATCGTATAGCTTATGGGATATAACACATTTAACGCCATTAAAATCGGTCTGGCTTCGCCCGATCTCATCCGCGAGTGGTCGTATGGCGAGGTGAAAAAGCCGGAAACCATCAACTACCGTACCCTCAAGCCCGAAAAGGACGGCCTGTTCTGCGAACGCATCTTTGGGCCGACCAAGGACTGGGAATGCCATTGCGGTAAGTACAAGAAGGTGCGCTACAAGGGCAAGATCTGTGATAAGTGCGGCGTCGAAGTGACCCGCGCCAAGGTCCGCCGTGAGCGTATGGGCCACATCGAGCTGGCTGCCCCGGTGTCGCACATCTGGTACTTTAAGGGCATCCCGTCCCGCATGGGCCTGATTCTGGATATTTCTCCGCGCGTACTCGAAAAGGTGCTGTACTTTGCAGCCTATATCGTCACCGAACCGGGCGATACCCCGCTGATGAAGAAGCAGATCCTCACCGAGATCGAGTACCGCGATATGCGCGAAAAGTATGAGGACGATTTCGAAGCATCCATGGGCGCTGAAGCCATTCAGGCACTGCTCAAGGAGATCGACCTGGAAAAGCTGTCGCAGGAGCTGCGCGCCGAGCTGCGCGACGCTTCCGGCCAGAAGCGCATGCGCATCATCAAGCGCCTGGAGGTCGTGGAATCCTTCCGCACCTCGGGCAACCGCCCGGAGTGGATGATTATGGACGTGGTTCCGGTCATCCCGCCGGAAATCCGGCCCATGGTACAGCTGGACGGCGGCCGCTTCGCGACCTCGGACCTCAATGACCTGTACCGCCGCGTGATTAACCGTAACAACCGTCTGAAGCGTCTGCTCGAACTGGGCGCGCCCGACATCATCGTGCGCAACGAGAAGCGCATGCTCCAGGAAGCCGTCGACGCCCTGATCGACAACGGCCGTCGCGGCCGTCCGGTCACTGGCCCGAACAACCGCGCCCTCAAGTCCCTGTCCGACATGCTGAAGGGTAAGCAGGGCCGCTTCCGTCAGAACCTGCTCGGTAAGCGCGTTGACTACTCCGGCCGTTCGGTTATCGTCGTCGGCCCGGACCTTAAGATCTGGCAGTGCGGTCTGCCCAAGGAAATGGCTCTCGAGCTGTTCAAACCCTTTATCATGAAGCGCCTGGTCGAAGACGGCCTGGCTTCCAATATCAAATCGGCCAAGAAGATGGTCGAGCGCGCCAAGGCCGAGGTCTGGGACGTGCTGGCTGACATCATCAAGGGCCATCCGGTTATGCTGAACCGTGCACCGACGCTGCACCGTCTGGGTATCCAGGCGTTCGAGCCCGTGCTGGTCGAAGGCCGCGCGATTCGTCTGCATCCGCTGGTATGTACGGCATTTAACGCCGACTTCGACGGCGACCAGATGGCCGTGCACGTACCGCTGTCCGCCGAGGCACAGGCCGAGGCTCGACTGCTCATGCTGTCGGCCAACAACCTGTTAAAGCCGCAGGACGGCAAGCCGGTTACCGTTCCGTCGCAGGATATGGTACTCGGTTCCTACTACCTGACCATTGACCGCGATACCGAGCCGGGCACCGGCAAGGTCTTCGCGTCCCCGGACGAAGCCCTGATGGCATACGACCAGGGCATCGTCGGTATCCATGCGCCCATCAAGGTACGCATGACCAAGCAGATCGGTGGCCGCACCGTGTCCAAGCTGGTCGATGCGACCCCGGGCCGCCTGATCTTTAACGAACGCATCCCGCAGGATCTGGGCTTTGTCGATCGTACCGATGAGACCTGCCTGGACCTCGAAATTATGTTCACCTGCGGTAAGAAGGAACTCGGCAAGATTATCGACCGCTGCATCCACGTGCACGACTTCAATAAGACCGCCGAGGTACTCGACTCCATCAAGGCCATGGGCTACAAGTACTCCACTCAGGGCGCGCTGACCGTTGCGGTTGCCGACATGCTGGTGCCGGACGAAAAGGACACCCTGGTGCACGAGTCCGAGCAGAAGGTCGCTCAGATCGACCGCAAGTACAAGCGCGGCTTCATCACCGATGACGAACGCTATCGTCTGGTCGTTGCCGAGTGGGAATCGACCACCAAGAAGGTAACGGGCAAGCTGCAGGAAAACATGAAGGCACAGCGCTACAACCCGATTCACATGATGGCCGATTCGGGCGCGCGTGGTTCGATCAACCAGATTCGTCAGCTGGCCGGTATGCGCGGCCTGATGGCATCCACCTCCGGTAAGACGATCGAAATCCCGATTAAGTCCAACTTCCGTGAAGGTCTGTCGGTACTCGAATACTTCATCTCGGCGCGTGGCGCTCGTAAGGGTCTGGCCGATACTGCGCTTCGTACCGCGGACTCCGGTTACCTGACCCGTCGTCTGGTTGACGTTTCGCAGGATGTCATCATCCGCGAGGAAGACTGCGGCGCAACCAAGGGCATCTGGGTCGAGGACATCAAGGAAGGCAACCAGATCATCGAGACCTTCCGCGAGCGTCTGCTTGGCCGCTTCCCGGTCGACGATGTTCTCCATCCGGAGACCGGCGAACTGCTGGTATCCAAGGACACCATGATGAAGGACGCCGAGGCCGACAAGATCGTAAATGCTGGCATCACCCGTCTGCAGATTCGTTCGGTTCTGGAATGCCGCGCACGCAAGGGCGTTTGCTCGCACTGCTACGGCATGAACCTGGCCGTTGGCACGCCGTGCGGCATGGGCGAAGCGGTTGGTATCATCGCAGCCCAGTCGATCGGTGAACCGGGTACCCAGCTGACCATGCGTACGTTCCACACCGGCGGCGTCGCAGGTTCGGACATCACCCAAGGTCTGCCGCGTGTCGAAGAACTGTTCGAGGCACGCAAGCCCAAGAAGGTGGCGACCCTGGCCGAGATCCCGGGCGTGGTTTCCATCGAGGAATCCAAGCGCACCACCCTCAAGACCATCAACATCGTCAACCCCGAAAACGGCGATATCCGTTCGTATCAGCTGGCTTCTTCGTCGGGCATCCGTGTCGAAGACGGCCAGACCGTCAAGCAGGGTGAGCAGCTCAACGAAGGCGCACTCAGCCCGCACGATATCCTGCGTATCCTGGATCCTCGTGCCGTACACGACTATGAGATCAAGGAAGTTCAGAAGGTATACCGTCAGCAGGGCGTTGATATCAACGATAAGCACATCGAAGTTATCGTGCGCCAGATGATGCGCAAGGTCAAGGTCGAAGACGCAGGCGATGCCAATGTGCTGCCGGGTTCGGTTATGGACCTGCTCGAGTTCGAGGACTTCAACAACGAAGTGCAGAAGCGCATCGATGCAGGCGAGACCGACCTCAAGCTTGCCACTTGCAGCCCGACGCTCATGGGTATCACCAAGGCGTCGCTGGCAACCGAATCCTTCCTGTCCGCGGCATCCTTCCAGGAGACCACCCGCGTGCTGACCGACGCAGCGATCAAGGGTAAGATCGACCCGCTGCTCGGCCTGAAGGAAAACGTTATCATCGGTAAGCTCATCCCGGCAGGCTCCGGTATGCAGGAATACCGCAGCGGCCACTACGAGCAGACCGTGAACCTCGATTAACCCTCACAAAAATGCGAAAATCCCCGGAGAATTTCTCTTCGGGGATTTTTTATCAGGGCGCGGCCCGACCCAAGCGTGGGCGGCAAAATAAAAATTTGTTTTTTCCGGATAAACCGGGAAAAACCGGGCATGCTAAGAGGGACGCCGCGAAAAAGGGCGTCCCTCTTTTGCACTTTTGCAGACTAACAAAAAAAGTGCACAGTTTCCGGGGCTTCGGGCGGGAATTTCTCGATAAAACGGAGAAACAGGAAAAAAAGCTTGACCGGACGGGGGTGAGCCGTTATACTATTATCGTATGCGGTATAGGAGGGAAAACCATGCTTTCTCAGTTAACGGCGGCGGCCAAGGTCGTTGGCGTCAAGCAATCCAGAAAGGCCATCCGCGATGGTAAGGCGGCGCGTGTTTATGTGGCGCTCGACGCGGAACAGCGTGTGCTGCGCCCGATCTGCGATCTGTGCCGCGAAATGAACGTTCCGGTGGAAGAAGTCGCCACCATGGCCGAACTTGGTCTGGCCTGCCAGATCGATGTGGGCGCCGCGGTCGTGACCGTTCTGGCCGAATGATTTTGCTGATGACCGGATGACGGTTTATCATAATAAAAATTTTTGAAGAAGGAGGAAAAAGAATGCCTACTTTTAATCAGCTGGTACGCAAGGGACGTGAGGTATCCAAGTACAAGTCCACGGCTCCGGCGCTGCAGGTTGGCTACAACTCTCAGAAGAAGAAGCAGACCGAGCAGTCCGCACCGCAGAAGCGCGGCGTATGCACCACGGTTAAGACCATGACCCCGAAGAAGCCGAACTCTGCACTTCGTAAGATTGCTCGTGTTCGTCTGACTAACGGTATGGAAGTTTCCGCTTACATCCCGGGTATTGGCCACAACCTGCAGGAGCACTCGGTCGTTATGGTTCGCGGCGGCCGTGTTAAGGACCTTCCTGGTGTGCGTTACCACATCATCCGCGGCACTCTGGATACCCAGGGCGTTGCAAACCGCAAGCAGGCCCGTTCCAAGTACGGTGCGAAGCGTCCGAAGGCTGGCAAGTAATTCACCAGCAAGCGCAGCTTGCGCAAAGACTTTGATTTGAACTTTTACAGTTTCAGCAAAGCAAAACCGGCCGTAAGGCCGGCCCACCGCTTTGTCCTGAGTGTTTTTGAATAGATTTTTAATTTATTGGGAAACCTCGGACAGGCGCAACACAGTGACACTTTTCACTGAGTACCTATGAAATCATCATTATAATGAAGGAGGGAAGTAAAGTGCCAAGAAGAGGAAACGTTCCCAAGAGAGACGTTCTGCCCGATCCGCTCTACAACTCCAAGCTCGTCACCAAGCTGGTCAACTCGATCATGCTCGACGGCAAGAAGGGCGTTGCGCAGAAGGTCGTTTATGGTGCTTTTGACATTGTTCGAGACAAATCCGGTCGTGAACCCCTGGAGGTTTTCGCCGAAGCGATGGAAAACATCATGCCGAGCCTGGAAGTTAAGGCACGCCGCGTAGGCGGTGCAACCTACCAGGTGCCGATGGAAGTTCGTCCGGAGCGCCGTCAGACCCTGGGTCTGCGCTGGCTGACCAAGTACTCCCGCGCACGTTCGGAGAAGACCATGCGTGCACGTCTGGCTGGCGAGATCCTCGATGCAGCCAACAATCTGGGCGGCTCTGTCAAGAAGCGTGAAGATACGCACAAGATGGCAGAGGCGAACAAGGCATTCGCTCACTACCGTTATTAATTGACGGCGGAATTTCTGAAAGGAGAGCAATCAATGCCTAGAGAATATTCCCTGGAAAGAACCAGAAATATCGGCATCATGGCCCACATCGATGCCGGTAAGACCACCACGACCGAACGTATCCTGTACTACACCGGTGTAAACTACAAGATCGGCGATACCCACGACGGTACGGCGACCATGGACTGGATGGAGCAGGAACAGGAACGCGGTATTACGATCACTTCGGCGGCAACCACCTGCCATTGGTCCGGTTCCCGTCAGCAGTATCCGGAACACCGCATCAACATCATCGACACCCCGGGCCACGTAGACTTCACCATCGAAGTTCAGCGCTCCCTGCGCGTACTGGACGGCTCGGTTACCGTATTCTGCGCCAAGGGCGGCGTAGAACCCCAGTCGGAAACCGTTTGGCATCAGGCGGACGACTATCATGTACCGCGTATGGCGTTCGTCAACAAGATGGACATCATGGGCGCTGACTTCTTCAACGTTATCCAGATGATGAAGGATCGCCTGAAGTGTAATGCGGTTCCGATCCAGCTGCCGATCGGTGCAGAAGATACCTTTAAGGGTATCGTTGACCTGATGACCATGCGCGCAGAGGTTTACTACGATGACCTCGGCAAGGACGTCCGCGATGAGGACATCCCGGCTGACATGGTTGAGCAGGCACAGGAATACCATGACGCTATGGTAGAATCGATCGCTGAGCTCGACGAGGACCTCATGATGAAGTACCTCGAGGGCGAAGAGATCACGGTTGATGAGCTCAAGGCTGCACTGCGTAAGGGCGTGTGCAACGTAGAGATCATCCCGGTTCTGTGCGGTACCGCTTACCGCAACAAGGGCGTACAGATGCTTCTGGACGCAGTTGTTGACTATATGCCGGCTCCGACCGACATCCCGCCGATCAAGGGCGTAAATCCGGACACCGAGGAAGAGGACGTTCGTCATTCTTCCGACGAAGAGCCGTTTGCAGCCCTGGCATTTAAGATCATGACCGACCCGTATGTAGGTCGTCTGACCTTCTTCCGTGTATACTCGGGCAGCCTGACCGCTGGTTCCTCGGTTCTCAATGCAACCAAGGGCAACCGCGAGCGTATGGGCCGTATCCTGCAGATGCACGCAAACTCCCGTAAGGACATCGAGATCGTTTACTCGGGCGACATCGCAGCAGCGGTTGGCCTGAAGAACACCACCACCGGTGATACGCTGTGCGACGAAAAGCACCCGATCATCCTGGAGTCCATGAACTTCCCGGAACCGGTTATCCGTGTTGCGATCGAGCCCAAGACCAAGGCGGGCCAGGAGAAGATGGGTATCGCGCTGGCGAAGCTGGCCGAAGAAGACCCGACCTTCCGCACCTGGACCGACGAGGAAACCGGTCAGACCATCATCGCCGGCATGGGCGAACTGCACCTGGAAATCATCGTTGACCGTCTGCTCCGCGAATTCAAGGTCGAAGCAAACGTCGGCGAGCCGCAGGTTGCTTATAAGGAAACCATCCGTCGTTCGGCAGACGTCGACATGAAGTATGCACGTCAGTCCGGCGGTAAGGGCCAGTATGGTCACGTTAAGATCATCGTTGAGCCCAACGAGTCCGGTAAGGGCTACGAGTTCATCAACAAGGTTGTCGGCGGTGCGATTCCGAAGGAATACATCGAGCCGGTTAACCAGGGTATCCAGGGCGCAATGCAGGCCGGTGTTCTGGCCGGCTACCCGGTTGTTGACGTAAAGGTTACCCTGTACGATGGCTCGTTCCACGAAGTCGACTCCTCGGAAATGGCGTTTAAGATCGCCGGCTCCATGGCGTTCAAGGAAGCAATGCGTAAGGCTGATCCGGTTCTGATGGAGCCGATCATGCAGGTCGACGTTATGGTTCCGGAAGACTACATGGGCGACGTAATCGGCGGCCTGAATGCTCGCCGTGGCCAGATTCAGGGCATGGAGCCGCGTGGCGGCGTCCAGGCAATCGGCGCAGCTGTTCCGCTGAGCGAAATGTTCGGTTATGCAACCGCTCTGCGTTCGAGCACCCAGGGCCGTGGCCAGTACACCATGCAGCCGAGCCACTACACTGAGGTTCCGAAGTCGGTACAGGAAAAAATTATCGACGCTCGTACGAAAAATAACGACTAAAATGTTGATTTTTTCATTGGTTTGATTTAGAATAGTCTTACCAATGACTTAAATGGACTAACAAACAAGGAGGCTATCCAAAATGGCAAAGGAAAAATTTGACCGCTCCCTGCCGCACGTAAACATTGGCACCATCGGCCACGTTGACCACGGCAAGACCACTCTGACCGCTGCAATCACCAAGGTTCTGGCGATGGACGGCGCTGCAGAATATCAGGCTTACGACTCGATCGACAAGGCTCCGGAAGAGAAGGAGCGCGGCATTACCATCAACACCGCGCACGTTGAATATCACACCAAGAATCGTCACTACGCGCACGTTGACTGCCCGGGCCATGCTGACTACGTTAAGAACATGATCACCGGTGCTGCTCAGATGGACGGCGCTATCCTGGTTGTATCCGCGGCTGACGGCCCGATGCCCCAGACCCGTGAGCACATCCTGCTGTCCCGTCAGGTAGGCGTTCCCTACATCGTTGTATTCATGAACAAGGCTGACCAGGTTGACGACGAAGAGCTGCTGGATCTGGTAGAAATGGAAATCCGTGAGCTGCTGAGCTCCTACGAGTTCCCGGGCGACGACATCCCGGTAATCCGTGGTTCGGCTCTGCAGGTTCTGACCTGTGAGTCCAACGACCCGAACGCTCCGGAGTACAAGTGCATCCACGAGCTGATGGACGCTGTTGACACCTATATCCCGACCCCGGACCGTGCTGCTGACAAGCCGTTCATCATGCCGGTCGAGGACGTATTCTCCATCACCGGTCGTGGTACCGTTGCTACCGGCCGTGTAGAGCGTGGCGTACTGAAGATGGGCGAAGAAGTTGAAATCGTTGGCCTGATGGACGCTCCGCGCAAGACCGTTGTTACCGGTATCGAAATGTTCCGCAAGCTGCTCGACTACGCAGAAGCTGGCGACAACATCGGTGCTCTGCTCCGCGGTATCCAGAAGACTGAGATCGAGCGTGGCCAGGTTCTGGCTAAGCCGGGCTCCATTCATCCGCACACCAAGTTCAAGGGCCAGGTATACGTTCTGAAGAAGGAAGAAGGCGGCCGTCATACTCCGTTCTTCAACAACTACCGTCCCCAGTTCTACTTCCGTACCACCGACGTAACTGGCGTTATCTCCCTGCCGGAAGGCACTGAGATGTGCATGCCGGGCGACAACGTTGAAATGGACGTTGAACTGATCACCCCGATCGCTATCGAAGAAGGTCTGCGTTTCGCTATCCGTGAGGGTGGCCGTACCGTAGGTTCTGGCGTCGTTGTTAAGATCAACGAGTAATCCTTCGATTTTTCAAAGCCCTCCGGTTTTCCGAAGGGCTTTTTTTACCCAGAAAAAAGGGCCGCAGGTGAATTGCCTGCGGCCCTTTCGCCGTATTTATTGGAAGGTTTCGCCCAGAACACCGTCCCGGTACAGCGCCAGGAGGTTTTCCAGATCTTCGATCTTTTCGCGGAAGGTATCGCCCGCATCGGTATCGGCTACCGTGAGCCGGCGGGGCATGCGCTCCACGATGTGGACGCTTGAGCTCATTTCAGCCAGCGGATGGGTCTCATCGGCCGGGCGGAAGGGCATATGCTCGGCCAGTTCGATGTTGTGGGAATTGAAGATGAGGGTATAACCCGCAATGCCGGTCTTGGACTGGTAGGCCTTGGAGATGCCGCCGTCGATGACAAACAGCCGTCCCCCGGCCTTGACCGGATTTTCGCCGTTCTTGACCGGCACATGGCCATTGACGATGTGTGCATGGCTGGGATTCAGGCCAAAGTCCTCCAAAATCTTGGTGCACTGGGCCGGGTCCTCATAGCAGTGATAATAGGGATTCATCGGCTCGGCTTGCAGCGATTTATCCCCAATGAAGCAGCGCTCAAAGGTGGTCATCCGGTCCTTGCCGAACAGCGGCGATTTGGCGCCGCACCATAAGTACCACATCAGGTCTACGCTGTCCGGGTCGCCGGTATAGTAGGCCTGCCGCACCCGCTGGTCGAGATGGTCGAGCAGCGCCTTGCCCGAATAATGGCCATGGCTAAGTTCCAGGGTGTCAAACTCTCCACTTGTTGTCATGGGGATGCAGCCGTGGTACAGCAGATTATTGTTGGATACCTTGTACATGCCGCCGTGGGTGTAAATATAATCGATGTGGCGGCGCAGCCGGGCGCTGTGCTGGAAGGAAGCCAGGGTATTTTCCACCAGCAATTCTTCGGCTTCGCTCAGACGGTACGGGTCCGCGGGGTCGACGGTGGGAAAGTTGGTGTCCAGCATGGGATACTCGGTGCCGCCGATGGTGATGGCGCCCTTTTTGAAATTGACCTTGTCCAGCAGCAGGCGGCCCTGCATGCCGTATTCGGGATGCCGCTGGATGAGCTGGCCTTCCAGCTTGAACAGGATGATAGCGACCGCCTTGTGCATTTTGGCGGCAAGCTGCGGGTCTACGGGGTCATACTTGTTTTCGTCAAGCACATGGGGCTGGAACCGGGCGCAGGGGTCATCCGGGTAGGTTTCGGCGGCAAACATGGACAGCGGCCGTAGATTGATGCCATAGCCGTCCTCCAGCACGTCAAAGGAGTTATAACTGATGGCGATTTTGAGTACATTGAATAGACAGACGCGGTTGCCGCTCATGGCGCCCATCCAGTTGATGTCATGGTTGCCCCACTGGATGTCCACGTCGTGATATTTCATCAGTTCGTCCAGGATCATATCGGCGCGCGGTCCGCGGTCAAAAATATCGCCGATGATGTGCAGATGGTCGACGGTCATCTGCTGGATGAGGTGGCACAGCGCGGTGATGAGGGGGTCGGACACCTGCGATTTGACCACCGAGGCGATGAGCTCGCGGAAATAGCGGCGCTTATCCGGGTCGGTGTCGTCGGTCTGGAGCAGTTCGTCCAGAATAAACGCATAATTTACGTCCATGGCCTTGTGTACCCGGCTGCGGGTATACTTGGCCGACACATCGCGGCAGACCAGTACCAGCCGTCCGATGGTCAGTTCCGACCATTCGGCAAAGCGGGGACAGGTGCGGCGTTTGCTCGCCAGCATGGCCTCGGGATAGCAGATGAGGGCAGCCAGTTCGGCCCGGTCGGATTCCAGGATGGAGTGGGAGAACAGAGCTTCAATCTTGTCGCGGATGACGCCCGAGCCCGAGCGCAATAGATGGATGAACGCCTCGTGCTCGCCGTGCAGGTCGCTGAAATAATATTCGGTGCCCTTAGGCAGGCAGAGCGTGGCCGTCATGCCGACAATGGCGTTGGACACCGATTCAATGGTAGGATATTGTTCACTGAGCAGCTTGTAATATTGGAAATCTTTCATTTCATGGCTCCTTTTCACGCAATTTTGCGCGGGGACATTGGCTTTGTCAGTCTAATCGTACCATAGCCCCGACCCACTTGCAAGGCATGAAAAAAAGATGAGTTTTCAGCTTGTGCATCCCTGGTAGTTATGTTAAAATAATATCAATGAGGATGCTCCCAGGGGGAGCAGGCGGCGAGTACCGCCTCTTTTCAGATTGGATGATGGAAAGGAAGACAGTTCATATGAAGAAACTCTGGTGTGCGTTCCGCCGTCGGGACGCGGTTGGTGCAAAGATCTGTGTTGCCTTGGCGGAAACGGAAGGCCGCGTCCGTCTGTGCCCGTATGCAAACGAGCCGGAAGCCGTGGAAAAGTGTCCGGATTACGCATTCAATACTCGCCCGGAAGGCGAAGAAGAAGGCATCGAATAAGAGAGCCAGAAAGGCCCTCCGGCGGCCAATGTGCTGCTGGAGGGCAGATTTTTTTGCATCTGTGAAGGGAGGATTCCGATGAACCAAACTACAAAGCGCCGTCTGACCGTGCGTGGGTTTTTGTCCATCTTCGTCGTGTTTACCATTGTGCGCCAGGGCTTTATGCACAACCACGAAGGCGTTTTCATGGGCGTGCTGACCTTGCTGCTGTTCTGTATACCGACGTTTATTGAGCGCAAGACCGGTATCGACCTGCCGCCCGTGCTCGAAGGTATCATCTACTGCTTCATCTTTGCCGCTGAAATTTTGGGCGAAGTCAATTCTTTTTATACCAAGATCCCCTATTGGGACACCATGCTCCACACCATCAACGGCTTTTTGATGGCTGCCATCGGTTTTGCGCTGGTGGATATCTTCAACCGATCGGACCGGTTCTCGATCAAATTGTCTCCTCTGTTTTTGGCCATCGTGGCGTTTTGCTTTTCCATGACCGTGGGCGTCCTTTGGGAGTTCTATGAATTTTTTATGGACAGTCAGTTTGGCATGGACATGCAAAAAGACTGGATCGTCCAGTCGATCAATTCGGTCATGTTCGACCCCAACCACCTGAATATTGTCCATCATGTGGATGTCGATTCGCTGGTGGTCAACGGCGAGGATTGGATCGCAAAATATGGCGGTTATATCGATATTGGACTGATTGACACGATGAAAGATTTGCTTGTAAATTTCATCGGCGCCGTGGTTTTTTCGGTGATCGGATTCTTTTACGTAAAGAGCCGGGGCAAGGGAAAGCTGGCCAGCCAGTTTATCCCGAAAGTGCTCCACACGCAGAAAACACAAGAAAAATAAACAGAAAAAGCTCTCTTTTGTGCAAAAAAGAGAGCTTTTCTTGTTTTACACACTCTTTACAAAGAACTGTGCGCACTCTTTACAATTCTCCGTTACACTAAAACTCGTAAAAGACAAACGGATTCAAAGGAGAACTGAAAATGAAAACAAAAAAACTGTTTGCGCTGCTGACCGCAGCAGCTATGCTGACCGCGATGACCGCTTGCGGCGGCAACAATGATTCGGCTTCTGGCAGCGATGCAGCAGCTTCCGGCGGCAGCGATCTGGGTATGATCTCGGTAGTATCCCGTGAAGATGGTTCGGGCACCCGCGGCGCATTCATCGAACTGATGGGCGTAGAAGAGAAGGACGCGGACGGCAATAAGACCGACATGACCACCGCAGACGCCATCATCACCAACAATACCGAAGTTATGATGAGCACGGTCGCAGGCGATCCGGCATCCATCGGTTACGTATCCCTGGGTTCGCTCAATGACCAGGTCAAGGCGCTGACCGTAGACGGTGCTGAGGCAACCGCAGAGAACGTTAAGAGCGGCACCTATAAGGTTGCTCGTCCGTTCAACATCGCAACCAAGGGCGAACCGACCGGCGTTGCCAAGGACTTCATCAACTTTATCCTGTCGGCAGACGGTCAGAAGATCGTTTCCGAGGATTACATCACCGTTGACGATCAGGCAGCTGCCTTCCAGACCGACGGCTCGACCGGTAAGCTGGTCATCGGCGGTTCCTCTTCGGTCACTCCGCTGATGGAAAAGCTGGTGGAAGCATATAAAGCCATCAACGCTGGCGCAGAGATCGAACTGCAGGCTTCGGATTCGACTTCGGGCATGACCGGTACGATCGAAGGTACCTATGACATCGGTATGGCTTCCCGCGAAATGAAGGAAGAAGAGCTCGCAGAGCTCAAGGGCACGGTAATTGCGATGGACGGCATTGCCGTGATCGTCAACAATGAGAACCCCCTCACGGGGCTGACCAGCGAACAGATCGGCCAGATCTACAAGGGTGAAATCACCGACTGGTCGGAAGTGAGCGAATAAGAAATAACGGGCTCCCACGCGGGACGAGGCAGAAAAACGCCCCGTCCCGCGCGGACTGTCTGAAAAGGTGTTGCTTATGAAAGAAAAAGTCATGCATGTGGTCTTTGCCCTGGCGGCTGTGACCTCGATCGTGGCGGTTGCGCTGATCTGTGTATTCCTGTTTGCCAGCGGCGTACCGGCCATGATGGAAGTCGGTCTGGGCAATTTCCTGGGCGGTACGGTCTGGAAACCGACGGCCGATATCCCCCAGTTCGGCATCCTGCCGATGATTGTGGGCTCGATCTATGTGACCGCGGGCGCGATCGTCATCGGTGTGCCGATCGGGATTTTGACCGCCATCTTCCTGGCGTTTTACTGCCCCAAAAAGTTGTATAAGCCGCTCAAGTCGGCCACCGATCTGCTGGCCGGCATCCCGTCGGTCGTCTATGGCTTCTTTGGCCTGGTCGTACTGGTCCCGTTCATCCGCGAGAACATCGGCGGCCGCGGCCAGTCCATTCTGGCCGCGTCGCTGCTGCTCGGCCTGATGATTCTGCCGACCATCATCGGCGTATCCGAATCGGCGCTGCGCGCGGTACCCAAGCCGTTTTATGAAGGCTCGGTCGCGCTGGGCGCCACCCATGAGGAAGCCATTTTCCGCACCGTGCTGCCGGCGGCCAAGTCGGGCGTCATGGCAGGCGTCATCCTGGGCATCGGCCGCGCAATCGGCGAAACCATGGCCGTCATTATGATCGTCGGTAACCAGCCCCGTCTGCCGTCGTCGATTTTGGACGGCGTGCGTACCCTGACCAGTAATATCGTCATGGAAATGAGCTATGCTTCCGGTCTGCACCGCGAAATGCTCATCGCCACCGGCGTCGTTCTGTTTGTTTTCATTTTGATCATCAACATTCTGTTTTCCATTCTAAAGCGGAGGGACAAGTATGCAGGCTCCTAATCAAACCGCGCCAAAGCGCCGCATCAAGCCCCTGAGCGCAGTGCTCAAGGCTGTGGTGCTCCTTGCCGCTTGTATTACCTTTGCGGCGCTCCTTTTTCTGATTGCGTACATCTTGATCAACGGCATCCCCAACCTGAAACCTTCGCTGTTTGCGCTCGAGTACAATTCGGATAACGTATCGCTGTTCCCGGCGCTCATCAACACACTGGAAATGACCGCGCTGTCGCTGCTCATCGCCGTACCGCTCGGCGTGTTCACGGCCATTTATCTGGTCGAATATGCCGGCCGCGGCAATAAGCTGGTGGGCATTGTCCGCCTGACATCGGAAACCCTGTCCGGTATTCCGTCCATTGTGTACGGTCTGTTCGGTATGCTGTTCTTTGTAGGCACCTTGCAGCTGGGTCTGTCGCTGCTTTCGGGCGCGCTGACCATTTCGATTATGATTTTGCCGCTCATCATCCGCACGACCGAGGAAGCGCTGATTGCGGTGCCCGATATGTACCGCGAAGCTTCCTTCGGCCTGGGTGCTGGCCGCCTGCGCACGGTGTTCCGTGCCGTACTGCCCAGCGCCGTGCCCGGCATCCTGGCGGGTATCATTCTGGCGGTCGGCCGTATCGTCGGCGAAACCGCAGCGCTGATGTACACCGCCGGCACGGTGGCCGAGATCGCTATCGGCAAGGATTTTCTGTTTGACTCCACCCGCACACTGGCCGTGCACATGTATCTGCTTTCGAGCGAAGGCTTCCACACCAACGAAGCGTATGCCACAGCCGTGGTGCTGCTGGCCATTGTGCTGGCCATCAATACGCTGAGCAGCTTTGTTGCCAAGCGTCTGACCAAAAATTAAATCGGTGCTGTACGGAGGAACCTATGAATTATAAAATTACGATTGAGGACGTGAACCTGCACTATGGCTCGTTCCACGCCCTGAAAGATATTCAGCTGAACATCCCCGAAAAGGAGATCACCGCCTTCATCGGGCCGTCCGGCTGCGGCAAATCGACGCTGTTGAAGTCGCTAAACCGCATGAACGACCTGGTGGAAGGCTGCAAAATTACCGGCAAGATCGCGCTCGACGGTCAGGACATCTATGCCAAGTCCACTGACGTCAACGACCTGCGCAAGCGGGTGGGCATGGTGTTCCAGAAGCCCAATCCGTTCCCGATGTCCATTTATGACAACATTGCCTATGGTCCGCGCACCCATGGCATCCGTTCGCGCGGCAAGCTTGACGAGATCGTCGAGCGGAGCCTCAAGCAGGCGGCCATCTGGGATGAGGTCAAGGACCGCCTGAACAAAAACGCCCTGGGCATGTCGGGCGGCCAGCAGCAGCGTTTGTGCATCGCCCGCGCGCTGGCGACCACACCCGATGTGCTGCTCATGGACGAGCCGACGTCGGCGCTCGACCCCATTTCGACCGCTAAGATCGAGGACCTTGTCCTGGAACTGAAAAAAGATTATACTATTGTCATGGTGACCCATAATATGCAGCAGGCGACCCGTGTATCCGATAAGACAGCCTTTTTCCTCTTGGGCGAAGTGGTGGAGATGAACGATACCGACAAGCTGTTTTCGGTGCCGCAGGATAAACGCACCGAGGATTACATTACAGGAAGGTTTGGTTAAAAGGCATGAGAAGTCGTTTTGAAGCCCAGTTGCACGAACTGAACAACGAGATTATCACCATGGGCGCCATGGTCGAATCGGCCATTGCGGCCGCGGCCCGCGCGCTGGAAAACCGCGATGTCGCGCTGGCCACCCAGGTGGCAGGCTCGGACAGCGCGGTCGATACCAAGGAACGCGAGATCGAGCAGCTCTGCCTGAAACTTCTGTTGCAGCAGCAGCCCGTGGCCTCCGACCTGCGCATGATCTCGGCAGCCATGAAAATGATCACCGACATTGAACGCATCGGCGACCAGGCAGCCGATATTGCCGAGCTGACCCTGCTTTTGTGCCAGCAGGAAGGCCTGCTCAGCGCCAAGAAGCTCAAGGACATGGCCCGCGCCACCATCCATATGGTCAGCGGCGCGATCGACGCCTTTGTCCGGCGCGATCTGCATTTGGCGCGTGAAATCTGTGAATATGACGATATTGTAGACCGCCAGTTCGACGAGATCAAGGCCGATCTGGTGGACGCCATCCGGGAAAACCGCGACATTGGCGAGACCGCGATCGATGAGATCATGATTGCCAAGTATTTTGAACGCATTGGCGACCATGCGGTCAACATCGCCGAATGGGTGGATTTTTCCATCACCGGCCACCTCAAACACGAAGGCTGACCGAAGCGGCGTAGGAAAGGAGTTATCGATTGATGCAGACCATTTTTTGCGTGGAAGATGACGCAAACATCCGGGAACTTGTCGTATATGCCCTGCGGGCCAGCGGATTTGCTGCCGAAGGGTTCGACTGCACCGCAGCGCTGTATGAAAAGCTGGAAAAGGGGCTTCCGTCGCTTTTGCTGCTGGATGTCATGCTGCCCGGTGAGGACGGCATCACGGCGCTGACCAACCTGCGCCAGAACGCACGCACGGCGGCGCTGCCCATCATCCTCCTGACCGCCAAAAACGCCGAGTATGACAAGGTCCACGGCTTGGACAGCGGTGCGGACGATTATATTACCAAGCCTTTTGGCGTGATGGAGCTGATTTCCCGTGCGAAAGCAGTGCTGCGCCGGGTGGATAAGACCACGCCCGATGATTTTCTGGCGCTGGGCGCCATCACGCTGGACAGCCGCCGCCGGGTGGTCACCGTGGACGGCAATGAAGTGTCGCTGACCTTCAAGGAATTTGAACTGCTGCATTATCTCATGCAGAATCCGGGGCTGGTGCTGTCGCGCGAAAAGATCATGGCCGCTGTGTGGGGCTTTGATTTTGAGGGCGAGAGCCGCACGGTGGATATGCACATCAAGACCCTGCGCCGCAAACTGGGGGAGGCCGGTACACAGATCGGCACGGTACGCGGTGTGGGCTATAAAATCAGCGGCGAAGAAGCCTGAGGCCATGCGCCCGGGCTTTGCGCCCACATTCTCAGCGCGGCCGCAAGGATGGACGCGCTTTTTTCTGGAGGAGAACCATGAAACGCAAAATCAACCTGTTCATGAGCTTGCTCGCGCTTGCGACCTGCCTTGTGACTTTTGTCGCGACCCTGGTGGTCAGCTACCAGACGGCACTGACGCGCATGGAAACCGAAACCTTCCGACAGGCATCCCTGGTCGCAGCCGGTCTGGAAGAAATCCGCGATCTGCCCGAAGAAAAACGGCAGGAATATCTGGAGGCCATCGGCAAGAGCGACCGTTCGCGCGTGACCCTCATCCGGGCCGGCGGCACCGTGGAGTTTGACTCCAACTACGACTCTTCCCAGATGGAAAACCATCTGGAGCGCCCGGAAGTGCAGGAAGCCTTAGAAAGCGGCGAAGGCGCCAGCGTGCGCACGTCGGCAACCCTTGGCCAGCAGACCTATTATGCGGCCATTGAGCTGTCCACCGGCGAAATCCTACGCCTGTCCAACACGACCGACATCGTCACCAGCGACTTGCAGCGCGCCATCCCGCCGCTGATTCTGATTATTTTGGTGGCCTGCGTGCTGTCCATTTGGCTGGCGCATTACCTGACCCGTCGTCTGGTATCGCCCATTAACAATTTGCAGCTCGATGAGCCCGAAAGCAACAACATTTACGAGGAACTTTCCCCGCTTTTGAGCAAGATCAGCAATCAGAACATCCAAATCGAGCAGCAGATCGATCTGCTGCGCCAGCGCCAGATGGAGTTTGACGCCATCACGTCCAACATGGCCGAAGGCCTGATCGTGTGCGATGAACAGTTGCACATTTTGTCGGTCAACCATGCGGCCGTGCGGCTGCTGGGCGCAGGCGACCGCGACTGGACGGGCGAAAGCCTGGTTGTGTTCAGCCGCGACCCGCAGCTCAACCAGAAGGCCAAGGCAGCGGTGACCGGGGAGAAAATCTCCTATGGCCTGGAAAACGCCGAAGGTTCGCATTTGCAGATCTATTTCAGCCCGGTCGATGGAGAAGGAAAGGCGCGCGGCTGCGTGATGCTGATCGTCGACATCTCCGAGCGGTATGCGGCCGAGCGCAGCCGCCGCGAGTTTACCGGCAACGTATCGCATGAACTCAAGACCCCGCTGACTTCGATCTCGGGCTATGCCGAGATGATTTCCACCGGCCTGGCCCGGCCGGACGATGTGCGCGGCTTTGGGGAAAAGATCCACAAGGAAGCCGGACGGCTGCTCAGCCTAGTGGATGATATCATGAAGCTGTCCCGTCTGGACGAGAGTACCCCAGCCGAGCTGCCGTTCGAATCGGTCGAGCTGTACGGCCTGGTGCAGGAGACCGTCAAGCGGCTCCAGCAGACGGCAGAGAGCAACCAAGTGACACTCGAACTGACCGGCAGCCCGATCACCGTGCGCGGTGTGCGGCAAATGCTGGACGAGGCGACGTTCAACCTGTGCGAAAACGCGATCAAATACAACCGTCCGGGCGGCCATGTACAGATTGCCGTATCTTCTTCGGCCGAAGGCGCGCAGGTGCGCGTGGCCGATGACGGCATCGGCATCGACCCAGAAGATCAGGCGCATATTTTCGAGCGCTTCTACCGCGCTGACAAGAGCCACTCGCAAAAGATCAGCGGCACCGGCCTGGGACTGGCCATCGTCAAGCATGTGTGCGAGATTCACGGCGGCACGGTCGACGTCGAATCCACGCCGGGCAAGGGCAGTGCCTTCACCCTGCACTTCCCCCTCCCGACCGTGTGATACAAAAGCCTGCGGAGACATCCGCGGGCTTTTTTTTTCGCGTTTTTCCCCGGAAACTATTGATTTAAAGGCGAAAATTGGATAAAATAAAGAAAGAATCGCTGTGATTATTCCGCGTTCCAGTTGTGGTGCGCGGTTTTCTTACGAAAGGAGCACCAACCGATGGATAAAAAACCTTACTATATATCCACCGCCATCGCCTACACCTCGGCAAAGCCGCACATCGGCAACACCTATGAGATCGTGCTGGCGGACGCCATTGCGCGCTACAAGCGCATGACCGGCTATGACGTCTACTTCCAGACCGGTACCGACGAGCATGGTCAGAAGATTCAGGACAAGGCCGAAGCCGCAGGTGTGACCCCGCAGGCCTATGTCGACGGCGTGGCGGGCCAGATTCACGAGATCTGGGACCTCATGAACACCACCTATGACAAGTTCGTGCGCACGACCGATCCGATGCACGTGGAAAAGGTGCAGAAGATCTTCAAAAAGCTGTACGACCAGGGCGACATTTACAAGGGCAGCTACAAGGGTAAATATTGCACGCCCTGTGAATCGTTCTGGACCGAGAGCCAGCTGGTCGACGGCTGCTGCCCGGACTGCGGCCGCCCGGTCGTAGACGCCGAAGAAGAAGCCTATTTCTTCAAGATGAGCAAATACGCCGACCGTCTGATGAAGCACATCGAGGGCCACCCGGAGTTTATCCAGCCCGAGAGCCGCAAAAACGAGATGGTCAACAACTTCTTAAAGCCCGGCCTGCAAGACCTGTGCGTATCGCGTACTTCGTTCGACTGGGGCATCCCGGTCACCTTCGACGACAAGCACGTGGTCTACGTCTGGCTGGACGCCTTGACCAACTACATCACCTTCTGCGGATATGACCCGGACGGCAACCACGATGAGCATTACAAGCGCTTCTGGCCGGCCGACGTGCACCTGATCGGTAAGGATATTATCCGTTTCCACACGATTTATTGGCCCATCTTCCTGATGGCGCTGGGCGAGGAGCTCCCGAAGCAGGTCTTTGGCCATCCGTGGCTGCTGGTCGGCGACGGCAAGATGAGCAAGTCGACCGGCAATGTCATCTATGCCGACGATCTGGTTAAGTGGTTCGGCGTGGACGCGGTGCGTTACTATGTGCTGCACGAAATCCCGTTTGCAAACGACGGCGTGATGACTTACGAGATGCTCATGGAGCGCATCAACGCCGACCTCGCGAACGTGCTGGGCAATCTGGTCAATCGCACCATTGCCATGAGCCATAAGTATTTTGACGGCGTGGTCATGCAGCCGGGCGCTTCCGAGCCGGTGGACGAAGAACTCAAGGCAATCGCTCTGGCGCTGCCCGAAAAGGTTGAAAAGCGCATGGCGGGCCTGCATGTGGCCGACGCCATCGACGAGATCTTCACCCTGCTGCGCCGCTCGAACAAGTATATCGACGAAACCATGCCGTGGGCGCTGGCCAAGGACGAGAGCCAGAAGGAGCGTCTGGGCACGGTGCTGTACAACCTGCTCGAATCCATCCGCTTTGCGGCAATCATGATCAAGCCCCATCTGCCCGAAACGGCCGACCGCATTTTTGCACAGCTGAACATCGAAGATAAGGGCGTCGAGTCGCTGGCATCCTTTGGTGCGCTCGAGCCGGGCCATAAGGTCGGCCAGGCCGAAGTGCTGTTTGCCCGCATCGACATCCCGAAGAAGCTGGCCGAGATCACCGGCATCGACCCGGAAGCTGAAAAGAAGGCCAAAAAGGCAGCCAAGGAAGCCGAGAAGGCAGCGAAGAAGGCAGAAAAGGCCAAGAAGAAGGCCGAGATCCCCGAAGGCTGCATTTCGATCGACGAGTTTGCCAAGGTCGAGATGACTGTGTGCAAGGTGCTGGCCTGCGAGAACGTGGAAAAGAGCGAAAAGCTTTTGAAGTTCCAGCTGGACGACGGCTCGGGCACCCCGCGCCAGATCCTGTCCGGTATCGCCAAGTTCTACAAGGCCGAGGACCTGGTCGGCAAGACCCTGGTGGCCTGCACAAACTTGCCGCCGCGCAAGATGATGGGCCAGGAATCGAATGGTATGATCCTGTCTGCCGTGCGTGAGATCGAGGGCGGCGAAGAGCTGCATCTCGTGATGCTGGACGACGCAGTTCCGGCAGGCTGCAAGCTGTGCTGATCGTTCAATGACAGAATACCAGTACGAGTTTGAGCGGGTCGAGCCCGAAGAACAGGGATATTCGCTGCTCGGCGGCATCGGGCTGACGCTGGAGGCGCACCGGGAGATCATTGCACGCCGCGCCGCCGACGGTTGGCGGTTTGCAGGCTGCATTCCGGTGCAGCAGCGCATGGAAGGATTCGTTGAGGCGTTCGACCTGGTTTTTGAGCGTCCCGCCCCATCCGAGAGCGAATAAAAAATATGCGATAAAATGAAAAAAAAGCTTGCATTTTTGTAAGAGCTGTGCTATTATTCATTTATGACTGTAACGCCCAAATTGGAAAGAGGTGAAAGAACCATGAAGCAGGGTATCCATCCCAACTACAAGCAGACGACCATCCGCTGCGCTTGCGGCAACGTAATTGAAACTGGCTCCACCAAGGAGAATATCGTCGTTGACGTGTGCTCGAAGTGTCACCCGTTCTTCACCGGTAAGCAGAAGCTGGTAGACACCGGCGGACGTGTTGACCGCTTCAAGAAGCGTTTCAATCTCGACAAGTAATGTTAAGCCATCGATTGCGTATGCGGTCGGTGGCTTTTCTATTGCAAAAAAGCCGGAACCTTGCGGCTCCGGCTTGGCAAAAATCAGGTAAGGGCGGCTGTGAAATTGGCCAGAATGGCATCGAAATCGGTGCGGCTGACCGTCTGCGAGGGCTGGAACTTCCCGTTTTCCAGCGGCAGTACCCCAGCGTCAGCCAGCTGACAGGCGGCGTCCCGTGCCCAGGCGGCGATGGCGTCTGCATCGGTAGGCGCGGCGGGCTTGGCTGTCAGTTCCTTGCCGCACAGGGCAGCATACCGGGTCAGCACGGCTGCCAGTTCGGCGCGTGTGACCGCACGGTCGGGGGCAAAGACCTCGTTGCTGTCCCCGTACAGCAGACCGGCCGCTTGGGCCCAGCCGATATACGGCGCGGCATAGTGAAAGACCGATACGTCGGCAAAGGGCGGCTGCTGGGTCTGGATGCCTTGTCCGGTCTGGGCAGCGTAGTCCCGTCCCAGGGCGGTGGCCAGCGCGGCGCGGGTCAGAGCGGTCTGGGGTTGTCCGGCGTCGTCTGTCCGGGCCAGGATGGTCTCCACCGCGGTATCCTTTCCGGCCAGATAATCGGCTAGGGTCTGGGGCGCTTCGATGTCGGGCAGCAGCGACTCGGTGCCGTACGGCTTGGCGGCATCCAACATGGAACCTAAATCAAAGAAGTTGTTGGAATACTGGACGGCCAGTCCGGAATTTGGCAGCGTAAAGCTGCTCACTTCGCCAAAATGATCGACGCTGCCGCCGGTCGGCGTGCCGACCAGTGTGGCCCCGGCTGCCTTGAACTCCACGGCATTGATGAGCGCCGAAGAGAAGGTGGAATCGCCGATGAGGGTATACAGCGCAACGCCGTCCTGTTCGTGCTTTTCGGCCAGCAGGTAATACAGCGGCATAATGACCCCATCCGAGCCGCCGCCGTTGTTGCGCAGGTCAACGATCACACGGTCGTAGCCGTTCTGCTCGATCGATTGGCGTACCTGTTCGGCAAAGTCCTCCATGGATAAGGTGGGGTCCTGCTGGCAGGAATTGTACTGGATGTACAGCGTACGTGCGTCCAGCGGTTTCATAAAATAAATCTGGGACGAATCGGCTGCCGTTGCGGGGACCGCGTCCTGCTCCAGGCGGACGACTTCCACAGCTTGCAGCGCCGTGGAATCGATCGCATCCACGACCATGTCGCGGGTGCCGTCCGCGGTGCGTACGGTCAGGCGGATGTCCTCCGGCTGGTCGGTAATGCCGTAATGCTGCAAAATTTCATAGACATAGAAGGTGCCGTAAAACTGGCGGTGCAGATAAGCGGCATTGTCTGAACCCAGCATCGGGGAAAGACGTTCCTCGAGTTGGTCCATCGGAATGCCGTTGACAGCGGTCAATACGCCGCCCAGATAGTCCTGATATGCAGCCGGAAGCCCGGTGATGACTAGCCCTTCGGCCATAGACGAGAGGTTCAGCGGCAGAAAATGAAGCGTTTCGGCAAAGACGCCAATGTTGACCCCTGTGTGCGAATCCCCCACCAGAGCCACCAGTTCGGACAGGGCAATGGCAAAATCAAAATCGCTCATGGTGGCAAGGTTCTGCTCGATCTCGGCGCGCTTGGCGTCAAATTCGGCCTTGGTGTGCTGGGTATATAGATTGGGATGCTTGGATTCCAGCGTTTGCAGCAGCGTGTCCAGATCAGCCAGTCGGCCGGAGGCAATGCTGTCCGCTGCGCTGCTGGTAACTGCCGCCGCGCCATCGACGGCAAAAGCAGCGGGTACCGATCCAGCTGCCAGGGCAGCCGCTAACAAAGCGGCACAAAGTTGGTGTTTGTTCATAGAACATTCCTTCCTTTCCTCATGTTGTATCTTTATTGTATCAAAAAAGGAAAGCTATGGAATGAACAGAATTTGAACAAACCTTTAAGGCCGGTCGCCGGCCGATCTCGAAAAAAAGGAAGTGTTTCGAATATGACGAATACGTACGAGGAAGGCGCACCCGAAAAAGCGATTCTAGTCGGGCTGTCCTGCCATGGATTTGCGCCCGACGAAGATTCCGACGAACGGACTTTAGCCGAACTGGCCGCGCTGCTCGAAACCGCGGGCGGCGAATGCGTGGGCATGGCGCTGCAAAACCGTCCGGCGCCCGATGCGCGCACCTTCATCGGCGAAGGCAAGGCCGAAGAAGTGCGGCAGCTCGCCGAGGCCAATGAAGCGACCCTGATCGTATTTGATAACGATTTATCCCCCTCGCAGCTGAGCAATCTGGAGAAAATCATGGGCCGGACCGTGCTCGACCGTTCGGCGCTGATTCTGGACATTTTTGCCCAGCGCGCCCGCACCGGCGAGGGTAAATTGCAGGTCGAACTGGCGCAGTATCAGTATCTTTTGCCGCGCCTGACCGGCATGTGGACCCACCTGGTGCGCCAGACGGCGGGCGGCGGCAAAAGCCCGATCGGTACGCGCGGTCCGGGTGAAACCCAGCTGGAAACCGACCGCCGGCACATCCGCCGCCGCATCGATAAGCTCAAGCACGACCTGGAACAGGTGCGCCAGGTGCGCGCCGTCCAGCGCCGCCAGCGCAAAAAGACCGAGCTGCCTCTGGTAGCTATTGTCGGCTACACCAATGCGGGCAAATCGACGCTGCTCAACCTGCTGACCGACGCCGGTATCCCGGCCAACGACCGCCTGTTTGATACCCTGGACCCGACCACGCGTAAAAAGCGCATCTCGGACACCCAGGAAATCTTGCTCAGCGACACGGTCGGCTTTATCCGCAAGCTGCCGCACCATCTGGTCAGCGCATTCAAAGCAACGCTGGAAGAACTCCGCTATGCCGACTTGCTGCTGCATGTGGTCGATGTCTCCGACCCCGATTGGCAGCTGCACGCCCAGACGGTCGATAAAGTTATCCGACAGCTGGGCGCCGAACAGATCCCGCGGGTCATCGTGTATAACAAGATCGACCGCTGTGACGAACTGCCGTATGCCGAAGCGGGCAGCGTGATGCTGTCGGCCAAGACCGGGCAGGGCGAAGCCGAACTGCTGCAAGCGATCGAAAAGGCGCTCGGCCGCGGCAAACACCAGATGCGGCTGCTCATTCCGTACAGCGACGGCGCAGCCCTCGACATGCTGCACCGGGAAGCGCAGGTGCTTTCGGTCGAATATGTGGAAAATGGTACGCTGGTGGAAGCGATCATGGATGACAAGACCTGCGGCCGGATGCAGGAATACGCCGTGGAGGAGTAAAAGCCGATGGACGAAAAGGATTATTTTATCCCGTTTGAAGCCTATGCCGAGGATGGATTTGTGGAAAAACGCTCCAAATTCACCGGCCGCCTGTGGCGGGTGGAAACGCCCGAAGAGGCGATGGCTAAAATCAAGCAGATGCGCGAAACCTATTGGGATGCGACCCACCATTGTTCGGCCTATATCCTGCGGGAAGGCAACATCATGCGGTATTCAGACGACGGTGAGCCGCAGGGTACAGCCGGGATGCCGATTTTGGAAGTGCTGCGGCATGAAAACCTGGTCAATGTCTGCTGTGTGGTGACGCGGTACTTTGGCGGTGTGCTGCTCGGGACCGGCGGGCTGGTGCGCGCTTATACCAAGGGCGCACAAATTGCGGTCGCGGCAGCGGGTATCCAGCAGATGAGCATGTTTTCGGTCGTGCTTATCGCCTGTCCCTATAATTTATTGGGTGTCGTGCAGCAGGTGCTGCCCGCCCACGACTGCACGGTGGAGGATACCGACTATGGCGCCGATGTGACGCTGACCGGCTCGGTGCCGGCTGGTACCGAAGAGGCGCTCAACCGCGCTCTGGCCGATGCGACCGCCGGACAGGTCTATGCTGAGGTGATGGAAACCAAATTCATGGGCCGCCGCATCAAATAATCGTATAAATTCCCATCAAACGGCATATCGTAAATACGGGGTGATACTCGTATGATTCAATGGAAACGATTGCTGCTTTGTCTGGCAATCCCGCTGGCCGTGGGCGGCGTATCGGCGTGGCTGACCCAAGGGTCCATGGAAGAATTTGCGGCGCTCAACCAGCCGCCGCTGTCGCCGCCCGGCTGGGTATTCCCAGTGGTGTGGACGATTTTGTTCCTGATGATGGGCGTTGCATCGTATTTGGTGTGCACCTCGGGAGCGGAACGGTCACGCGTCCAGGCAGCTTTGCAAAGTTATGCCCTTCAGTTGGCGTTTAACTTTGTCTGGCCGCTGCTGTTTTTCCGGTGGGGCCTATATGGCGTGGCGTTTTTGTGGCTGATCGTGCTGTGGGTGCTCATTTTGGTGACGCTGACCCGATTTTACCGCATTTCCAAGCCTGCGGGATGGCTGCTCGTGCCGTATGCCTTATGGGTGCTCTTTGCGGGATATTTGAATCTGTCCATCTATTTGCTCAACTGAAACCAAGAGGGACAGGTGCGCGTGCGCGTACCTGTCCCTTTATACGTGAAAAAGTTTTGCAGAAAAATGCAAAAAGGTGTTGACAAAAGGGGAAAGTTGGCGTATATTAACTAAGCTGCTTTTCAAAAGTAGCGACCGCGAAAAGAAAACTTCGGAAACAATGAAAAAAGTTGTTGACAAAGGACTTGAAATGCGGTATACTAAATAAGCTGTCCGAAAGGATAGCGAACCAGCTCGAAAAGTTCCGAAAGAACTGGATAAACTAGATTCGAGGTTGAAAAACTTCGAAAAAAGTTAAAAAAGTTCTTGACAGAGCGAAATGAGCCTGGTATAATAAATAAGCTTTCACTCGAAAGGGTGAAGCGAACATTGCACCTTGCAAATTAAACAACGAAATGCTTACTTTAAATAGTATGTGACGAACCTGAAAATTCGCTTGAGTTTTTACTCTAGTAGAATCCAAACAGAAGTCGGAACTCTGTTTTAAAAGTCAAACCGACACGTCAGACTCTGAAGTCGATTGAATGAGCAATTTGCTCTTTTAATAACATTTTTAGAGAGTTTGATCCTGGCTCAGGATGAACGCTGGCGGCGTGCCTAACACATGCAAGTCGAACGGAGTTATTTTGGAAATCTCTTCGGAGATGGAATTCTTAACTTAGTGGCGGACGGGTGAGTAACGCGTGAGCAATCTGCCTCGGAGTGGGGGATAACAGTCGGAAACGACTGCTAATACCGCATAATGCATCGGGATCGCATGGTTTTGATGCCAAAGGCTTGTCTGCTCTGAGATGAGCTCGCGTCTGATTAGCTAGTTGGCGGGGTAACGGCCCACCAAGGCGACGATCAGTAGCCGGACTGAGAGGTTGAACGGCCACATTGGGACTGAGACACGGCCCAGACTCCTACGGGAGGCAGCAGTGGGGAATATTGCGCAATGGGGGCAACCCTGACGCAGCAACGCCGCGTGATTGAAGAAGGCCTTCGGGTTGTAAAGATCTTTAATTAGGGACGAATTTTGACGGTACCTAAAGAATAAGCTCCGGCTAACTACGTGCCAGCAGCCGCGGTAATACGTAGGGAGCAAGCGTTATCCGGATTTACTGGGTGTAAAGGGCGAGTAGGCGGGCTGGTAAGTTGGAAGTGAAATCCCGGGGCTTAACCCCGGAACTGCTTTCAAAACTGCTGGTCTTGAGTGATGGAGAGGCAGGCGGAATTCCCAGTGTAGCGGTGAAATGCGTAGATATTGGGAGGAACACCAGTGGCGAAGGCGGCCTGCTGGACATTAACTGACGCTGAGGAGCGAAAGCGTGGGGAGCAAACAGGATTAGATACCCTGGTAGTCCACGCCGTAAACGATGGATACTAGGTGTGGGAGGTATTGACCCCTTCCGTGCCGGAGTTAACACAATAAGTATCCCACCTGGGGAGTACGACCGCAAGGTTGAAACTCAAAGGAATTGACGGGGGCCCGCACAAGCAGTGGAGTATGTGGTTTAATTCGAAGCAACGCGAAGAACCTTACCAGGTCTTGACATCCCTCTGACCGCCCTAGAGATAGGGTTTCCCTTCGGGGCAGAGGTGACAGGTGGTGCATGGTTGTCGTCAGCTCGTGTCGTGAGATGTTGGGTTAAGTCCCGCAACGAGCGCAACCCTTACGGTTAGTTGCTACGCAAGAGCACTCTAGCCGGACTGCCGTTGACAAAACGGAGGAAGGTGGGGACGACGTCAAATCATCATGCCCCTTATGACCTGGGCTACACACGTACTACAATGGCAGTCATACAGAGGGAGGCAATACCGCGAGGTGGAGCAAATCCCTAAAAGCTGTCCCAGTTCAGATTGCAGGCTGCAACTCGCCTGCATGAAGTCGGAATTGCTAGTAATCGCGGATCAGCATGCCGCGGTGAATACGTTCCCGGGCCTTGTACACACCGCCCGTCACACCATGAGAGCCGGTAATACCCGAAGTCCGTAGCCTAACCGCAAGGAGGGCGCGGCCGAAGGTAGGACTGGTAATTAGGGTGAAGTCGTAACAAGGTAGCCGTATCGGAAGGTGCGGCTGGATCACCTCCTTTCTAAGGAGACCTGAGATTTGAAATAAAGTCTCATATCCTATGGTCAATCGAGTTCGTACGGCAGATCGTTGTTTAATTTGGAAGGTGTAAGCCTTCGAAAGAAGGAATGTACCTTCAAAAAGTGGAAATTGAGAAGAAAAACGTTCCGGAAGCCCTGCCGAAAATCATTTCGAAGCCCAGCGAAGCGGGTTTGGAATGAAGAGGAGGCGCAAGGAAGCATGTGAAGCTTTCAGATTTATCTGGAAGCGAAACAAAGCGAACTTTGCGACGACGACATGGGGGTGTAGCTCAGCTGGGAGAGCACCTGCCTTGCAAGCAGGGGGTCAGGAGTTCGATCCTCCTCATCTCCACCAAGGGCGAAGGGACGAAAAGACCGACGTCCGTGATAACTATGGGCTTGTAGCTCAGGTGGTTAGAGCGTACGCCTGATAAGCGTAAGGTCGGAGGTTCGAGTCCTCTCAAGCCCACCACTTACTTTCTTGTGAACAAGAAAGTAAGCAAAGAAAACTTCAATTAAGAAGTTTATTTGCACCTTGAAAACTGAACAATAACGAAAGCAATAAGCAACAATAGAGGAAACAATTTGTTATTCCGCTTAAGAAATTAAGCAAAAAATAAATGGTTTTTCTGAATATTGTTGGGATACGATCGAAAGATCGTACTACAAATAGCTAAAATAACCGAGATAATCCTAATTCTTGCAATATAACAGCCATGATCGAAAGATCATGCCGAGAGGTCAAGCTGTAAAGGGCGCAAGGGGAATGCCTTGGCACTGGGAGCCGATGAAGGACGTGACAAGCTGCGATAAGCTACGGGGAGCCGCAAATAGGCTTTGATCCGTGGATTTCCGAATGGGGAAACCCGGCAGAGCAATACTCTGTCAGCGTTAACTGAATCCATAGGTTAACGTGGGGAACCGCCTGAACTGAAACATCTAAGTAGGGCGAGGAAAAGAAATCAACCGAGATTCCGCTAGTAGTGGCGAGCGAACGCGGAAGAGGCCAAACCAGATGGAGCAATCTGTCTGGGGTTTGGACAGCGATATGTAGTCTGTTTTGGTAGCCGAACGCTTTGGGAAGAGCGGCGATACAGGGTGATAGCCCCGTAGGCGAAACTGATAGGACGCTAGCTGGATCCAGAGTACCACAGGACACGTGAAACCCTGTGGGAAGATGGGGGGACCATCCTCCAAGCCTAAATACTACTCAGTGACCGATAGAGGAGCAGTACCGTGAGGGAAAGGTGAAAAGGACCCCGGGAGGGGAGTGAAATAGAACCTGAAACCTTGTGCCTACAAGCACCGAGAGCACGTTCATGTGTGATCGGGTACTTTTTGTAGAACGGTCCGGCGAGTTAATGTAAGTAGCAAGCTTAAGGTATTGGAATACCGGAGGCGCAGCGAGAGCGAGTCTGAATAGGGCGCTTAAGTTACTTGCATTAGACCCGAAACCGGGTGACCTATCCATGAGCAGGCTGAAGCGGTGGTAAGACACCGTGGAGGGCCGCACCCACGTCCGTTGAAAAGGCCGGGGATGACTTGTGGATAGCGGAGAAATTCCAATCGAACTCGGAGATAGCTGGTTCTCCCCGAAATAGCTTTAGGGCTAGCGTTATGATAGATTACCGGAGGTAAAGCACTGAATGGGCTAGGGGCCGCGAGGTTACTGAACCCTATCAAACTCAGAATGCCGGCTAATTGGTTCATGGCAGTCAGACTACGTGAGATAAGTCTCGTGGTCAAAAGGGAAACAGCCCAGATCTACAGCTAAGGTCCCAAATAGATGCTAAGTGGAAAATGATGTGAAACTGCGAAAACAACCAGGATGTTGGCTTAGAAGCAGCCACTCATTTAAAGAGTGCGTAATAGCTCACTGGTCGAGTGGTTTTGCGCAGAAAATGTAACGGGGCTAAGCATCTAACCGAAGCTTAGGCAGACGCAAGTCTGGGTAGGGGAGCGTTGTATGCGGGGTGAAGTCAGAGCGAGAGCACTGGTGGACTTCATACAAGTGAGAATGCCGGAATAAGTAGCGAGAATTATGTGAGAATCATAATGGCCGAAAATCTAAGGTTTCTTGGGGAAGGTTCGTCCGCCCAAGGTTAGTCGGGAGCTAAGGCGAGGCCTAACGGCGTAGTCGATGCACATACGGTAGAAATTCCGTAACCACCGAACTTTAAGCATAAGGGACGCTTTCATTAAGGTGAACCCGGGCGATGGTTGCCCCGGGCGTAAGGGACCGAAATTTAGTAGGGAAGTCACTGGCGTGAGAGACGAGAAAAGCTTATGTGTATACTAAGGTGCCCGTACCGCAAACCGACACAGGTAGATGGGATGAGTATTCTAAGGCCAACGGGAGAAGGGTTGTTAAGGAACTCGGCAAATTGGCCCCGTAACTTCGGGATAAGGGGCGCCTGCGAGAGTAGGCCGCAGTGAAAAGGCCCAAGCGACTGTTTAGCAAAAACACAGCTCTCTGCTAAATCGAAAGATGACGTATAGGGGGTGACGCCTGCCCGGTGCTGGAAGGTTAAGGGGAGTGCTTAGCGCAAGCGAAGGTGCGAACTTAAGCCCCAGTAAACGGCGGCCGTAACTATAACGGTCCTAAGGTAGCGAAATTCCTTGTCAGGTAAGTTCTGACCCGCACGAATGGCGTAACGATTTGGGCACTGTCTCAACAGCCCGCCCGGCGAAATTGTAGTACCGGTGAAGATGCCGGTTTCCCGCAACTAGACGGAAAGACCCCATGGAGCTTCACTGTAGCTTGATATTGGATTTCGGTATTCCATGTACAGGATAGGTGGGAGGCTTGGAAGCACGGGCGCCAGCTTGTGTGGAGCCAACCTTGGGATACCACTCTTGGGATACTGGAATTCTAACCTGCGGCCATGAATCTGGTCGGGGGACACTGTCAGGTGGGCAGTTTGACTGGGGCGGTCGCCTCCTAAAAGGTAACGGAGGCGCTCAAAGGTTCGCTCAGCACGGACGGAAATCGTGCAATGAGTGTAAACGCAAAAGCGAGCCTAACTGCGAGAATGACGGTTCGAGCAGTAACGAAAGTTGGAGTTAGTGATCCGGCGGTATGTGAATGGAAATGCCGTCGCTCAACGGATAAAAGCTACCCTGGGGATAACAGGCTGATCTCCCCCAAGAGTCCACATCGACGGGGAGGTTTGGCACCTCGATGTCGGCTCATCGCATCCTGGGGCTGAATTCGGTCCCAAGGGTTTGGCTGTTCGCCAATTAAAGCGGTACGCGAGCTGGGTTCAGAACGTCGTGAGACAGTTCGGTCCCTATCTGTTGCGGGCGTAGGAATATTGAGAGGAGCTGCCCTTAGTACGAGAGGACCGGGGTGGACGTACCTCTGGTGCACCAGTTGTTCTGCCAAGGGCATAGCTGGGTAGCTAAGTACGGACGAGATAAACGCTGAAGGCATCTAAGCGTGAAACTTCCCTCGAGATAAGTATTCCCATCCTTCGGGAGTAAGGCCCCACGTAGACTATGTGGTTGATAGGTCAGGAGTGGAAGCGTGGTAACACGTGCAGCGGACTGATACTAATAGGCCGAGGGCTTGACCTAAAATGAATTAGGAAAAAGCATCTCGATAAAAAGCGATTGTGAGTAAGTATTGTTCAGTTTTGAAGGTGCAAACCTTTAAAAAACCTTTGTGAAGGAAAGAAAAAAGAAACCGCGCGAAGCGCAAGTGAAGTTTCTTTTGCTCACTTTTCTTTACAAAGAAAAGTGAGTGCGTGTCAATGGTGACGAGGGTACACCTGTTCCCATCCCGAACACAGTAGTTAAGCTCGTTAACGGTGACAATACTTGGCTGGCGACGGCCCGGGAAGATAACTCGGCGCGCACACAAACCGGACAAATTCTTGTCCGGTTTTTTCTTATGCAAATCTAAAGCGGGTGCAGAAATAGCACCCGCTTTTTTTATTCTTCTGTGCGCCAGCAAAAGCGCTCCATGTCTACCCGGCCATCCGGCAGAAAGGCAACGCCATCCGCTTCCAGCAGAGCGCGCTGCATATCACTTCCACCAAAGGCAAAGGCAGGTGAAGTCCGTCCATCCCGGGTGACAACCCGGTAGCAGGGGATACCCTCCGGATCGGGATTGACATGCAACGCATATCCGACCACTCTGGCCCAACGCGGATTGCCTGCCAAACGGGCCACCTGTCCATAGCTGGCGACTTTACCACGTGGGATTTGCCGGACAACCGCATAGATCTGTTCGTAACTGTTCAAGAGGGATAGACCTCCTTTTTTTCTTTATTGTAAAATACAGCAGCCCTGTTTGACAAGGCTGCCGTATCGTTTTTTTAATAGCCGAAGAAGTACTGGAAGGGATCGACATAACCATTGCCGTAGCTTCCGTAGTTCCCATAATTATCTTGTTCCTGCTGCTGTTGCTGTTGTTGCTGCTGCGCCGGATCGGTACCTTCCAGATCATGCGCATCGGTCAGTGTGATGGTAACATTCATCGATTTCTGCTGCGACGGACGGTAAACCGTCAGCGTCAGCTTGTCACCAGCCTGCATATCTTCCTTAATGACATTGATTTCATCCATGGTGGTGATCGTTGTGCCATTGACAGCGGTAATCACGTCACCAGCCTGCAAGCCCTGGGTCGAAGCATCGGCACGCGAATCGATCGAAGCAATTTCGACGCCCTGCGGCAGATTGCGGTACTGTGCCATCTGTTCGCTGATGTTGCGGCCGGTAATGCCGATCGACGGACGACCGGAAATGTAACCGTTCTGAATCAGTTCATCGACGATTTCCTTGGCCGAATTGATCGGGATTGCAAAGCCCAGACCTTCATAATAGCTGATGCCAAGCTTTGCCGAGGTGATACCAACAACCTGACCATACTTGTTGATGAGCGCACCGCCCGAGTTGCCGGGGTTGATGGTAACATTGGTCTGAATCAGGCTCATAACGCGGTCATTGACCGTGATGTCGCGGTTGATCGCCGAAATGATGCCACTGGTCATGGAGTTAGCCAGCTGTACGCCACCGGGCGAGCCGATCGCATACGCATCTTCACCGACCTGCAACTGATCGGAATCGCCAAATTCGGCGGGTGTCAATGTGCTCGTCGGCTCAACCTTGAGCACTGCCAAGTCGGTCTGGTCATCCGAACCGACCACACTGGCCGTCAGCTGGCTGCCATCGGCAAACAGTACCGAGATATTGCTCATCGGTTCGCCGGTGTTTTCATCGGCAATGACATGGGCATTGGTGATGATGTAGCCATCTTCACTCATGACCACACCCGAGCCAGAAGAAGCAACCTGACCGCTCTCATCTGCGCTTTGAATGGCGACAATGGAATCATTGAGCTTTTGATAGATTTCCTCGCCGGACAGCACACCGTCCGCACTCGAAGAGGACGAACCATCCTTCGGGGTGGATGAAATGGTCAGCGTCGGGAGATTTTGATTGGACGACGAAGCGCTGGAAGAATTGGTGCTGCCCAGCTGGCTGCTGCCTAAGAACAGGCCACCGCAGAACAGTGAAATCGCAGCCACAACGCTGCCGGCAATGATGAACGGCTTTTTGGACCGCGGCTTGCGGTTTTTTTTGGCCTGCCGCTTGTTTTCCTGCGCCTGCCATTCCTGATAGGTGTGATAGCTGGCGCTGCCTGCCGCAAAGGGCGGTTCGGTCGTCTGATGGGCCTGATCGTGATAGATCGGCTGGTCGGTATCTGCCGAAGAACGGACCGGCGTTTGATACGGCGTTTGCGGGAAACTGTCCGGCTGTGTGTGTACCGGCTCTGCCGAAGGATTTGCAGCCTGCGGGTTGACGGGCGGCTGTTCGGGTGTCTGCTGCGGTTCGGGGTTTTTCCAAAAATCCGATTCCTGCGGAGTCGAAGGGGTATTGGGATCGCCCGGTTGATTCGGGTTATAATTGGTGTTCATATCGTCAAGCTTCCTTTCTCAAAGATGCGGTTGCATCGGTTGTATTTCCTTTGTTCTGTCCTTATTCTACCGGCTCAATGTGCAGGTTTATTGTCTGCTTTGTGAAGAATTTATGAAGTTCTCCGCCGATTTTTTATCGACTAAGGGCAGGGTCAGCGAAAACTCGGTTTCGCCGCCATCCGAACGCACTGAAATATCTCCGCCATGCAAATTGATGATATTCTTGACGATATACAGCCCCAATCCGGCGCCGGAACGGTCCAGACTGCGAGAACGGTCGGTTTTGTAAAAACGGTCAAACACGTGTGGGATGTCCTCCGGCGCAATGCCAGCGCCGGTGTTTTTGATGGAAAAGGCACACATGGTTCCTTCGGCGTGCGCCCGCAAGGTCAGTTTGCCGTCGGTGTTGATGAATTTGACCGCATTGTCCACCAGATTGTACACCGCACGGAATACATGGTCGCGGTCGCCGTTGACAATCAGGCCGTCCTGGAAGTCAATGTCCACCTCCAGGTTTTTGGACAAGATCTTGCGCTCAAACGACAGGATGATCTGGCTGGACATCTCGGTAAAGTCAAAAGGCGCGGTGTTGAGGATGAGTTCGCCCGATTGAATCTTGGCAGCATCCAGCATACGCACGACCATGCGGCTGAGCCGTCCGACTTCCTCGGAGATGATGCGCAGATATTTCTGCTGCTGGTCGGGCGGGATGGTGCCGTCCAGCATGCCGTCCACAAAGCCGCCGATGGTGGTCATCGGGGTCTTAAATTCGTGCGATACATTGCCGATAAAACCGCGCGTGAGTTCATCGAGCTGGGCCAGATCGCGCGCCATGTTGTTAAAGGATACGGCTAGTTCGTCGATTTCGGTACAGTGATTGTCCTCCGGGACCCGGATGTCGAAGTTACCGGCTGCATATTCCCGGGCGGCCAGCGCCATGATTTTGAGCGGCGCGGTCATGCGGGCCGAGATGAAATAGGAAATAATCAGCGTACCCACCAGCGCGATGAGCATGACCAGAATGAACATGCGGGATACATTGTCCATCATATCGGTGATGACGCTGGCCGGTGAGGTGACAAAGACATAAGCGGTGACCTGTTCGTTTTCATCCAGGCAGGCGGCGCCGACAAAATAGCTGGTCGAAGGCAGGACCCCACCCAGGGTGCTCAGACCGGAATATTGTCCATGGCGCAGCACCGCACGCAGGCTGGACTGCCCAATGGAATCCTTTTTGGGCTTTTCCAGTTCATCCGGAGCGGCATAAAACACCACGTCGCCCGAAGGATTGGCCACCAGAATGCTCACTTGATCGCTGTTGGCAATCTGGGTGATGTAAACATTGTACAGTTCGCGCACCAGTTCGTCATCGAGCGCCTGGGCCGCCACGGTGGTCTGGCTGGCGACCGCAGAAGCTGTCGATTCCAGCTGCTGCTGTTTTTCGTCTTTGACATAGCTGCCAAACTGATAGGAAAAGAGCGTGCCGGCCAAAAGAAAGGCAAAGACGATGAGCAGGCTGTGCGACAGGTAATTGCGGAAGAAAAAGCTGCGTTTCCCCATGACTTACCCCTTTGTTTCGAATTTATAGCCCACGCCCCAAACGGTTTTCAGTTCCCATTTGTCGGATACGCCTTCCAGCTTTTCGCGCAGGCGCTTGACGTGGACGTCGACCGTACGGGTGTCGCCGTAGTAGTCAAAGCCCCACACATCGTCCAGCAGCTGAGCACGCGTAAACACGCGGTTGGGGCTCTGGGCCAGGAAATACAGCAGTTCGATCTCCTTGGGCGGCGCGTCCACGCGCTTGCCGTCAATGACTAGGTCATAGGCCTGCTTGTCGATGACCAGCTTATCAAAGGTCAGTTTGCCGGTTTCATCGCCCGCAAAGCGGCGGAACACCGCGCGTACACGTGCGACCACTTCGCGCATCTCCAAGGGCTTGACGATATAGTCGTCCGCGCCCAGTTCCAGGCCAGATACCTTATCCATGGTTTCGCCCTTGGCCGTAATCATAATGATGGGCATGGTCGAACCCGCGGCGCGCACTTCCTTGCACACCTGCCAGCCGTCCATGACCGGCATCATCACGTCCAGAAGCATCATGTCCGGGTTTTCGGCCTTCCATTTGGACAGGCCGACCGCCCCGTTTTCCGCTTCGGTGATCTCGTATCCTTCGCGCTCTAAGTAGAGGCGCAGAAGTTCCCGGATGTTGTCATCATCTTCGACGATGAGGATCTTTTTTGCCATCTGTGTCATCCCCCATTTCGGTGATAGTCAAAATAAAATCATACATCTTTATTATAAACCTTTTTGGTGCGAACCGGGTGAATTTTTTGTGAACAACCACAAAAAGGCCCGCTGAAAAGCGGGCCTTTGGCAGAGAATCAAGCGCGGATGCGGGCATCCAGTTCGCCGCTGGCGCGTGCCAGCACGGGCAGCAGGACGACCGACAAAATCACACCGACCGCACCCTGCACGATGTTAAACGGTACACCGGCAGCGGTTGCGGACAGGGCCGCTGCAAACGAGCTGCCGCCGACGACCATCATACCGGCTTCGTACAGGTAATAACCGAGCACCATCACGCACTCGGCCGGGATGCCGCCCAAAATGGTGCGCACCGGGGTGCGGAATGCCGACGCATGCAGGTGATGGAACACCCAACCGCCGACAAAGGCGGTCAGCGCCTTGATGATAAGCGTGGCCGGCGCAAAGGCGGCATAGCCGGAAAACAGGTCGGCCAGCATGGAGCCGATGCCAGCTGCGGCGGCGCCCATGCCGGGGCCGAGCAGTACGCCGCAAAGGAGGACCAGCCCGTCGCCCAGGTGGATGTAGCCCAGGGTCGGGGTGGGGAATTTGATCATCATGGTGGCAACCGTGGTAAACGCCGCGAGCAGAGCGGCCAAAATCACGGTGCGGGTGGAACTGCGCTTCATAAACAGGAACCTTCTTTCGTCTGGTGATATTTTATGGTGCCATTGTACTCGGAAAATGGCCTGCCGTAAATCACCAGTTTTCGATATTTTCATAAGGTCAGTTTGAAGCAGTCAGCGCAGCAGGTGGATGCGCCGGAGGTCAGCGCACAAAGAAATCCAGTCCCCAGGCGCAAGGCGCAAGCCGTCTGCCTTGGGCAGGCGGCAGCGCAGCGGCTGCGCGCCGCCCGCGGGTAGCACGACAGCCAGCACATCGTCCGGGCATTCGATGACCCGTTGCACCTGGGCGCGGCAGGCGTCTGGTGCTTCACATAGGCGCAGGGCGTCGGCAGGGATACCCGCCGCGTGCACCGTGTATGCGGGCGTGGCCACACCGGCAAGGCGCAGCCCCCAGGCCGGGATGGACAGCACGCCGTCTGTGAGCGCTGCGGGCGCGATGTTCTCGCAGCCGATCAGCCGCGCGCCCGCCTGGGTTTCCGGGGCGCGGAATAGATCGTTTTTTGGCTTGTTGACTTCAATGCGGCCGTTTTCCATCACGGCCACCCGGTCGCACAGGCGATAGGCTTCGTCGCGGTTGTGCGAGACGAACAGCGTTTCCCCGCCATGGGCGGCGACTACTTCGGCGACAGTTTGCTCCAGTTCCCAGCGCAGAAAGCTGTCGAGCGCCGAAAAGGGCTCGTCCAGCATCAAAAGACGCGGCTCGCTGGCCAGCATGCGCGCCAGCGCGACCCGCTGCTGTTGGCCGCCCGACAGCATGGCGGGCAGACGCTTTTCCAGCCCTTCCAGATGGAACCGGGCGATGAGGGCCGCGATGCGGGCATTCTGCTCGGCGCGCGGCAGTCGGCGCAGGCCGCACCGGATGTTCTGCCAGACAGTCATGGTGGGGAACAGGGCGTAATTTTGGAACAAAAGCCCGACGTGCCGCTGCTGGGGCGGCAGGTTGATGCGCTTCGACGAGTCGAACAACACCTGTCCATCCAGTACAATACGGCCTTCGTCCGGCTTTTCCACGCCTGCGATGCACTTTAAGGTCATCGACTTGCCCGAACCGGATGCACCCAACAGGGCGACCGCCTGCCGGTCGGCTTTTAACTCGACTTCGAGCGGGAAGGCGTCCAGCCGCTTGACAAATTTAGCTTCCAGCACGGCGGGGTGCCCCCTTTCGGTTTTTCTTTTCCAGCAGATTGACGGCCAGCAGCACGGCAAACGAGATGATGAGATTGATGAACACCCACCGATAGGCCAGGGCGTCGTTGGATTCGCGCCAAAGCTGATAGACGGTCGTGGAGATGGTCGCCGTCCGGCCGGGGGTGTAGCCCGAAACCATGCTGGTCGCGCCGTATTCGCCCAGGCCGCGCGCAAAGGACAGTACGATCCCGGCCAGAATGCCCTGCTTGCAGCCGGGCAGCAGCACCCGCCAAAAGAGATAGGTATTCGACAGGCCGAGCGTACGTCCAGCGTACAGCAGATTGCGGTCAAAGCTTTCAAACGCGCCGCGCGCGGTGCGGTACATGAGCGGGAAAGTGACGACCGTAGTCGCAAAAATGGCGGCATACCAAGTCATCGTGATATGCAGGTTCCACCATTCGAGCAGATACTGGCCGATCGTGCCGCGCGGGCCGAGCAGGCGCAGCAGAAAAAAGCCGACCACGGTTGGCGGCAGCACCATGGGCAGGGTCAGCAGACAGTCAAGCGCGCCCTTGAGCGCGCGCGGCACCCGCGCGATGTAATACGCGGCAAAGATGCCGGTAAAAAAGGTGATGACCGTGGAGATGAGCGCAATGCGCAGTGAGTTGTAAAGCGGAAACCAGTCCATACGAATCCCCCAGAAAAAAAGCGGCGCGGGTGCGCCCCACGCCGCCGATTCCGTATCGATTATAACACATCAAAACCAGCTTTTTCAAAGATGGCCGTGCAAGCGTCGGTCTGGAGGAAATCCAGGAACGCCTGGGCTTCAGCCTGGTGCTCGCTGGTCTTGAGGACCGCCACCGGATAGATGGCTGGGGAGCAGCTGCCATCGGGCGCTTCGGCCACGACTTCCACGCCTTTGGCTGCCGCCACGTCGGTCTTGTAGACCACGCCGCAGTCGACCGCTGCCGCTTCCACCTGGGATACGACTTCCTTGACGTTGGTGCCAAAGGTGATCTTACCAGCGGCGTTCATGTCCTCCCACAGGCCGAGGTATTCGTAAATCTCCTGCGCATACTGGCCGACCGGTACGTCCGCGCCGCCCAGCGCAATGCGCGAAACCTTGTCGGTGCCCGCGTCCTCAAACGAAGTGATGCCGTTCTCTGCGCCTTCGGGCACGATCAGCACGACTTTGTTTTCCAGCAGATCAAGCCGCGAGTCACTGAGCACAAAATCCAGCCCTTCGGTGTTGACCGAAGCGTCGGCCGCTGCGTCCAGCTGGTCCATCTGTTTCTGCCCCGCGGACAGGAACAGGTCGCACACTGCGCCCTCCTGAATCTGGGCCTTGAGCGTGCCCGAGGAGTCAAAGTTGTATACAATGGATACGTTGGGCGCTTCGACCTTGTACAGCTCGGCGATTTCGTTCAGCGTTTCGGTCATGGAAGCGGCGGCGAAGACGGTCAGTTCGACCGGCTCGGCGTCCTGCGAGGAGGATGCACCCGCGGAGTCCGCCGCGTTTGTGCCGCCGCAGGCGGCGAGCGATACGCACAGCGCCCCGGCCAGCAGGGCGGAAAGCAAACGATTCTTTTTCATAGTTTTCTCCTGTTTTATTTAGTATTGTTTGGTTTTGTTTATTATATCAAATGACCAAAGGACTGTCAATCGCGGCTGGTTTGACAGGGATTTTTCCGGCCAGTATAATAAAAACAAAAGGAGGCGCATCGGGCATGACGGAGCGTTATTTGACCGCCCAGGAGGTGGCCGACCGGCTGAAAATCAAAAAAAGCACGGTCTATGACATGATCAAAAAGGGGACGCTCCGCGCCACCAAGATGGGCAAGCAGTTCCGCGTGAGCGAGGAGGACGTATACGCCGTGCTGCGTGCAGCCCAGCCGACCGCGCATACCGCGCCCGCCCAGGCGGGACGGTTTATCGTATGCGGACAGGACGCCCTTCTGGACCTGCTGTGCGACAGCGCCAACACGGCCTACGGCGAGCCATTCTTTTTCCGTTCGCACATGGGCAGCTACAACGGCCTGCACGCCATGTATCAGGGGCAGGCCGACGCCGCGACCGCCCATCTGTGGGACATGGAGACCGACACCTATAATCTGCCCTTTATCTCCAAACTGCTGCCCGGCGAGCGGGTGCAGGTCTATCATCTGGTGGGGCGCACGGTGGGACTGTATGTCGCGGCGGGCAATCCCAAGGGCATTCACCGCATCGAGGACTTTGCCCGGCCGGACGTCACCATGGTCAATCGGGAGAAAGGCAGCGGCATCCGCGTGCTGACCGACAGCCTGCTGCTGCGCGCCGGGCTTTCGCCGCGCATGCTCCGTGGCTATGAAGATGTCGTGGGGTCGCATCTGGCGGCTGCGGCCGCGGTCGCGGGCGGTCAGGCCGACTGCGCGGTGGGCAATCAGAAAGCCGCCTTGCAGACCCCGACGATTGATTTCATCCCGCTGCGGGTCGAGCAGTATGACATCGTGTTCCGACAGGACGATCTGTCCCATCCGGCGGTGCAGGCGCTTTTGGGCGTCATGCAGTCGGAGGCGTTCCGCGCGGCTTTGGACGCTCTGGGCGGGTATGACACCACCGGACTGGGCCAAAAGCTTTAAAAAACCCATCCTCCAACACGAGGATGGGTTTTTAAATGACATGCAGCAGGCAAAGCACACAAAACAGCAGCAAAAACAGGGCAGCGGCCCAGAAAAACAGGGTGACAAGCCAACTCCAGAACCGGCGCCAAGGCCGGTCGGCAGCGGCGAGCGCCCGGCCGACGGCATCCGGGTCGCCCATGGAGGCGACAGCCTGCCGGGCAGCCTGTTCGGGGGTCATCCCTTGCGCTTCCAAAAGACGTATGCGGTCGTTTAAATGGTCCAGCAGTTCCTGCCGGACGGCCTCTCGGCGGCGTGGGCTGCGGATGTGTGCACAGACCCGATGGAGCCAGCGGTCAATCGGATGGTCGGGCACAGGCTTCACCTCCCACCGAGCCGCCAAACGAGCGGCAAAGCCGATGGCATTCGGCGCTGTGACGGCGCAGCAGATGCACGCCCGCGCGCGTGAGTTTATAAAAACGCCGGGGGCCTGCTGCGGTCTCTTTTTCGTAGGAACTCACCTGGCCGTCGTCACACAGACGGTACAGAAGGGGATAGAGCATCCCTTCCTCCAAAGCAAAGGACAGGTCTTTGCGGGTTTCCAGCACGTGGATGATCTCAAACCCGGTCTTGTCCCCTTCGCGCAGCAGCGCCAGGATGAGCAGGATGCGGGTCCGGTCGGATGGTGTGAAGTTTTGCGCCATGGGGATTCACCTCCGCATCAAGCGCAGCAGGGCGGGGCGGACAGGGCAGGTTTGTCCATCCGGGAACATCGAGTGATTTTAGTATACCACGCTTTGCCGGAAAATAGAACCCCTGGGGTTGTATCTGTGCGGAGAATCGCCTATAATGAGAGAAAAAAGGAAGAAAGGCAGAATTCCGATGGCAGAGAACAAAACCAATGTCATGCGCATTTTGGAGCAGCATAAAATCCCCTATACCCCGCACGAATACCCGCACGGCAAGGAAGCCGTGGACGGGGTGCATGTGGCCGAACTGCTGGGGCAGGATGTTAAACAGGTGTTTAAAACCCTGGTCGCGCGCGGCAAGAGCGGCAGCATTTATGTGTTTGTCATCCCGGTGGCCGAGGAGCTAAACCTCAAGAAAGCGGCAAAGGCGGTCGGGGAAAAGGCCATGGAGATGATTCACGTCAAGGAACTGCTCGGCCTGACCGGCTATGTGCGCGGCGGCTGTTCGCCGGTCGGCCTGAAAAAGCCCTATCCGGTCACGCTACACGAAAGCGCAAACGACATCCCGACCATCATTGTCAGCGCGGGCAAGATCGGCTACCAGATCGAACTGGCGCCCGCCGACCTCATCGCGCTCGTGCAGGCCAAAACAGCTGACCTCATCTCATAACAGCGTACGCACGTCGGGATACAGCGCAAACACCGGCTGAATGCCCAGCGCGTCCAGTCGCACCAGCTTGGCTTCCAGCGTGCTGTCGTCGTCAAACAGGACAAAATGGCCGTCACCCTTTTCGTCCATATAGGTGAAATATTTGGCGCACAGGTCGCGGGAGAAGAACGACTGGGCGCCATATTTCTGTTGGAGCGCCACGCGGTCGGTCCGGGAAAGCGGCGTGCCCTCACTGCTTTGAGCGGGCAGCCGGTAATCGGCCGAAATAGGCCGCAGTGCAGCCGCCAGCCGTCCCGGATATTGTTCGAGCAAATCGCCCAGATAATCCTCCAGATTGCCGCCCGAAAGTGCGGTTTCGGCCACCAGATGGGCATGCTGCACCTGCGCGGCCTGCCCGACCGGTACGAAAAGCGGCAGGTGGGCGGCTGCGAGCAGCGCATCCAGATCGCGCAATAAGGTATGTACTGCCGGGGTATCCCGTTCAAAATCGGCAAAAATACCGCGCATCCGCCGCTTTTTGACTTCAAACACCAACGCTTCAGCGCAGAATTTGGGGATGCTCCCCTCGATACCGAAGTCGCTGACCCCGAGATATTGTCCTTGGGTCTGTGCGGGCAGGCGCAGCCGCCGGATGCCGCCGCCCGGCCCCACTCCCATGCACAAATGCAGCAGCGGCAGGCCGTAGGCCGAAGCCGCCACCGCATCCGCACCAGCACATACCAACGTCAGGTTCTTTTTCAGCTCCATTGCGAAACACTCCTTTTTTCTGGACTTTTGCGGGTCGGTCGCGTACAATACTATATGTACTCAAAGAGAAATTCAGAAGGAGAAGATTTTCCCTTATGTTACGTTATTTAACGCCAGACTGCGTTTTTGATAGCATTTATGACATCACCCCGGAATTTTTGAAAAGCCGGGGCATCCGCGGTGCACTGATCGATATTGACGGCACGGTATCCTCCCACCGCATCAAACACCCCACCGAAAAGCTGTGCGCTTATATCAAGGGTATGCAGGAAGCCGGCATCAAAGTCCTGTTTTTGTCCAATAATAAGGCTACACGGGTCGGAGTTTTCAGCGAACCCATGGGCATCCGCTGGATCAGCCGGGCAACCAAGCCGCTGACGCGCGGGTTCCGCAAGGGGGCTGCCATGTTGGAGCTTCCCATGCACGAGATTGCGGTCATTGGCGACCAGATCTTTACCGATGTGCTGGGCGGCAACCGCATGGGCGCGCTGACCTGTCAGGTGCAGTCGATCGACCGGGGCGAGTTTTGGGTTGGCGTGCGCTGCCGGTTGGAGCACGGCTTCATCGAGCGCGGCCGCCGGAAAATGCGGGAGGAGATGAACCATGGCAATTAAATTTGGTCCAGCCGGCAATTCCGATTCGTTTGCCGCGGCTGGGTTCAAGGCTACCGTGGATGCGCCCAAGTGGCTGCAAGGTTTGGGGCTGAACGCCTATGAATATCAGTGCGGCCGCGGCGTCAACGTGGGCGAGGAGACTGCCCGCAAGATCGGTGCCCAGGCGGCTGCCCATGGCATCACCCTGTCGCTGCACACGCCGTATTATATCAACCTGTCCTCGAGCGAAGCCGAGCGGATGGAAAAGAACATCGGTTATGTACTCAAAAGTTGCGCCGCCGCCCAGGCCATGGGCGCCGACCATCTGGTCGTGCATTGCGGCGGTGTAGGCAAGCAGTCGCGCGACCGAGCCTTTCAAAATACGATCGTCAATGTGAGGGCCATTTTGCAGGCCGTTCAGGACCATGGCTATACCCAGACCATCTGTTTGGAAACCATGGGCAAACAGAGCGTCATCGGCAGCGCCGAGGAGATTTGCACCCTGGTCGCGTTGGATGACCGCCTGCTGCCCTGCATCGATTTCGGCCACCTCAACGCGCGCACCGGCGGACAGTACAACAGTGCCGAAGCGTTTGCCGCATTGTTTGACCGCATGGAAAACGAGATCGGCCACGAGCGCACGGCGCATTTCCACAGCCATTTTTCCAAGATCGAATATTCGGCCAAGGGTGAGGTGCGGCATTTGACCTTTGCCGATACCGTCTATGGACCGGAGTTTGCGCCTCTGGCGCAGGTACTGGCCGCGCGGGGCTACGAGCCGACCATCATCTGCGAATCGGCGGGCACCCAGGCCGAGGACGCCTGCGAGATGAAACGGCTGTATGAGCAGGCTCTGACGAAAGTTTAAAAAAATACGAAAAAACACTTGCAGTTTTGCGCAGGACATGCTATACTAATTAAGCTGCATCGCAGAACTGCATATGGAGCGGTATCGAAGAGGTCATAACGAGAACGACTCGAAATCGTTTGACGGGTGAAACCGTCCGTGGGTTCGAATCCCACCCGCTCCGCCAGGAAAAAAGACTCCAAACCAAGGGTTTGGGGTCTTTTTGTTTTGCCTGCATGCAAAAAAATCCCCCGGCCAGATAGCCGGGGGAACGGGGTCAATAATCATCGGGCAGCGTGCGCACCCGGCGCGGATTGTCGCGCACCGATTCGGGGAACATGCTGTCAAAGTCGTAGTTTTCCACCAAGTCGCGGAAGAAAGCGTGCATGGCGGGCATGTCATCGGCGGTCATGCCGTCGTTTTTGGCCATGTATTCGGCCAGATAGCGGCTGATTTCGCCCGAGAAATGCACTTCGTCCGTGTAGTTGCCCAGCGGGATGGTGACTTCATCCACCGCAAAGCAATAGTAGTGGACATTCTCATACTGCGGCAGCTCTTCCAGCAGCCGGTCATAGAGCTTCAGCACCGCGGTATAGCTGCCGTCGCGCAGGATACGGTCCCAGTACAGCATGCTGTATGGCGGCGTCATCAAATAAAACTCAGTGTCCGGGTGCGCCTTGACAAACGAAAGCACACACTCTAAATTCTGGTCAATGATGTCGTCATAGGCGTCGGCCGGTTGGGGTTCTTCTTCCCAGTCCGGGCGCACATAACTCCATAGGGCATGCTCGTGGGAAAATTCATACTTGGTGTCCCAGGTAAAGGCATCGTCAAGCGACTGTCCTTCCCCCGAAAGGGTGGCCAGGATGCTTTCGCCGCACTGCTCAAGAATGACATCCTTGTTGAACAGATACTTGACATCGTCAAAGGGATTGAAGTTGTACAGATATTCGGGCAGCGGGGTGGGCTCCTCGTCGTAAGGAGTCATGAGGATTTTGGGGTCGATGCTCCAAAAGACCCGCTTGACATCGTGGGTTTCAAAGCACAGGTTGAGCGCGGTTTCAAAGTCGGAAAAACAGCCGCCCGGGAAGGTCAGCTTGACCGTTTGGGCGTCAAAGAGTTCATTGAACTGCGACAGGCGGAAATTGGCCGTGACCGACGAACCTAGGATGACCGTGTCATATTCCAGGTTTTTGGCCAGACCGGCGTTTTGATACCGCTCGTTGAGATACACGGCCTTGATGTTTCCGTAGGGCAGGTGATACTGGAACGAGGGGTCGATGCCATACACCACCCCGGCGCAAATGGCCAGCAGGGCGATGACGGTCGCCAGGAAACCGGCAAGATATTTACGATACATGGCGGCCTCCTTTTAGAACGTAAAATACAGGAAAGTGCTCACGCCAGTCAGCGAGAGGATGGACCAGAACAGCAGCACCGACGACCCCAGACACAGGGGAACGCTGGGCTGGAAATTTTCCAGCCGCCGCTGCATGTTGCGCGGAAAGACGGCTCCAGCCAGCGCCAGCAGCAGGAACAGCACACAGATGACCGTGCCAAAGACAGTCGCTTCCATGGGCACGAACTGTTCGATCGACGCAAATTCGGTGATGAGGAAACAGTCGGTCAGCCCGGAGGGCAGAGCGCCCCAGCCGCCAACAAACAACCGGCTGAGGAGGGTGCCCGCATCGGCAAACGACGGCGCCCGGAAAAAGACCCAGCACAGGTTGACGAACGCAAAGGTAATCAGCCAGCCGAGCGGGTACGGCAAATGCCGGTCGGTGCGCGAGGCCAGCAGACGGGAGCCGACCATGGCCAGGCCATGCAGCGCACCCCAGAAAATAAAGGTCCACGCCGCGCCATGCCACAGGCCGGACACCAGGAAAATAACGAGCGTATTCAGACAGGTGCGCGCCAGACCGTGGCGGTTGCCGCCCAAGGGGATGTACAGATAGCGGGTAAAGAAGCGGGTCATGGTCATATGCCAGCGCTTCCAGAAGTCCGCGATGCTGCGCGCGCGGTAGGGGGAGTCGAAGTTGATGGGCAGCTCAATGTTAAAGCACAGGGCAATGCCGGAGGCCATGTCGCTGTAACCGGCAAAGTCAAAATAGAGCTGCAAGGTATAGGCGACAATGACAATCAGAGCCGCGGGCAGATTGAGGTCGGACAGGTTGCCCCAGCCCCAGTCGGCCGCCTTGCCCAGCGTATCGGCGATCAGTACCTTTTTAAATAGGCCAAAGGCAAAGGCCGTCAGGCCGCGTGAAAGGTTATAGGCCGACGGGCGGCGCTTGTCCTCATCCCGGATCTGCGGCAGAATCTCCGAATGGAAGGCGATCGGGCCGCTGGTCACATAGGGGAAGAACGATGCAAACAGTGCATATTCGCTCAGCGAATAGCTGGGCGCATCGCCGCGGCGGGCATCCACCAGATAGGAGATCTGCTGGAAGGTGAAGAAACTGATGCCGAGCGGCAACAGAAGCTGGATGGGGTCATAACTTTGTCCCAGCACCAGCGAAACATTTTGCAAAAAGAAATTGAGGTATTTAAAGATGCCGAGCGCGAGCACATTGCACAGCACGCCGCAGACAAGTAGAGCGGTCTTGGTGCGCCGGTAGGGAGATGACAAAATCGAGGTGCCGATCAGGTAGTTGAGCACAATGCTGGCCAGCAGCACAGGCACCGAGCGCAGGTCATTGGCTGCATAAAACCACAGGTTCATCACCAGCAGGAAATACTGCGCATACCGCGGGCGGGTGAAGCGGTTTAACACAAAGTAACCGGCCACACTCAGGGGCAAAAAAACAAAAATGAAAAAATGGGAGTTAAATAACATCGCTTTTCGACTCCAAACACGGTGTTGTATCCGGCCCAAGCGGTCCGGCGAACAAAGATACATCTATTATACCACACAAAGCAGCCGCTTGACAAACCGCCATGCCAATATACAGGAAAATGATCAAAATGGCGTTTATGCAGCCAAAAATGAATAAATATACATCGGCGCAGTCGCTGTCCGTCCGAGCCGCGCAGAGAACCAAAAAAAAGCCGCAAAACGTTCGATTTTTTGGAAAACAAGCCCTTGCTATTCGCCTGAAAGCGTGTATAATAATACCTGTATCAAAAAATAGAAACTGGTAGACGAGGGGTTTACCACACTTTCTTTGATGTAGGAGGAAAGGATTCATTATGAAGAAGAAATTTGCGCTCGTTCTGGCTGCCCTGATGATGGCAGGCACGCTCGCAGCTTGCGGTGGCAGCAACGACCAGCCGGCAGCTGGCAGCTCGGCATCCACCGGTTCGGCATCGTCCGCAGGCAACAGCGCGACCCCGACCGTTGACGCAATCAAGGAAAAGGGCGAAATCGTCATGCTGACTAACGCACAGTTCCCGCCGTTTGAATATCTGGCAGATGACGGCACGGTGCAGGGCGTTGACCCGGATCTGGCACAGGCGGTTGCTGACAAGCTGGGCGTAAAGCTCAAGATCGTAGACATGGACTTTGACGGCATCGTAACCGCACTCAAGTCGGGCAAGGGCGACTTTGCGGCTGCTGGTATGACCATCACCGAAGAGCGTCTGAAGGAAGTTGACTTCACCGACGAATACGTTACCTCGTCGCAGATGGTCATTGTCCGTTCGGACTCCGACCTGGACGGCGATAAGGATGCACTGGATGCTGCTCTGTCCGGCAAGAACATCGCCGTACAGCAGGGCACTACGGGCGACTGGTACGCTTCGGGCGATGAAACCACCGGTTCGACCATCAAGGATGCCAATGTTCTGCAGTTCAAGTCGGCTGTGGAAGCTGGTATGAACCTGGCAAACGGCAAGGCAGATGCGGTGATCATTGACCAGAAGCCGGCCGAAGCCATCGTTGCTTCCCAGGACGGCAAGCTCAAGATGCTGGAAACCAAGCTGACCGACGAGCAGTATGCGTTCGCAGTACAGAAGGGCCAGGAAGATCTGCTGGCTGTCATCAACGAAGTACTGGCTGAGTACAAGGGTGACAAGGTCGATGAGCTGATCAACAAGCACATGGGCATCTAAAAAAGAATAGAAACCACAAGCAGCAGGGGCTGACAGGCTCCTGCTGTTTTGGCAATCGTGAAAACTTTTGTTAAAGGGGAGATGTATGTGAGTGAATGGCTGACAGCCCGCGGCGACCAGCTCTATGGTGCATTCGTAGAGGGTGACCGCTGGAAGCTTTACTTCCAGGGCTTGGGCAAGACCTTACAGATCGCAGCCTGTGCTGTTATCCTGGGTATCGTCATCGGTATTGTCATCGCAATCATCAAGGTGTCGGCCGCCCAGCAGCGGGAAAAGGGCAAGTGCAATGCGATCTTGTGGCTGGCCGAAAAGATTTGTAACCTGTATTTGACCGTCATCCGCGGCACGCCGGTCATGGTACAGCTTTTGATTATCTACACCGGTATTTTCGTCACCATGACCGACGGCACATTGGCGGCTGTGGTCGGTTTTGGTATCAACTCGGGCGCGTATGTGGCCGAAATCATCCGTGCGGGCATCCAGTCGATCGACCGCGGCCAGACCGAAGCCGGTCGTTCGCTCGGTCTGACGTCGGGTATGACCATGCGGCTGATCATCCTGCCGCAGGCGGTACGCAACATTCTGCCGGCGCTGTTCAATGAGTTCATTACACTTCTGAAGGAAACTTCGGTTGCCGGTTATGTCGCCGTACAGGATGTGCTGAAAATGGCGACCAACATCCAAAACCGTGTGTATAACATCGCGCCGCTTCTGATTACCGCGGTGTTCTATCTGGTGCTCGTCGTGCTGATGACCCAGGTACAGAAACTGATCGAAAGGAGACTGGCAGCCAGTGATCGACGTTAAAGACCTACATAAATCGTTTGGGGATCACGAAGTGCTCAAGGGGGTCAATGAACATATCTCCAAGGGCGAAAAGGTGGTTATCATCGGTGCGTCCGGTTCGGGCAAATCGACTTTTCTGCGCTGCCTGAACCTGCTCGAACAGCCGACTTCGGGCACGATCACCTTTGAAGGCACCGACATCACCGACCCCAAGCAGGATATCAACCGCCTGCGCCGCAAGATGGGCATGGTGTTCCAGCAGTTCAATCTGTTCCCCCATCTGTCGGTCAAGGAAAACATCAAACTGGCTCCGGTCCGCCTCAAGATCATGAGCGAAGCCGACGCCGAGAAAAAGGCCATGGAACTGCTCGCGCGGGTTGGCCTGCCGGATAAGGCAGACGCGTATCCGCGGCAGCTTTCGGGCGGCCAGCAGCAGCGTATCGCCATTGCGCGAGCGTTGGCGATGAATCCGGACGTGATGCTCTTTGACGAACCGACTTCGGCACTCGACCCGGAAATGGTCGGCGAAGTGCTCGAACTGATGAAGGAATTGGCCGAAGAGGGCATGACCATGGTGGTCGTTACCCACGAGATGGGCTTTGCCCGTTCGGTGGCGACCCGCGTCATGTTCATGGACCAGGGCGTCATCGCCGAGCAGAACGACCCGGAAACCTTTTTCGACCATCCGCAGCATCCGCGTTTGAAAGAATTCCTCAGCAAAGTGCTGTAATGAAAAAGCCTTCCCCGCTCTATGCGGGAAAGGCTTTTTTTCATGGCCAAAACGGATTGCGCAGGCAGCCGGTTCGGACAAAATATCCTTCGTCCTGCAAGGTTTCCTGGACCGGGCGGGCGGTCTCCAGACGATTGGGGGTATCGGCCTGATTGATAAGGATGCGCAATTGTTCTTTGGCGGCACCGCAGGCACGGATGCTGTCGCGGATGGTTTCCAGCAGATCGGCAGGGTCAAAAGGCCGCTGCGGGTCCTGTGCCATCCGAGGCGAAAGCTGGAACCGATGGCAGACTTCACCGACCGGGCGGTCCAGCGCCCGCAGACCGGCCAAGATCAATACGACATCGGTATCCGGATAGATGACCGGCTCATCCGAACGGTGCAGCTTGGCTGGCAGCTTGCTGGCACCGTCGGCCTCATATAAAATGGGCGTGTCCGCAGCCCGGGCGGCCGCGAACAGGGCAGGGGACAGACCGGTGCACTTGTCCTCCGGGCCAGGATAAGCCGCACAGACCACCTGGCCAGGGAGCAATTTGGCTTGCAGCGCCTCCCAGCAATCGGGCGAATCGAACACATCGCAGGCGTCCGGCGACGGACGGAGGATGTGGGTCGAGGTGGTGATGAGCGCGCCATCGTCCCGCCGTTCGGCGGCCAGACGCCATAAGGCAGTCGTTTTACCGCCCGCGCCAATGATCGCCACCGTATCGCCGGGTGAAAGCTGAAGAGCCTGATGCAGCCGCATGAAAAAGATTCCCCTTTCTAAAAAAAACAGGCGGTCTCTTGCGCGAGACCGCCCACATGATCGATTTATTCCTGCGCCGCCGGAATGAATTTCCGGAAAAAGGACACCGCATAATAGCCTGCCGCTTGGGTCATTTCGCGGGAAGCCACGATTTTATCCGCCAGGGTGATGATCCACGCCTCGGTCGAGCGGGGCACGGAAAAACAAAGCGGAAACATGTGGCTTGCAATGGCATCGCGCTGCCGTTGGCTCAGCCCAAAATGAGCGTGTGCACGGTCGGCGGCAATATCGCCATGAACAAAAGCGTGCATGTGCCGAAAACGCTGCCATCCAGAGAACTGCCGGAGATAGCCTTTAAACCAATCCCCATGCCAGTCATAGCCAAAGAAATCGTGAAGCAGTGCCGCCCGCGTGACCGAACGGACCTGATCGTCCGTAAGCCCAAAGCGATGTGCCAAGGAAAAGGCCACTTTGGCGGTTGCAAGCGAGTGGTCATACACCGAATTTTCGCCGCCATGGTGGACAAACGAACGGGTTTCCAGGAAGAGCGGGTCCCTTAATATGTCGCAGGTGATCTGCTCGAATTCGCTGTCCATTGGAATCACCTTCTAATCCTATCGAGTTTGTACCTTTATTGTATGCCTTTTTTTCGAAAAATACAAGCACAGATTTTTTAGAGTCCTGGGATCTCTCGAAAGACCCGGCGGCTGAGCAGCCAGGCGATGGGCAGGGTCACGATCTCGGCGAGCGGGAAGGCAAACCAGAGCACTGGAAAGCCCACAAGACCGAGCAGCCAGGCGGCTGGCAGCAGCAAAACCAGCTGCCGCAGCGCAGCGGCCAACAGGGCAGTTCCGCTGCGGCCCAGTCCTTGCAGCACGCCGCACAGTGTCAGCGTGATGGCAGAGGGTAAGAAAGACAGCGCAATGATACGGATGGCCAGAACGCCGCCGGTAAACCGTAGTCCTTCCTCGCCGAACAGCGCCAGCAGCGCATGGGGGAACAGCAAAAACAGCAGAGAACCGACCCACATGATCCCCAGCGCAAATAGAACGGCATTGCGGGTCACCCCACGGATGCGGTCATATTTTTTCGCGCCCAGATTGTAGCCAATGATGGGTACCATGGTGTTGGTCAGCCCATACAGGGGCATGTATAAGAAGTTTTGCAGCTTATAATAGACCCCGAAGAAGCCGACCGCAGAAGAACTAAGCGGCATCAGGATGGCATTCATGCCAGCGGTCATGGCGGTCGAGAGCGCCTGCACGGCGGCTGCCGGCAGGCCGATGCGGCACATGCGGCGCACGATGGTTTTGTCCGGTCGTAGCGCGGCCACCGAAAAATGAACATCATGATTGAGTTTGTAGTTGAGCAGGAAGCCGATGGCCATGGCCGTACACTGGCCGATGACCGTGGCAATGGCGGCACCCTTCACGCCCAACGCCGGCGCGCCGAGCAGACCAAAAATCAAAATTGGGTCCAAAACCACATTGATGACCGCGCCGATGCACTGGATAATCATATGATAGACCGTTTTTCCAGTGGCCTGCATGAGCCGTTCGGCGGTGAACAGCAGGAACACCCCGCAGGAAAAGAGGGTGCATACGCGCAGATAGTCGGTGCCCATGGACAGGATGGCGGCCTTTTTGGTAAACAGTGCCAAAAACGGCGTACTGCCAAACCATCCAATCACCGCAAACAGCCCCCAGCATACCAGCGAAAGGAAAATGCCGTTGCCCGCAATGCGGTCGGCCGAGGTACGGTCCCCAGCGCCCAGCGCCTGACTGAGCAGCACATTGAGCCCTACGCCGATGCCGGTCGCCAGCGCGATCATGAGCAGCTGCACGGGAAAACAGAGGCTGACCGCCGTGAGCGCGTCATCGCTGATGCGCGCGATGAACATGCTGTCTACTATATTATAGAGCGCGCTGACCAGCATGGACAGCATCACTGGGATGGACATGGACCACAGCAGCGGCCCGGTGGGCATAACCCCCATTTTATTTTCCTGCGCCATTGCATGATCCCCCTCGATTTGTAGAATGTATAAAAAATGGATGCGTTATAGTGCATGCAATTAGTATATCAGACAAAAAACAAAATGTCATGACTTTTCTGAAAAAAGAAAAAACGGAAGGAAACCCTTCCGTTTGACGTCACACCCATTTGAGGATATCTTTTTTCATCCGCGCGATGATGCGCTTTTCCAGGCGGGAGATATAGGACTGCGAAATGCCCAGTCGGTCGGCGACCTCCTTTTGGGTCAGGCTGTCCCTGCCGCCCAGTCCGAACCGCATGGCGATGATGCGCATTTCGCGGGGCGGCAGGCGGGTGAGCGCCCGGCGCAGCAGTTCGCGGTCCACATCGTCCTCGATGGGACGCATGACGCTGTCCGGTTCGGTGCCCAAAATGTCGGATAGCAGTAGTTCGTTGCCGTCCCAGTCGGACGAAAGCGGCTCGTCAAACGATACCTCGGCGCGTTGGCCGGATACCTTGCGCAGGTGCATGAGGATCTCGTTTTCCACACAGCGCGAGGCATAGGTCGCCAGCTTGACTTTCTTGTCCGGCTTGAAGGTGCCCACGGCTTTGATGAGGCCAATGGTGCCGATGGAAATGAGGTCCTCCACCCCGACGCTCGTGTTTTCGAATTTGCGCGCGATATAGACAACCAGCCGCAGATTGTGTTCGATCAGCTTGTCGCGCGCCCAGCTTTCCCCGGCTTGCAGGGCTTCCAGCGTACGGGCTTCTTCCTCGGGCTTCATCGGCGGGGGAAGTACTTCACCGCCGCCGATGAAGTAGATGCCGTCCTCCCGCCGCAGCCCGAGTCGGAGGAGAAGTTTGTGTAACCATTGGAAAAGCATGCGATTTCGTCCCCTTTCATAGTCCGATGAGTCCTTCGTATCGTCCGCCCGCCACCTGGGCGGGCGAGATGGCCGCCAGCCCGGCCCAGGGCTTTCCGTCCCGCGACGCCTGGTCGGGACGGAAAGCGAGCAGCAGACCGCTCTCTTTCCCGACCGCCCGGTAGGGCAAAAGCTGGAACCGGCCCCGGCAGGCCCCCGGCAGGGCGGCCAGAACGGCCGGTGCGTTGCCCGAGGTCAGTCCGGCCAGTGGCACGGCCGCTTCGACTGGCAGCACCCGGGCCGCGGCCCGCCGGTCGAGCACCAGCGCGGGCCGCCCGCTGACCGGGTCGGCCAGTTCGTTGCCGCTGTCGACCAGAAGGGTAAATTCAGCCGTCTGCCCGGCAAATTCCAACCGGACCCGGGCGGTCTGCCGCCCGCGGACGCCGTCTCCAGCCTGCCCGCGGAACACAAACCCGGTCAGTACCCAGCACAGCACGGCCGTCGCCGCGACCACGCGCAGCGGCACGTCGATATAGTAGCCGCCGCCGGCGAAAAAAGAAGCGTCGCTCACCTGGCCGAGGGCCAGTGCGCCGCCCGCGCAGGCGCAGGAGATCAGCCAAAACAGCAGCGTCAGACGGGCCAGTTCGGCGGCCCGGCGGCCGCCGAAAGCCAGACGGACCATCGCAAGCCCGGCCAGCCCCTGGATGGGCAGGCTGGACAGCAGCTCCAGCCCGGGAAGGCAGCTGAGGACTGCATACCCCGCGCCGCCCGCAGCACCCAGCAGCAGCCGGGGCCGGGTGGCAAAGGTGCCGCTCAGCCGCGCCGTTGCGCACAGGATCAGATAATCCATCGCCAGGTTGACCCCAGCCAGTACGTCCAGATAGATGACCCGCATCACGCCCCTCCTTTGTCCAGCTTCCATTATAGGAGGCGGACGGGCGGGATTTTGTCAAACCGGACGGATGGGTTTTGCCGGACGTGTCCCCAAAACCGGCAGGATTCCCGCAGACAAGCCGGGAAAGGGGGAGAAATGGGGGATTCCCCTGACCGGGGCTTTGTACTATAATAAAGGCAGGTGATGCTATGAATATTTTGATTATTGAAGACGAACGCCGCCTGGCCGATGTTCTGGTGAAGATCATGCAGGAACAGAAATATGCGGCCGAGGCGGTCTATAATGGGCTCGATGGCCTGGAATATGCCCGTTCGGGGCAATACGATGTGGTGCTGCTCGACGTGATGCTGCCCGGTATGAGCGGGCTGGAAGTCGCACGCACGCTCCGGCGCGAAAAGAACACCACCCCCATCCTCATGCTGACCGCGCGCAGCTCGGTCGCCGACCGGGTGGAGGGGTTGGACTGCGGCGCAGACGATTACCTGACCAAGCCGTTT